>CP070801.1:0-7257 GCA_020343575.1 Candidatus Aenigmatarchaeota archaeon
GCAATGTTCTGGGTCGCTATCCTCTCTTCTATCAGCTCGTCAGCATAGTTTTTTAGCTCACCGAATGCCTGTTCCGGCATTACAAGGTACGTTAGCGCAACACTTGCTGTTTCTTCGCAGGTCCAGCTCCCATCAATGTTGAGGCAGACGTATCCTTTATCCTGCATGATGTATGTACGTGCCTGGCCTTCTTCGCTCTCAGAATCAAACCTGTAATTCCCCTGCCCGTCAGAGTACTTCTTGTAACCGCTAATTATAGGCTGTCCGTCTCCTAAGACCACGAAGTCCGCAACATAGGCAGCTTTCCCGGCGTTGTTAAAGAACATAAAAAGCTCATCACGGGGCGTCCTTGTGTCAGATGCACATCCGCTTACAATAAGAACCAGGACAATCGCCAGAACAACCATGATTTTGTTGTTCATGTATATGATTGGTATTGATACTATATAAAAATCCCTTTCAAGTTTTTGATAATGGAAATTAATGGATGTATTCTTTCTTCTTTTCCTCTTTCTCATCCTCCTTCGGTTTTATTTCATCAATCGATGAGGTTATCATTCCGATCCTTGGATATATAATTCCTGTTTCAGGGTCTTCGGTGAATATGGTCATTGCCATCAAAAGCCCTTCTTCTATCTTCTGACCGAGATTACATATCAGGGTAGTCAGCTCCCCCATACTCATAAGTTTTTCTGGTCTGCAACACCACCCCAAATCATGATGCAAGTAGTAATATATGTAAGGATCAATCCCGCCAATCAGCTCGATTTTTGCCCCCTCTATGCTGGGTCTTCCAGAGATTCTCCCGTCTGAGGTGATAGTATAGTATGAATCACGTACGGTTTTGAAAATCGTGTTGTGATATTCCTCGACGCTTTCCGGGTCGAAACCAATCTGGTCTATGTAGCCCAATTCCTTCAATTCTTCAGTGTATAACTTAAGTCTAATCGTATCAAACTGGCCTGTTCCGCTCACCCTGTCCACCCCATTTAAATATTTATCAAAAATCTTTAAAACCCTAAGTTTCCGCTGGGTTTAAACTCTTTTCAAACTCTTGTATCCTTTTATCCACGTATTCCCTTGCTCTCTCGGGGTCAGCCATCTCGATTTCGCCCCTTTCAAAACTCATTCTGTATGTTTTAAGCATTTCCAACTGGCTCTCTGGAGTCTCTCTTTTAGCCCAACCCTCAAACACTTCTATGAAATGATACGAGTCTCTGTATTTGGCAGTCATAACTCCAATCACCATCTAAATCTGAAAAAGTAAGCTTTTTAAGCATTAAGAGCGCATTCAAGCATTTAAAATATATGTTAAATCTACCTCTAAAAATAGTTCAATTACCTAGTCCATTCACCGGGGTTTATTTCAGTTTTGTGGGAACTTTGCTTCTTTTCCCATAGGCGGCAATCATGGCTGGTATCATGAGTATGATGGCGAACGCTATAAGCATCCACCCCGCAATAATCCACCCAAAATTAAAAAAGTACATGGGTAGAAGTATACCCACACCCAGACCAAGAAGGAACTTGCCCAATATCCAGAAGATAAAGTTCGAGGTGTGCATGGACTTTATCTTTCCAAGCTTTTCGTCACAGTAGCGCATAACACCACTGCTTTATTATTATATTTGCCGGCTTATATATCACATTTGGCTCGTTTTTGCCTTTAAAAAATTTATTATTAATTTGGTGTATATGAACAAAGAAATAATAATATTGGTGACGCTTGTTTCGGTTCTGTTAGCCTCTGGCAGTGTTTATGCCCAGACAATATCGGTTTCACCGAACATCCCTTCGACCACACCCGGAACAATTGCAACCTTCACTGTATCTATCAGCGGTAACCCGGTGGAGATGGATACAATCGGGTTCAGTATCACTTACAATACAAGTGTTTTGCAGATACAGGATGTAAGCAGAGGGGTTCTGACACAGGCTTGGAGTCAGTTTTTATGGAATGAGGTTGTTCCAGGAGGGGTGATTGTGGGAGGAGTCAGATTCTCCGACTCACCCATTCCGCCACAGAGCAGTGGAAGCATAGCGATTATCAGCATGATGGTTGTTTGTAACGGTTGCACTATCGGAGAGTTGGGACAGTTCTGCATCAGTAACTATGATACTGAACTCGATATTTTCACACCACAACCCATCTGCATACAGCAGTTTGACTTCTGTACAGAGGACATAAGGGGACCCTTTTACACAGAGTGGAGTAATTGCAGCTTAAAAGATGACCAATTCAGGTTAAAGTACTATCTTGACCTTAATAATGAGTCGTGCTGCGGAATAACAGGTCTGGATGAGGACTGCAACATAAAGACCGAACCTTACAAGAATGTCATAGAGTATCAATACTGCGATTACTGCACACCAAACTGGGTCGAGGTCAATCACTCCGCTGGATGCAGTCCGGAGGACACCATTTATGTGACTCATAATGATACTAATATGTGTTATCAGAAGACATTGCTACCCAGTGACTGGGATAGCAGACCAGATGACAAAATATACTCATGCGATTACTGCACACCAAGCTGGACATGCGACGGTTATGATGTATGCCAGCCTGATGACAAGAGATACTGCAACTCCGTATGGGACAACAATAACTGCTACTCACAGACTTGGCTGGATTCTGATAAATATCACGGTGACTATTCCGAGTTCAGTCCCATCGTATGCGATTACTGTATACCCAATTGGGTGGAAGTCAATACAACATGCAAGACAGACGACACTGTGACAGGGTATTATATGGATTCCAATGACTGTTTTGCTAAGACCGGCCTGTCAAGCGATTTACAAGGCCGACCAGGGAACAACACGTATGCATGCGATTACTGCACACCTAACTGGGTTGAAACGAATACGACATGCAATACAGATGATACAATAACAGGGTATTACGTAGATGCGAATGGCTGCTATACCCAGACAGGGTTGAATTCTGACAACAATCCTCCAGAAAACAACACGTACTTATGCGATTTTTGTACGCCTGGGTGGGAATGTGTGTCATACGGACCCTGCCAGCCCAACAACATCCAGATATGTGACGGCGTTTCTGATGTTAATGGCTGTTATGCCCATACAGGGCTGGTGTCAGATGAATACCAAGGAAACTACTTGGAATTCAATCAGTCTTGTCAGTATACTAATTATACAGGACCTGAATGGTTTAACACCACTGCAAACCAACCACTCACAATTGACGCTGTAGACGAATCAGACACCAGTGTAGAGATATTATCATTGTCAGACACATTTAACAACTTCATCAACATAACCAAACACACAGAGAATCCTGAAAACGAAACTGTTCTTGGTTTGATCCCTCTTGGCAAGTACATAGATATAGAGGTAGTGGGTGAGGTTGAAAATAATCTTGGATGGGTTGTAATAAGGATCTACTACACTAATGAAGAGGTCAGCGGGGCTGGAATAGATGAGGGTTCTCTTAGCATATACATCTGGAATGAGTCAAAAGGAGAATGGGAGGTAATTGAAAACTCAGGTGTGAACACTGATAATAACTATGTCTGGGCCAACATGACTCACTTCAGCCTGTATGGATTATATGGGGAACTTGCCCCGTATTGCGGGGACGGTTCCTGTAATAATGGAGAAACGTGCTCATCATGTCCTTCTGACTGCGGATCGTGTCCTCCCCCACCATCATCTGGTCCTACAGGAGGTTTTGTTACAATTGGTTCTCCTCCACCATCATCCTGCACTGAGGATTGGTCATGCACAGCATGGTCTGAGTGTATTGATGATAAACAAACCAGAACATGTGTAGATCTGAATGATTGCAACACCACTGAGAACAAACCTACTGAAACATGGTCCTGTAAAATTGTTTTGCCAGGAGAAGGGGCCTGTGCACAGGTTATAACACCAGCAGTCAGTCCTACCGGTGAATGTAAGGAATTCCTATCGCCTTGTGATGTGCCCGAAGGCTGGAGTATAATAGCTGCCTGTCCACCAGCAGCAGGGGAACAAGGTCAGCCCACGGGTCTGGTAATAGGAGCTGACATTGCAGCAATGGCTGTTATTTTAGTTATAATAATAGTGATAGTTGGATTCTACTTGTTCAGGACCAGGAAAGACTGGCATTAAGCTTAATACTTCTGTCTGCAAAGATTTAATTATGAAGAAGATTTTTGTCCCGATAATTCTTATTTTCATTTTACTACCCTTCTCTGTAAATGCACAGACTTACTATGTAGACGCTACAGGCGGGGATGATTCTTATAATGGACTATACCCTACTTTTCAGGGAGGAAGTGATGGCCCCTGGCAGACATTAAATAAAGTTCAGACAACGCTTACTGGAGACCAGTCAGATACAATAGTTAATTTCAAGCGTGGTGAACAATGGAATGAAACATATGATGTTGCTGGTTATGGAACACCTGGACACCCATTCGTTCATTCAAATTATGGAAGCGGGAATTTACCATTGATTAATGGGATTGAAGAAAAATCTGGATGGATTCAAGAGGGTGGTCTCTGGTATATCGAAGGCTATCAATATGGTCCTCCTTCTGTGGTAAGGGATGGTGAATTCTGTAATAAAGAAACTAATAAGGTTGATTTAGATGCAACAGATGAATATTGGTATGACAACCCAAATGATCGTGTTTATATTTATGGTTCACCGTCTGGACAGACTCTCCTTGTATCAGCTAGAATAAATTTGTTTGACACCATGGACCACGATTATTTGACTTTTGATGGTATAGCTTTTGAGGGAGCAGGAGGAAGCAGTATAAGAATTATGTCAGGTTCAAATAATATCAGCATTATAAATTGCACTGCTAAATGGCCATCTGGCACGGCTTTCAACTTTTGGGGAGGAACAGGACATTTAATGGATGGTGTTGAGGTGAGTTATAGTGGTGTAGGATGGGGAGATCTGAGTGGAGTAACAGGAACATTCAGAAATTCTTATATCCACCATTGTACGGCTCAAGGCATAGGTTTGTTTGGAGTTTGGATTCTTGAACATTCAGAAATTGCATATTGCGGAAAGGCATTGGGTCAGGAGCATGGAAATTATACTGGAGCAAGTGACCCTGGTTCTATTATGAGATATCTTTATGATCATCACAGTTCAGGAAACGGTATTAATATTGGTCCTGATTATTTGATCCATAATTGTATTTCTACTTATAACGGTAATCACGGGTTTAGCTCCCATTCAAATCATACTGGAATTAGACTCTGGAATAATGTCGGAGCTTTTAATAGTGAAAGCGGTCTTAATGTTGCTGCTGATTCTATAGTTGCCGAAGCTTATAATAACATATTTGCTGAAAATGGACAATGGCAAATCAGGGTTTGGGGGGCAACCGCAACTCTTACAGATAGTGATTATAACTTATTCTGGAGGAATGGTACGCTACCTGTGTGGAAACTTAATAGAGATGATCCTAATGAGTATGATTTTAATGAATGGCAGAGTGCTGGATATGATGCTAATAGCATATTCGCTGACCCTGCATTTGTAAACGCAGGAGGCTCTTATCTGTTAGATACAGATTTCCAGCTTCAGAATGGTTCTCTTGCTATTGATAATGGAGTAGGTGTTGGTTTAACTCAGGACTATGAAGGAAACCCAATACCCTCCGGTAATGGAACGGATATAGGGGCTTACGAATACGTAAGCGTTTCAGGTCCTACCTATTATGTCGACTCGAATATCGGGAACGACGCGAACAACTGTTCTCAAGCGCTCGACCCCTCAACTCCAAAAAGGACTGTAAATAGCATAATGTCCTGCAATCCAGGTGCAGGTGACATTGTGAAATTCAGGGGGACATTCACCCAGGGCATTTATCCTACAAGAAGTGGTGAAGTGTTATATGCTTTCCAGCCAATACAGGGTGTTTCTGGCTCAACTGTAACTTTCAGTAACTCGATGTCAGGGCTGAATCCTGCGACCGACTATGTCACAATATATAATAGCCGTAAAGGCAACAGTGGGGCATTTGCAGTCGTCAGTTTTTCAGGTAATTCGGTTACTGTTGATACTTCAGACTTACCTTTAGGTAGCTTTATCTCTGAGACTGCAGCTGATCCAGGTGATTTGCATGCTGCAATATTGCGACCGGTTCATTTCACTGCCTGGGACAAGAACAATCCTCCTGTTTTTGATCCTTATTATCAAACCTTTCACTCAAATTGTATGTCTGTTGTCATGGTCAGTTATCTGCATTCAATATCAGGAGAAAACCACCAAGTTTGGCCTGCTTTTGAACTTGACTGCAGTGACTTAACACCTTCAGATTATATTATTTTAGATCACATTGAAATCGAAAATGCTGCGACTGCGATTGCTACTGAAGCCCATCACTTCCAGAGCAACTATGACATTATCCAACACAACAACATCCATAATGTTGGTTATCAGGGTCTTGCCAGTGATGAAGGGATATACTTTGGTTATGACATACGCCTACCCGTCGAGTACCATGATTATGTCCAGATAATGTATAACAAAGTTGGACCGCACCGCTTTACAACTGGTGTTATTGGAGATGGTATCGAAATAAAGGAAAGTGCCCGATACGCCACTGTATTCGGGAATGAAGTCTTTGGAATCCAGTGCCTGTATTGTGCTGACGCTCCTATCAGGGTTTCAGGGATAGATGCTTTTGTAGCCAACAACTTTGTTCACGACATTAGCCCTGGGGAGAGCAGGGGATGCGGAATTTCAATCGTTGATGATTATCCGTCTGAGCCAACCACAGGTGGCAAAAGAGCGATAGTCGTGAATAACATCTTGGCTAACGTTAGGGGGATGGGAATTAGGGTTCTTGACGCAAATGGAGTCCAAATTTTACATAACACCATTTATAATATACCATATCCTGAACCTAACGGAGACCCTGCGTGGTATGAAGAATATGCCGGTATTTTCGTCCAGAACTGGCAAGGACCGACCGAGAATATCACTATCAAAATCAACATAGTTCATTCCGCACATATTGGAATAGGAAGATATATCTGGTCCCATGATTACCCTGTAAGTATTGACAGTGACTACAACATTGTTTTTAACACTACTTACCCTTTCCGTGGTGATACTGATTCCCGTGGGACAATCACCCAAAATACCAATGATCTGTTACTTGATCCTATGTTTGTCAATCCATCCGGTGGTAATTTCCATCTACAATCAAGCTCACCCGCTATTGATAATGGTACTGCCCTTTCAGATGTTGCCATTGATTTTGATTCCATACCAAGGCC
>CP070801.1:7357-10797 GCA_020343575.1 Candidatus Aenigmatarchaeota archaeon
AGGGTGGTGTTTGGAAGATTGGTCGGGCCCGGGCCCCAGGCAGGTGGGGTAAACATAGGCGATTATGATCTCTACGTTTACGACATCGGTACAGGAACAGAAACCGAGATCAGCAATAATGAAGCAGCTGATTTCGTACCGGAATGGTCTCCTGACGGAAACAAAATCATCTTCATTAACTTAACTGACAACCAAGAAGATGCCTACGATATCTATACGACAAACCCGGACGGAACAGGAAGAAAAAAGGTCACTGGAGACGATCCTCCCAGCTTCGTAGAGAATGGTTGTTCCTGGTTAGATGGGAAGATTCTATTTACAGCAGAATGGTACGAATAAGAAAGCTTAAATTCTTTATGTAAAAGATATTGATATGAGTAAAAAAATCGGTAAGAAAATCATTAATGGTGGACATTTAGTTAGAGTTGGTAGTGCTTTAGGAACAGGAGGAGCAGCTGCTAGCTGGTATAATGGGGTGAAAGATTACGCTGTAAATCAAGTTATAGATACGTTAGGCAGTGATTTAACATATGCTATAGACGAGGTTTTTTGTTTATATGGTATTGGTGAAGGAATAGCTGCAGTAGGACAAGTTAGAGAAGAAAAAGAAAACGACATAAAACCACATCTCTTGGAATACTCTGGAAGAGTTGCAAGATTAGCACCAATCGCAACTCCGATCATATCTCAAGCAACTGATGGTGATTTTGTTAAAAGTGTTTTGATTCCTGCGGGGGTTTGTGTTCTCGGATGGGGAGTTGAATACGTAGGGAGATTTTTTAGAAAAGAAAATGATATTAAAATGGGGTGATATAGATAATTCATTCACCACATATCTGATCTTGCTTATTATCTATTTGGGTTTGCTCTTAACTTCGCTCTTAAGCTTTCTGTATTCCCTCTCTACCCTTGCCTCTTCGTCACCGTGGTAGGCTTCTCTCCAGTGAAATGCCACACCTATTCCCCAGAAAACAAGCGGGAAAAGGAACCACCAGAACCCCGGGACTGTCCACATATTTATTCCGATAAGGATAGCGTTTACTATTATGTACACTAAAAGATGATCTCTGAACTCTACCCTTCTCTTTGCCATCCTCCTGAGATGCTCATCCTTCATAAAACCACCTTATACTGTTTTCTTGTTTTGATTATATAAAAAACATGAGCAAGGATTTTAACCAGTTCGCACAAAAATAAACTATGAAAAAAATCATGTTAATCCTACTTGCTGCGATCATACTTACAAGTGGTTGTGTTGATCATAGTGGTTATGACCTGCCTATAGACACAAGGGGGTTTTACATTGGTGTTGTTCCGAACCCAAAAAGTATTCCAGAAACCACGTGGGATAACATGGTTAATGCATATGAAGAAACCGGAAGGATAGCAGAGGTTACCATGATCTGGACTGGTGAGAACATAGGACAATATGAGAAACTGAAGCAGAACAAAGTGGTAACCGCCGTCAGAGTCTATGGACTCAAACCTGTTCTTACATTGAACTTCGCGACACTGAAGGAGGTTCCTGGCTCTGGTCTGCAATATGTTATCGACGCTCCAGATGGTGTGAACGCTGACCTGTCTGATTCTGAATTCAGGGAAATGTGGATAAATGAAGCCAGAAATATCGCATGGGAGTTTCAACCCGAATACTTCTCTCTGGGAAACGAGATTAATGATTACTTTTATCTTCATCCCGAAGACCTTGATGATTACCTTTCTTTGTTTGACGAAGCTTATTCCGCCATAAAGGAGGTTTCACCACAAACAAAGGTTTTCGTTGTCTTTTCCTATTCCCATCTTATTGATAACAACCAGTGGGACCTGTTTGACAGTTTCAATGAAAGGGTTGACCTTATCGGGGTTACAACCTATTCCTGGAAACACTTCGATGACCCAAAAGAGATAGGTGATGATTATTACACCAGGCTGGGGCATTATACCAGCAACAAGCCAATCGCGTTCACAGAGATAGGATGGATATCATCCGAGAGCAAGGGAAGCTCAGAAGAAGAGCAGGCAAGGTTCTTGGTAAGGTTTCTGGAGCTTACAAAGAATATGGACATTGAGATGGTTAACTGGTTGTTCCTACACGAGGCAGAGCTTACCGGAATCGTGGGGAGCATTACTGAACCAGAGACAGGGACAATCTCCCTGAAAAGGGCAAATGGGAGATGGAAAGAAGTTTACTATGTCTGGCTTGACCTGAAGGAGGTGAAGTACAGTGGATAGAAATTTTCTAATTATGCTTCTGATAGTGGTAATACTTATAAGCGGCTGCACGGCCCCGGACTTTGGCTCGGTTCAATATTTTTCCTATGACCCATCGGCCAGGGAGACATTTTCTGTTGATTATCCTGAATGGGAGGAGATTCAGAACCAGGATCCTGTCAATGTGATAACCCTCAGCAGACCTGACAGGGTCTGTACCTTCTATCTTAATGCTCCAGAAGCCCCGGTCAGTTGGTATCTTGAAGCCCTGAAAAACTATATTGAAGATAACGGCTGGACAATAGTTTCTGAAGAGCCGCTTTCATACAAAATGACCTCAGACGAGGGGCATACGTTCCTCTCAAAGACTAGAGGCATGTTCTGCAGTGACAAGGCTTATTTTGTTATCTTCAGCTGCCTTGAAGGCAATTTCAGGGACGATATTTTCCAGGATATTGTTGATTCTATGAACTGCGAAAAGAACTGGACTGTTCCCTCGAGGGAAAACAAGAAGCTGGGTATGGTGATAAGCCCGGCAAACACAACCACTGACTACAAGGATTTCGCAAACGCCTTCAACATAGCAAGGAACTCTGGAATCCAGATAACACATTATTATCAGGTATGGGGTCAGGTAGAAACATCCGAAGGAACAAGGGACTGGATTGTCCCTGACTACATGATGAACTTCATCCGTTCAAAGGGACTGGAGATTTCTCTTGTTTTCAACATAATCCATACCTCTGTTGTTGGTGAGCTTCCAGAAGATCTCACGTTCACGAAATTTGATGACCCCGAACTCGTCTCACGCTTCACCGATTTCGTTCTCGATTACATAGAGCGCTACAAGTACGTAATCACATATGTGGAGATAGGAAACGAGGTAGACATCTACCTTCAAATGCATCCTGATGACCTGGAAGCCTTCAAGTCTCTTTACCAGCAGGTCTACGGATCCATAAAAGAAAACTACCCGGATCTTCCCGTCGGAACTATATTTGCGTATCATGACATGAAGAACAACAACGCCTTCTGGGTATACCACAACCTGAGTATCGGGGACTTTGACGATTTCACCCTTTACATATACAACCCGGGATTCATCTTCGATAGAAACCCCATTGAAATAAAGCAACACCTAGAGGAAATAGAAGAACTCACAGGGGATCGAATGTACGGTCTAGAGGAGGTAGGTTGGAGCACCTCAAACCGTTTACAGGGCAAGCAGA
>CP070801.1:10897-17101 GCA_020343575.1 Candidatus Aenigmatarchaeota archaeon
TATAAACTTCAGCAACTTCATAACTGCTATCTTCTATGTTTGAACCCGTTAGAAGAAAATAATGCTTTCTTAATTCTCTTTCAGCTGTTTCATACCTAAAAAACGCACCATTACGATCTGTTTCTTCTATTGCTTCTGCTACATCTATCAATGCTTCAATATCACGAATATTTCCCATATTAAAATTTCCATACCTCAGATTTTTATATCTTAAATTTAATTATTCATTCCAGATTAATTTTATCGAGGTTTGGTCATGGCCAAGAAAGAAGCCAAAAAGGAGAAAAGAGAAGAAAGGAGAAGCGAATTCATCGCCAGATTCAAGGAGTTTCTCCACAAGAAGTACTACAAGGAAGCGGTCAGGGCAGCGACTGAGGAGAAGGCGCTGGAAGTAGATTTCAAGATCCTTGACAAGTATTCCCCTGAGCTTGGGGAATTCCTTCTAAGTAACCCTGAGGATTTCTTTGAGATAGTTGAGGAGGCAGTCAAGCAGACCGAACTCCCTGGTCCAGTAAATATAAGGTTCATGAACCTTCCGGAGCCCATTAACATAAGGAACCTTCGATCGAAGCACATGAGGAAATTCCTCGCGGTTGAGGGGACTGTCAGAAGGGCATCAGAGATAAGACCCGAGATCATGAGGGTGGTGTGGGAATGTCCTGATTGTGGGGAAACAACAAGCAGGGAAAGAAGTGGTGGTATCATACCCAAGATGTTTGAATGTAAATGTGGGAACAAAAGGGATTTCAAGAAGGTTGATGAACAAATGATAGACACGAGGTGGATTACCATCGAAGAGCCATTCGAACTGACAGAGGGAGACAGACCTTCACAGGTTACGATCATGCTCACAGAAGACCTTGTTTCTCCAGAGGGTAGGAGACTCACTGATCCCGGTAACAGGATAAAGATAACCGGAACACTGAAGGAGATTCCCCGAGGGAAATTCCAGACCGCGAAGCTCGATTTCTATGTGGATGCGAACCATATTGAACCAGTGGATATAGGGTGGGAGCACCTGGAGATAACCAAGGAGGATGAGGAAAAGATAAAGAAACTTGCAAAGGACCCCAAGATTTACGATCTACTTGTTGATTCTCTTGCCCCGTCCCTATATGGACTGAGGGAGATAAAGGAATCCATTCTGATGCAGCTGTTCGGTGGTGTGCCTGCTGAACTGAAGGACAGGACACATATAAGAGGAGACATTCATATCCTGCTCATAGGGGATCCCGCATCTGGAAAATCCCAGCTTCTGAAGCTCGTTCCTGATATTGTTCCCCGTGGAAGATACGTCTCAGGAAAGGGTGTCACGGGCGCGGGGTTGACAGCAACTGTCACAAAGGATGAGCAGTTCATGGGCGGATGGGTCTTGGAGGCAGGAGCCCTGGTTTTGACGAACAAGGGTCTGCTTGCTGTGGACGAGTTCGAGAAGATGACAGTAGAGGACCAGGTTGCTATGCATGAGGCACTTGAGCAGGGAACGATATCAATTGCAAAGGCAAGCATAGTGGCGACTCTTCCAGCCAGGACAGCTGTCCTCGCAGGCGGAAATCCCAAGTTCTCAAGATTCGATCCTTACGTTCCCATATCAAAACAGATAACCGTCCCAGATACCCTGCTTACAAGGTTCGATCTGAAGTTCGCAATGAGGGATATACCTGATGCAGAGCAGGACAAGCTCATGGCAGAGCATGTGATAAAAACAAGGGAAGACGAGGATTACGAAGAATCCAAACCAAAAATAGAACCAGACTTCATAAGGAAATACATTGCATACACAAGGGAGCACTGCGCACCCAAAATCGTTCCAGAGGTTGGGAAGTTGCTGAAAAACTTTTACATAAAGACCAGGAAAAAGGCTGAGGGAGCATCAGCCCCGGTTCCCATAACCCTTCGTCAGCTGGAAGCGCTTATGAGGATTGCACAAGCGTCCGCGAAAATACAGCTACAGAAAGAGGTAAGGAGGGAAGATGCGCAGAGGGCGATAAAGCTAATGAAAGCCTCCCTGCGGCAGCTTGGTTTCGATCCTGAGACAGGAATGATAGATGTTGACAGGTCAGAAGGAGCAGTAACCTCAGCAGAGAGGTCAAGGATAAGGGTAATACTTGACATAATTGAGGAACTCTCCGCCACCAAGAAGGAGCTCCTGGTAGAGGACATAATAAAGGCAGCAAAGAAGGAAGGAGTCGAGGAAGTTGAGGAGATTCTAGAGAAGCTCAAGAGGGAAGGAATGCTTTTCGAGCCCAGCCCGGGATACGTCCAAAAGGTTTAAATAATTTAGTTACTATTTATTTGGTATGACAGGATGGGCTATACCAAGTATTGATTTTTTTATAGAATTAGGCAACACTTTCAGATCGAGGAAGGAAAAGGCACACGATAACGCTCTAAAGGCAGCTCAGGACGGTGATAGAGGGCTTATGAAAAAGTACCTTAAAGAAGAAAATATTTACAGAATGGTAATTGGTGAAAAACCATTATCATACAGGGAAAAGAAAGATTTCCTGAGTATCTATCTGAAAAATAAAAAATAGGAAAGGGCTTGAACCCAAAGCCTTAAAAAATTTCGCAGCAATTGTTTCTCAAGTGATTTCTAATGGCAGAGATAAGAGGAGATTACATAGGAACAACATGGGATGATTTTCTTATTCAGCCAGGAGCCCCAATTGATGATGAGAAGTTTACTCCAGAAGAGGTTGATATTTCTACAGACCTGGCAGGAGTTGAACTACAGATACCTTTTCTTACTGCCGCAATGCGTTCTGTTACTGGAAAAGATCTTGCGCTTGCAGCAGGAAAATTGGGCATGATGGGTGTGGCTCCAAGAGGTCTCACCATTGAAAGGGAAGCTGATATAGTAAGGTATGTTAAAGGCAATGCCGTAAAGAAGGGTGATATAGAATCTGAGAGTGATCCAACAACAGTACGCGATACTGACACCCTCGCTGTTGCTATTGCAAAAGCAAGGAGAAGAGGCCATAGCAACATACCTGTTGTCACAAGAAAAGCCGATTTTGTTGGAATGTTCCAATACATACCATCAAAACACGACAACATGGATGTCAGTATACCTATAAAAAGGGTTATGCAGTACTACAGGGCCAGGGGAAAGAGAAAGCCGATGGATGTATGCACAACTGATATGACTGATAATCAGATAAAAAAATATCTTAAAGAAAAATATTCCAATTCCAAAGATAATATCAGATTTGTACCTGTAATTGACGAGGTTGGCAGACTTGACAGACTGGTTTTTCTTCAAACCACTGATGACTATAAGGTTGGTGCTGCGATAGATACCCACAAGGGATGGGAGAAAAGAGCAGAGGCACTGATCGATGCTGGAGCTGATATTATATTCATTGACACCTCTGACGCACACAAGCCATTCTCAAGGGAGGTTATAGAGAAACATGCTAAAATTATTAAAAGGTACAATGAGATGGGCAAGGACTATCCTCCCATATGCGGGGGCAACGTAGTGACACCTGAGGCATTTGATTACCTTGTTGAAGCGGGTGCTAAGGCAGTTAAATCAGGAATGGGTCCAGGTTCCACATGCACCACCAACCAGGTTCTTGGAGTAGGTGCCCCACCATTCGATTCACTGGTCGAAATGGCGTGGAGGAGGGATGATTATTATCTTAGAAAAGGGATATACATTTCCCTAATAGCAGATGGGGGATTGAAAGGAACAGATAACATAAACGTGGCACTGGTTTTCGCTGATGCCATAATGGGAGCAAACCTCTTTGGCTGCTTTTTTGAATCCGAAGGAGAATGGATAGACAAAAACGGAAACGTGCTTGCAAAGGATAAGATGAACGAGGATAGCATTGTTAAAACCAGAATTTACGGAGAGGCGTCCCAGGAAGCAATGGAAACAACAGGTGATATGAAAAGATATACAACCCCGCTTTCAAAAGACAGCAGAACAACACTCCAAGGTATCAGCGGATTGCTAATATATAGAGGGAGATTCAAACCCGGCGTTGAAGGTTATACAAGAACACTTCAAGAGGCAGCTTATCATGTTGGAGCACCCGACCTGAAGACATACAGAAGCAAGGCTGTTCTAACAAGGCTTTCCGAGAGGTCTAAGGAAACTGCTCGCCCACACAGTTTAGATATTATAGGTGATTGAGGTTTAGTATGACAAACGTAGTTATAGTTGGAGCCCAGTGGGGCGATGAGGGCAAGGGAAAGATAGTGGATTTGTTATCACATGGTTCCCTTGTTGTTATTCCTGATGTTGCTTATCCTCTTAATGTCAAGTATGATGTTGATGTCAGATATAATGGAGCTCACAACGCAGGGCACACTGTTAAGGTCAGGGATGAAACCTACAAACTCCATCACATACCATCTGGTATAGTTTCTGGCAAGGAGTGCATAATAGGCAACGGTCTTGCGGTTAATCCAAAGATCCTGATAGATGAGATTGAGGGTTTAGAAAAAAGAGGAATAAGCACTGATAAGTTGTGCTTGAGTTCAAAGGCCCATGTGATATTTCCCTATCACGAAATATTTGATGGAATAGGGGGTAAAAAAATAGGAACAACCAAAAGGGGAGTAGGACCTGCATATGAGGATAAATCCGCAAGGAGAGGAATAAGGGTTGAGGACCTGCTCCTTAGTGAAGATGAGTTGTGCGAGAAGATAGAAGCTGCACTGGAGGATAAAAACTTCCTACTTGAATTCAAGTATGGATAGGAACCGTTTGATCCCAAAGAACTTGCAAAGGAATATGCAGGGTATGGTAAAAGACTAGGAAAATATGTTTCAGACACACCAAGGCTGCTAAAAGATTTCATGAACGAAGGATTGAGTGTCATTTTTGAGGGAGCGCAAGGGACGTATCTCGATATAGACCATGGAACCTACCCATTCGTCACGTCATCAAACTCCACTGCCGGTAACGCTTGCACTGGTTCTGGTATAGGACCATCGGATGTAGATTATATTATTGGTGTAGCAAAAGCATACGTAACAAGGGTTGGTAACGGCCCAGTCCCAACTGAACTGGGAGATCCTGAGAGTGAGGAATTTAAAAAGGAAAGACAGGGAGATAAGTTCACAGAAGATGAAATAAAAAAAATGATTGCCTCAGGAGACGATTACCTTCTAGGAAAAGCCATACGTCTGAGAGGAGTAGAATATGGAACAACCACTGTAAGGCCCAGAAGGGTTGGTTACCCGGATTTCGTTATGTTGCTGCATTCCAGAGACATAAATTCTATCCAGTCTTGGGCAATCACAAAGATGGATGTTCTCGGTGACATAGAGTTCAAGGTTGCTATAAAATATGTAAATGAAGACGGAATTTTGGTGCCTGAATATAGTGAAAAAAAGTACGGGTGGGAAACTATCGGTGAAGAGGATAAAGAAAGGATGGTAAGGGATGGTTTTGATTCTATGCATGAGGGTATGAAAGAATATCTGATTGATTTAGCCAACTTCACAAAGACCCCGGTTAGTTTTGGTTCTACAAGCCCTGAAAGAAGACACACCATAACAAGGAATGTTCTGGAAAGAACCTCTCAATATCTTTAAATTGATTCAAAACCAACTATATTACAGGTTGATTTTATGGAGTGTCCGAAGTGTGGTGGAGGAGCGTATCTAACTGACGAAGAGCTCATCAAGGTTCTGGAGAACACAGATCCTATTAAGATAATGTTCAGGGCGATATTCAGCTGCAGGGCATGCGCTGAGAAGTTCTCAAGGATCTTCTACGATGACCTGGGAGCAAGGAAGAAACCCCCAGAAGTGAGACCCTATCCTTACCAAGGACAGCAGGGTCAGCAGTACGAGCCCGTAAGAACAACAGATGCCAAATCAGAAGACGAGGCAGCCGAGGGCCTAAAGTTCTTCTAAGTAGGAAATAACCATTAATTAAAGTTTTATTCATATCTTTATACTGTAATATAAAAATCTATACTCTACAACCGAAAGATTTATATAGTAGTGGGACAAATATATATTCTCATGGAACTAAGAGATAGAATCCTAAAGGAAAAGATAGGCAATGTTGTAGAACCCGAGGAAGGAGAGTTCGTGGATAGCATGGGAAAGAAACACGTCACTGCAATGGAGATGATGAGGGCAGAACTCAGGTACGTGTTACACAGGAAGTTTTAAACGGTTTCGTTGCTGGACTGATTCCAAAGGAGGACGTATGGAGTTTGCAGAAAGACTCGA
>CP070801.1:17201-21868 GCA_020343575.1 Candidatus Aenigmatarchaeota archaeon
GTATATACTGGGGTATAGAAAAGTATTTAAATACATATTTGTCACTAATTAATAGTGACATATATGGGTGAGAAAGAGATGGAAATGGTCCTGAAAAGGATGAAGAGGGTCGAGAAGGGTCTTTATGACGACTTCAGATTCGATGACCTGGACGACCTGTAGGTGGTGGTATGGCGAAAAAAGATCCAGCAAAGGAATTGTATGAGGTAGAAGTTCTGGAAGATGAAAGCAGAGTTGATAGTAAGCATATCGGAATGACAGAATTTGATAAGAAAAGGATAACCGTTCCGGGATTCGGTAATGTTCTTAGCAAAGTCTATAGAAAATGCAGGTCAAAGTATGATGAATACAAGACAGTTGCAGAGGGCCTTAAGGATTACATTCTTTACCACGAAGTCAATGTAGAAGCCCTTCACGAACCGAAAAGCGAGTGGGAACACTCTGTGCTGGAGAAAGAGTATCTGGAAGGTTTAAGGGAAAGTGGACACTACTTACCTTATCTGATTGGTCTTACAGTGCACAAGATGAGACTGAAACATGGAGACAATACAGGATTCTCAAAGAAAATAAAGAGTTACATAAAGGACAAGGTAGAAAAATACAGGGAATCCGTCGATGTACTTGAGGAACCACTAAGCGTAATCCTTGGACTCAAACAAGTTCCAAGAGAGTATGCATTTGAGAGGGTGAGGGATTAGAATGCCTGAAAGAATAGGTGACTGGGAAAGTTGGGAAACTAGAAAAAAATACTCTTTGTACGATCCTATAATTATAGGAGAAAAAAGAAGTATCCATCATGGTGACGATAGAGGAAAACTGCCTGTAGGAGTAGCTTTAGAAGACGTGCCTGATGTAGTTCAGGTCAGTGAGAACCAATCACCTACAATAATCACCAGACCAAAATACAAGAGTCGTGTTGGATTCATGCCTGCTGGAGAGGAAAAAACCAAGAATCCTTACAAGAGGTGGAGGAATAAAGTAGGAAAGGCTTGGAAAGCGTATACTGATTTTGGAAACCCTATAGAAATGTGGAAACCCCTTGTTGCTCAACTTGGAGCCAATGTATTCGGGTCTATTGAGAGTGGAATGCCTATACCTGAAGAAAGGCATGGTTTTATAGAGAATGTGGGTGGTGCTTTTGTAACCATGTTAAGAACCGACCTTGAGCAGTATTCCCACAACGCTCCCTATCAAATAATGCCAGCCTTAAGGCGTCACCTGTCTGCTGCTGAAGGTGCAAGTGATTTAGAATATCTTTATGTTTATGATAAAGTAGGTGATCCAAAGGAGTATGTTATATACCTTAGCGGGGGAGAAATACCAGAGGAAAACCTGTTAAGAGAGCATATAGATTATGTTGATGCTAATAGTATTTCTCCATATGAAGATCCTAATCTTCCGTTCAGAAATAGAATACAAGGACTTTTTGATACTAAGGATGGGCCTCCTGTTCTAAATGTAGCGACCCTTTTTGATTATAGTGATTATTTCGTTGATGAACCACAGAGAGCACATAGGTGGGCAGTAAAGGATGATTCATGGCTGGCCAACCAGTATGGACCTAGACAATTTGCTATGGAAGCTGCACTGCCAGCAGATTTGCAGGTAGATCCTAAGAAAGTAAAGATTTATAAAAGACCTGTTAGCACAAGTGGTTTCTGGTATCATCTTGGAGCGTTATTGGGAGACGAATCACCACGTTCAGGAAGAATGTGGTTAGAATGGGTTCTCAAGAAGCCAGTACTTACATACATACCTACTGATTTTGTACTTGAACCTATAGAGATGGCACTAGAAGGGAGACTTCCAACTGAGGTTATGCGTAGCATAGTATACGAAAAAGCGAAAGGTGCAGCAGCTGCATGGAGAGGGTTCAGCAACCCGAGACCGCACTATCTTTGGTATGGGGATTACTCTCCTTAAATCAAAAAATCCAGCAAGTCCCCGGGCACTGTTCTTGTTTTCTTTACAGTCCCAGGAATCAGTTCCAGTACATACTTGGCATGCTTTCCCGAGCAGTAGGTTTTCCAGGTTTTGGGACTGAGATTCATGGGTCTGACATTCTCGTGAATTTCTATGACCCTCTTACTTGAATCAAGAAAAACCAGGTCCAAGGGGAACTTCATCCCAAACAACCATATTTTATGGTTACCCTTCCTGGGAAAAACCATTAGTAGGGCTTGATTTTCCGGCAGGGAATCCCTGAACATCAGACCCCTGGCTCTCTTTCCAGAGTTGTCAGCAATCTCCATCTCCCTCGCAAGGATCGTATCCTTGGTTTTGTTTATTATCATTCAAATCACCCCAACTGCTGCTTTACCTGCCTCGCTGTCTTGGGACCGATTATTCTTTCCAGGCTGGTAAGTGGGATTTTCCTCAGGGAATCCAGACTCCTCAGTCCGGAGTTGTAAAGCAGCCTTGCCTTCACCCTTCCTATTCCCCTGAGCTTGACCAGAGGAAGCAGTTCCTTCCTTACCCCATACTTTATCCTTAACCTCGCCTTTCTGATATCCTTCAAAATATCCATATAACCCAGCAGAAGACCGAGTTCCTGTGTTGCGTATAAAAGCCAGTCAGTGTTGTTCAACCTTACTCTCAATTCACCAGGTGTGACAGCGAATCTATCCAGAATCTGATCCTCTCCTGCTTCCTCGCACCACTCTCTTAGAAGCAACGCGGTTTTGAGGGAGCGAAGGAAATCATCATATTCAATATCCCAGGGATTCGGGGGTTTCTGAATAAGATTCTTCTCCTCTTTCACAACTATTTCGTTTAGGTCCTCCATATCTGATTTCCTTATGTTAGGCAAGGGCATCATTTCCAGTGTGTTGGAAATCATCTGCAGATACCCGAACTCACTTGTTCTCCTCTCCATTGCAACACCCAGACCCTCGATCAGATGGTTTGCAGTCAGGGGATCTATGTAGAGCTCTGAAACCCTCTTTCCAATCCTTGTGGGTTTTAGTTCTGCTTTTTGCTCCTCAAGAAGGTTCGTGCCGGATTTGAACGGTCCCTCCTCTCCTGTTTCTCCGGTTGTTATGAATCTGAACTCCTCCAGCAGGGATATAATCCTTTCCAGAATTTTCTTGATGTTTCCCATGTCCTTATACTGGTATGCGTAGAAGGTCTTTGAGAAGAAATTGAAAAGATCCTCCCTCGTTGGTGTGACACCAGAGGCTATCAGGGAAAGGACATGCGTCCTCAGGACGGGCTCCATGCCGAGTTTTGAAGCGATTCTTTCAGGGTCTCCTCTTATGTAGTTATCCCATGCATATCCAGCATCCCTTTTGTTGTTTGCAAGGAGTATCGCCTCACCCTCACTGTCGTACTTAGGCCTGCCTGCTCTACCCATCATCTGCTGGATTTCAAGAACAGGTATGTAGTCCATTCCACTACCAGAATCAAACCTCTTCAAATCCTTGACTATGACCCTCCATGAAGGAAGGTTTATACCAGCCGCGAGAGTGGGGGTCGCTGTTATAGCCTTTATCAATCCTGATTTGAAGGATTCCTCAATCAGGTTCCTCTGCTTGTTTGTCAGACCCGCATGGTGGAATGCAACACCATCCTTGACACAGCCAGAAAGTCTGTGGCACTGAATAGTTGGGTGACCCAGGACACCGAGGATCTTCTCAGAAACCTTGTTCAGTTTCTTTTTCTCCTCAGGACTGAGTTTGTCCTTTACAGTTTTCGCTATCTTCTCTGCAGCGGATTCTGCCCCCCTCATGGTTGAGATGAAAACTAACGCCTGTTTCTTTTTTGCGAGGACCTGCTCTATCAGTCCCTTCAGATTAGCTTCGTCTGGCTTCATCTTAAGTGATTTCTTTGGTATAAAATCAATTTTGTTGTCAAAACATATTCCCCTGTAAAGCTTAACAGGCCTGTAATCAGATTTAACGGATTTTGCATTAAGCCATTCAGATAGTTCGTCATAATTATAGATAGTTGCTGACAGCGCTAGGATTTTCGGGTCTGCGAACTGCCTCAGCCTGGTCAGGACGACCTCGAGGGTTGGACCCCTTCCAGGGTCATTGAGAAGATGAATCTCGTCAGCAACAACCAGTCCGATGGATTCCACCCAGTTTATCCCATGCCTAAGAAGGGAATCAAATTTCTCTGATGTGACTATAATCAGATCGTAATTCGCCAGCCAGGGATCACTCGAATCCAGGTCCCCGATACTTATAGCAATCCTTATTCCCAAGGGCTCATACTTCTCCTTGAATTCCTGATATTTCTCTGTCGCCAAAGCCCGCAAGGGAACTATATAAACGACCTTTTTATTCTCTTTTATAGTATCCAGGGCAGCTATCTCAGCCACCAGGGTTTTGCCTGAAGCAGTTGGAGCGGCTATTACCATGTTGTTTTTATCAAGCAGCCCCTTATTTAACGCCTTTCTCTGGACAGGGTTCAGTTCCCCGAATCCGGATTTCTCAAGAACCTTGCCTATCGCGGGGTTATCAAATACCATAAAGTAATTTTAAGATTGAAAGTAATAAAAAGTTCTATGGAGTCTGAAATTCATGTAAAGAAAACCCAAGACAGAGTAGGTTTTGCAGAAGATATAATGAAAAGATATTTTAAAGAGATGAAATCTAAATCAAAAATCTTTGTAAAACCAAACATAGTATCATACGAACCATATCCAACAACAACACATCCACCAA
>CP070801.1:21968-33122 GCA_020343575.1 Candidatus Aenigmatarchaeota archaeon
CATAAAGGATAAGAGAACCAAGTACTACTCCCTGCTCTGCCTATTCCTGGCAGGAATGCTTGGGGCTGTTCACACAGGAGACATGTTCAACCTCTTTGTTTTCTTTGAGATATTCTCCTTGTCTGCCTATGCCCTGACCTCCTACTACAGGAACGCCAATGCAATAGAGGGATCGATAAAGTATCTGATACAGGGCTCCCTTGCGACGTCACTCATACTCTTTGGCGTTGCGTTTTTGTACGGCCTGACAGGAACCCTTAACATGGCGGATATTGCAACAAAAATCCCAGAGATATCGAGTTTTGTCCTTCCTCTTTCCCTAGGCCTTTTGCTCACGGGGTTTGGATTGAAGGTTGCCATGTTCCCGTTCCATGCATGGAAAGCCGATGTGATATCCGCAACACCCGCCCCGATAGGCGCGTTGTTTGCAACTGCCTCAACTTCTGTTGGAATTTATACGGTGTTTAGAATGTTACTCACGGTTTTCTCCATAAACTCGTTTCTGATTTACACATTGATAGCGTTGATTGGAGTGGTGACAATGATAATTGGAGCGGTCATGGCTTTGCAGCAAAACGATCTCCTCAGGCTGCTTGCATACTCCTCTATATCCCAGGCGGGTTTTGTTCTACTTGCCTTCGGTATCGCTATTTTGAGTCCATTAGGTTACACAGCAGCTGTTTTCCATCTCTTTAACATCGTTGCCCTAGAGGCTCTGTTATTTTTCTGTGCGGGTGTTATAATCCATGAGAGCGGGACCTCTGACATGGCAAAACTCGGAGGATTCGCGAAGTTCAGCCCGATTCTTAACTATGCCTTCCTTATCGGTATTCTGGCGAATGCCGGTGTTCCCTTATTGAATGGTTTCTCGAGCAAGTGGCTCATATACATTGCAACACTCCAGGCCAACCCCATATTTATGGTCTTCGCTGTTCTGGCCTCTATCCTTGCGTTGTTCTACGGATTGAAAGCATATTCACTAATCTTCCTTAGGACTGTGAAGATCAAGGCCAACAGAATCTCACACTTCATGCTCATTCCAATAGTAATACTCGCGGGGGTCTGCATCTTTTTCGGTCTTCTCCCCTGGGCGGGTATAAGGATCTCAAGCATTGTGGTTGAGAGTTTCACAAATGTTCCCTACATAATGAAGGTGTTGCTATGGTAGACAAGGAGTTTGAGGTGATGGTGTGGACAAGGTATTGATAATGCAGAACATAATAGTGATGTTTTTGGTATTGTTGGTAGTTTTCCTGGCGATATATATAATGGGAAAGAAACCCAGCAAGAGAAAGGAGCAGAAGATATACGCGTGTGGTGAGGACATCCCGCCAGAGCATCTGAATGTTCCGCAGGATTCGTTTTACAAGGTGTTTGTAAGATCCCTAAGGATAGGGTGGTTGAAGAGAATGCACACAGGAAGCCTCTCGGATTATCTAGTGTGGATAATGCTGGGTTTGGTTTTCATTGTGATCGTACTCTCAATATTATGGTGATGGTATGGTGTTTAGAAGGTTTGGGGAAAGGATAGTGTGCTATGCTAGGAGAAAGTCTCCCTGGGTTCTGCACCTAGATACAGGAGGCTGTAATGGATGCGCGATAGAGACGTTTGCTGTCCTGACTCCCAGATATGATATAGAAAGATTTGGTGGTCTGAGCAAGGCAAACCCCAGACATTCTGATGTTCTGATAATAAGCGGGGCAGTAACTAAGAAAATCGAATCTAGGTTGGGAAGAATCTATGATCAGACTCCGGAGCCCAAGGTTGTACTCGCGGTTGGATCATGCGCAATCTCTAAGGGGGTCTTCCATGACTCCTACAACATCTCGGGTCCCCTGGACAGGATAATGCCTGTTGATGTCTACGTTCCAGGGTGTCCTCCAAAACCCGAGGCAATCCTGCAAGGTTTGATAAAAGCATTGGATGTGTGGAGGGAGAAGTATAGGATATGAAGGTGGAAGAATGTTGTTCGCCAAGAGTCTAGGAAAGCTTTACAAAAAGCAGGGAAACTCCTTCATCGTGGAGGTTTCCCAGAAGGATTTTGGAAAAACCATCCTCAGGTTGAAGGCAAAAGATATAGAGCACATATCCGCAATAACCGGTTATGACAATGGAAAGAGTATCGAGCTTATTTACCATTTCACGTATGATGAGAAAATCCTAAGTATCAAAACCAAAATTGACAGAAAAAAACCGATGATAAATAGTATTGTGAAGCAGTTTCCTGGGGCTGAACTGTATGAGAGAGAGTGCTTCGAAATGTTCGGGGTAAACTTTCATGGGAACCCGAATCTCAGAGGTGTTTTGTTGAGTAAGGAGTCTCCAAAAACTCCGCTAATGAAAAATGCAAGGAAGGAGTATGAAAAGAAGGGATGAGATAAGGCCGATAGGAAAGGTTGCCTCAATGTTCAGGGATTTGAAGGAGATTGAAATAGCATATGAGGATGATATGCATCTGGACATAGAGTCAGAAATCGTATTGAGGAACGATCTTAGGCCTGCCCTAAAGGGATTAAAGGAATTTTCGCACATATGGGTAATCTATGGGCTTGAGAGGACAGGAAGGGTTGAAATCAAGACCCGTCCAGGGCCACCAGAAATGAGGGATCTTCCAAAGATTGGTGTGTTTGCCTCCAGGTCCCAGTACAGACCCAACCACCTTGTACTTAGGCTCGTTGAGCTGCTGAATGTGAAAAACAACAAGCTCGTGGTCAAGGGACTCGATGCCATAAACAACAGTCCTGTACTTGACATAAAACCTTATGTTCCCTACTACGACCTTCCAAAAAACCCGAAGGTAGCTAACTGGTATTCAAAATGGATAAAATGAAAGAGGAGAAGAAAATGGAAAAGGTGAAAGAAGAGCGAGTGACCTACTCTTTACCGATTGGTCCGCAGCACCCAATGTACGTAGAAGCAGAGAATTTAAACGTTTACCTGGATGGGGAAACAATAGTCGATGTTGACATAAATGTAGGTTACCTGCATAGGGGGATAGAGGAGCTCATGCAGAGGAGGAATTACCTGCAGAACATATACTTGTCTGAGAGGATATGTGGGATATGCTCTGGCATCCATTCCATGACCTATTGCCAATGCATTGAGAATCTACTCGATGTGAACATACCAGAGAGAGCGAAATATATTAGGACGATGGTTCTCGAACTGGAGAGGCTTCATTCCCATTTCCTATTCCTTGGTGTTGTTGGCTATGAGATTGGAATGGACACTGCTTTCATGTATGCCTGGAAGGACAGGGAGTTCTCAATGGATATGCTCGAGCAGGTATCCGGGAACAGGGTTAACTACGCAATGCCCACTGTGGGTGGTGTGAGAAGAGACGTCCCCAATCATATAATTCCGAGTATGCTCAAGAAACTCAATCATCTAGAGAAGAGAACAGAATACTACAGAAAGGTTTTCCTAAGGGACAGGACCATAATCGCCAGGACAAGGGGTCTCGGGATTTTGCCGAAGAAAGACGTTGAGAGGTTTTCCATTGTTGGTCCGGTCGCAAGGGCTTCCGGTCTGAAGATAGATGTTAGGAGGGATACACCATACCTGAAATATGATGATCTGGACTGGAAGGTTATTGTTGAAAAGGCCGAAGACTCTCAGTCAAGGGTTATGGTAAAGGTTCTGGAGATTTTCCAGAGCATCAAGATACTAAGACAGTGTCTGAAAAAACTCCCGAGTCTGGACAGGGAGATAAAAACAAAGGTTCCCTTAGTTATACCAAAAGCAGAGGCCATTGCTATCACGGAGGCTCCAAGAGGGGAGCTCGTTTACTATGCAATGTCAAACGGAACAGACAGACCTGAGAGGATGAGAATAAGAACACCTAGCTTTGTGAACATCATCTACTCACTTCCCATCATACTCAAGGAGCAGCAGCTGGCTGATCTACCAGCGATAGTTGCATCGATAGACCCATGCTTCTCGTGCACAGATCGAATGACCCTGATAGACACAAAATCTGGAGAGAAGAAGACAGTGGATGAGACATATCTGAAGAAACTGGGTGAAAGGAGGTTAAAATGATATTTGAAATTCTGATATATCCTGGGTTTGTATTCCTGGTCCTTGCCAGTATGATTTACTACGGAATTTTAAGGAAAGTCGCTGCAAGGATGCAGAGCAGAATAGGTCCTCCTATATGGCAGCCGATTTTGGATTTCATAAAGCTTGTGGGAAAGGAGGATCTGAATCCTGAACAAGCGAAGGCAGGATTCACATTCTGGCCTTTTATTGCGATAACCTCGGTTTTGATAGCTGGACTGCTTACACCCATCGCTGGCATCGTTCCCCTTTCATTCACCGGAGACATTGTGGTCTTAATATACTTCCTCGCGTTCGGTTCCCTTGCGGTTTATCTCTCGGGTTTCTCTAGCTCCAACCCCTACGGTGTTGTGGGATCAATGAGGGGTCTCATTCAAATGATTGGGTATGAATTCCCGTTCATAGTCTCCATCCTCGTTCCGGTTGTTGCAGCAGGGATATTGTCTCCTTTCCTGATAAACACCCTCCAGGTACATTACGGGTGGTTTGGATTCACGTTCCCCTTCGCAGCAATAGCATACTTCGTCTCAATTCTTGCGAAGGTTGAGGTTCCTCCATTCCACACACCAGGAGCCCACCAGGAGATTGTTTCCGGTTATTCAACAGAATATACAGGAACCAGACTCGCCATGATAGAACTTGCCCACATGATTAAACTGTTCGTCCTGATCTCCCTCGGAATCGCCCTTTTCTTCGGAGGCTCTGCTGATATACTAATGTTCATTGTGAAGAGTCTTGTCCTCCTATTCATTATCACCCTTGCAAGGGTTCTTGTGGCGAGGTTCAGGATAGACCAGATTCTGAAGTTCACATGGTTTTTCGGTTTCGTTGCATTGATTGATCTGGTTAGGGTTGTGTTGATATTATGAGGTTGACAGGTGAAGCATTAAAGAATGTATTCAAGAGGCCATTCACTCAGAAGTATCCAAAGGTAAAACCCATCATCCCTGAAGGTCTGAGGGGAAGGGTTGAACATGACAAGAACAAGTGTATATACTGTGGTATGTGTGATAAGTATTGCCCTTCTGGAGCAATAGAGGTTGAAGTTGGTAGGGCATGGAGATATGACATGGGAAGATGTCTCTTCTGTTCCCAGTGCGAAGAAGTCTGCAAGTACATGGTTAGGAAGAACGCGATAACGATGGTAATGGATTTCGAGCACGCGGAAAGAAAGAAAAGTAGGCTGATAACCATTCACAAAAAACCCAAACCCGAGAAGTGAATTATTTTACCATTTCAGTTATTTCTTTGCTGATATTCTTTACTGCTCTTTTACATTCACCCGAAACCTGCTCGTCAAACCCCCTCTGTTTTGGTTGGATGCCAAGAAAAACGAGTTTGAAATCTATTTTCGATCTGAGATAATTAACCAAAAGTGTGAGAGGAAGCTTGTGGGTTGATAACGCTTGCTTCTTTACAGAATCAAGATCTATTTTTCTGAAAGTTCCTGGCTTATCTCCCATATCAGCAGTATCCACCAATATGAGTTTTTCAGGCTTGAAATCTAGGATTCTTTTCAGGAAATTTTCAGGGAAATGCTCACAGTCGAGAAGAAGAATGTTATTATCCTTGAGTGTTTTCTTAAGCTCATCTATGACCATGGGACCTGCGGCATCATCTCCCCGCATCCTATTCCCAACCCCACATATCACAGTCTTCATAAATAATTTATTCCCATCTGTCAATTTATAACCATGTGCATATCCAAGCCGCAGAGGGTTCTGAGTTTCAAAGACGGGAAAGCGTTGGTGGAATTTGGGGGTGAGAAGAAGCGAGTGAAGTCTCCATTTCCTCTGAATAAGGGTGAATTCGTTTTGTGCCAGGCAGGGTTTGTTGTGAAAAAAATTCCAGAAAAGGTAGCGAAGGATATGCTCAAGGAATGGAAAGAGATGAACGAATGGATATGAAAGGTGACGGTTTTGACCTCTTTATGAGATTTGCCGATGGGTGTCGTTGTTATCTACAATCTAAGGGGGTTATATCTAGGGAGGATAACCAGGCAATTCTGGATTATTTCAAAACAGGGAAGAAACCTGACTCTGATGTTTTGAAAAGGGTTTATTACGTTGCTTTTCCTGGGTTGGAAGTTGTAGGTGAAAGGCTTGGAAAGCGAATGTTTGATGCAGACGTTGTGAGGAAATTTTACGCGTTTGATCACAACAAGATGAAGGTTGAACAGGGAAACTATGTTTGCATCGCGTTTCCAGCAAAGATTTTGGAAAAGAGGGATAGCGAATATTTGCTGGAGCTCTCACCGGTTAAGGGAAATTTCTGTATTGACTCGGACCTTGATTTAAAACCAGGAGACTGGGTAATAGTTCATAGGATGAATGTTGTTGAAAAGGTTTCAGAAGAATACGCAAAGAATATCTCTGATAACTTAAAAAGGCTCGGGGTGGATAAAGAAATGAGGTTTCCTGAGAAGGCGATAAAATATCTAAAGGAGTTGAAGCGCAATGCATGAGTTTGGTTCTGTCCAGAAGGCTATACAGGATATAAGAAAGATGAAACCCGTTCCCAAAAAGGTTAAGATAGTTCTAGGGAAGATGCGGGGGAGTGCGAAAGCGTTTGAGGAGATGTTCAGGGAGTATACAAGGGAAACAGAGCTTGAATGTATAGAACTCAAAATCGAGCAGGTCCCGGTGAAGATAAAATGCGAGTGTGGTTTGGAGGGTCTGGTAAGAGTAACAGAACACGTTCACTTTGCGAGATGTCCAAAGTGTGGTCAGGTTGCTGATGTTCTGCAAGGGAATGAGTTGAAAATAGTATCAGAATAGTTTTTATTATCAGAAACCAAATTATATTACATATGAATAAGGAAGTCCTGGGAACAACCCTCGCACTTCTAACCGCAATAATAAGTGGGTTTGCCATTCCTATCAACAAAATATTCGTTGTGGATATGGACCCCATGATATTCACTGCCATCAGAGCTCTAGTTGTTGGTATCATATTCTTTTTCCTCGCCTCTGCGCAGACCAAGTTCCATTTTAAAAAAATCAAGAAGGTTTCATGGAAGTGGCTGATAGCTATAGGTATAATAGGAGGTGGATTGGCGTTTCTCTTCTACTTCACCGGTCTCAGTTTTACGACAGCAGGAAGGGCAGCATTCCTTCACAAGACTCTTCCTATATACGTGACAATCTTTGCATTCATATTCCTAAAGGAAAAGGTGAGCAGGAGACAGGCCCTTGCCCTTCTGGTAATGCTTGTTGGAACATTCATTCTGCTCTCTGCCCAGATAAACCCAGCAACCTTCTGGACCGATCCCTTGTTCGGAGATCTCCTGGTTTTGCTGGGAACGATACTGTGGGGTGTTGAGAACACCATAGCAAGGTACGCAATGCTGAAAGAGGAATCGAACTGGGTTGTTTCGTTCGCAAGAATGTTCATAGGCGGCATCTTCCTTTTCGTGTTCGCATTCTCCCTCGGAAAGGCCTGGATTCTTTTGACCCTGTCACCACAGCAGATAGTTAACGTGATAATCTCGACAGGCATTCTTTTCGCGTACGTCTTCTCCTGGTACTGGAGCATAAGACTGATAAACGTCTCGAAGGCAGCTGCCTTGCTTTTGCTTTCCCCAGTCATATCCCTTATCCTGGGTGTGATAATATTCAGTGAACCCGCTCCTGCGCTGCAGATAATCGGCTCAGCCCTGATTCTGATAGGAGCAGCATTCGTAGTCAGGATAAAATCAGAACTCGTCACAGGGGTCTAATCACTTAACAGCATCTATTACTTTTTTCAGGGTTTCTATGAATTTTTCACATTCCTCAAGAGTGTTATACAAGTAGATGGAAGCTCTGACACTACCTTTAAGGTTATGTGTATTGAACCAAGAATGAACGCAATGTGCTCCTGAGCGGACACATATGTTTTCCATTTCATCCAGCATCATTGCTATTTCATGAGGATCCACTTTCTTGTAATTGAAGCTGAATATTCCTGACCTCTTCCCCGCTTCTCTGGGTCCTATAATATCCACAACATCACCAACACCTTCTGTTATTCTTTTATTCAGTTCGGTCTCATGCTTCTCTACATTTTCCTTATCAATCTTCATCAGATAGCTAGCTGCCTCCCCAAGCCCAATTATGCCAGCGTAATTCTGTAACCCAGCTTCGAACTTCTGCGGCAGTTCTTCGAATTTCGCTTCAGAATGTGTTGTGTCTACAACCGTTCCCCCACCCACTAAAAATGTTCCCAGTTTTTCAAGCAGGTGTTCTTTCCCATACAAAACACCGGTCCCTGAGGGGCCGAGCATTTTGTGGCCCGAAAAGGCCAAGAAGTCGGCATCAAGTTTTTTCATATTCAGTTCATGGTGTGGAATGCTCTGTGCACCATCCATAAGAACCAAAGCTCCATGATCCTTTGCTATCTTGACTATCTCTTTCATTGGCGTGGTTGTTCCGTCCATGTTTGAGGTGTGAACCATTGCAACCAGCTTCACATCCTTGTTCATCTTCTCCTTGAAATTCTCAATGGAAAATGTGTTGTCGGGATTGGATCTTACAATCTCGTATTTCACACCCCTTGAAGAGAGCTTCTGCCAGGGAAGCATGTTAGAATTATGTTCCTTGTCCGTTCCGAGTATGACGTCGCCATTCTTCAGATCCAAAGAATTCGCTACTAGATTTATGCCCTCTGTGGTGTTCTTGGTGAAAATTATCTCCTTTGTGTTCCTGGCATTCAGGAATTTCTTCAGGGTTTCCCTAGACCTCTCCACTCCCTCGTCCACCTTTCTTCCCAGCTTGTGCATGCTTCTTTCACCACATGCCGGGTACTCTGTGTAGTATTCCCTAATCTTTTCTATTACCTGAATGGGGCGGAGAGTCATGCAAGCGTTGTCTAGGTAGACTATGGGTTTGCCATTAATCACTCTCTGGAGAACAGGAAAGTCTTCTCGAACCTTATCAACATCAAGTCCCATTTATTCACCCCCTTGCTAACTCACTATCTATGATTTGTTTGAATTCATTAAAAGTCTTTGGACCTACTACAACCTGGTCATTTATGAAGAAGGTTGGAGTTCCGTAAACTCCAATAGCGAAGGCTTCAGCAAAATCTCCATCGACCTGTGACTTGTATTTGTGTGATGTCAGGCACTCGGAGAACTGTGTGGTATTCAGATCAAGGTCCTTTGCAAATCCTAAAAGGTCCTCGAAATTTGTCTTTCCCTGATTTTCGAAAAGCACGTCGTGATATTCCCAGTATTTTCCCTGCTCATGTGCACAATGTGAGGCCTCGGCGGCTTCCTGTGCTCCTGGGTGCGTGGAGCTCATGGGGAAGTCCTTGTAAACGAATCTTATACTGTCCCCATAATGTGATATTATCTGCTTCACAACAGGAACAGCCTGCTTTGTATATGGACAGACAAAACACCCTGCCTCTATGATTGTCACCTTCGCATCCTCGGGTCCTACACTTGGGTCATGTGGATGAACCTCCAAGACCCCCATTATCTCACCAACGGGTCCCTCAATCGTGCATTCACCACCATGTCCTCCTGATATGAACGGGTCGAAAACACAGAAAGCGTCCGGTATCGGACCATTACAGTTTCCATAGATGAAAAGATTTCCCACACTGTATATAGAGTAACCAAGGCTAACTATCAAAACGATGGTAAAGGCCCAAGATATTGCCTCGAAGTGTCTGTAAAGGAATTTTCCCAGTTTTGGTCGTTTTCTCATGAACTTTCCAGTTATCTGGGACTTCAAGCGTTTGTCCAAACCCGTTGTGCACTTGCGGAGTGTGAGTCTTCGGAATACACAATCAAACGCTTCTTTAGCAATGGTTCTATACTTTGCACTAAAAATACCCAGAATCCCAAACACCACAAGCGCGATTATACATATCATAGCAACCTATAAGATTTCTGTTAGAGCGGGTTTTTAAATATATACTAAATAGTTAGTTAACAACCCAATAACTCCTTAATCTGATCGAATGTCCGATATCCACGGACCCTCTGACCTCCAAACTCAAAAGTAGGTGTTGCATAGATACCATACATACCCCATTCCACAACCTCGAACTTGTTTACATTTACCCCGAATTCAGCTTGAAGTTTTTCAAGCGAACCATCATTCGAAACCTGGATGCAATGCGAACAGTCGCTTCTGAAATAGTAGTTCAACTGTCCGAATTCACAGGTTGAGTTATTGTTCACAACCTGACCAGAGGGTTGCAATCCAACCAAGGTTATAGTAGAAACAACTAACAAAATCACCACAATCCCTAAAATGTGTATCGTTTTCATAACATCACCCAAATAAATGAAAGCGGGTGGCGTTTAACCGCCACACCCGCAAGCACTTGGGTTTCCTGCACATCCGCAGCCACAGGATGACCTGCAGCCTTGGACACCACCGCACCTGGCATAGGATCTGGTGTTAATCTCTTCGCTTCCCGTATCTTCCAGCTGATCTCCAGGGTGGGCCTGTGTTAAAGACACTGATAGCAAAAAGCCACCAATCACCAGCGCAAGTGCGAGTATTGCTAGTCCGAATCTAATTTTTCCGTCCATGGTATCACTATATATGAAACAGCATATATCCCTGTGTATGAAACTAGTTTCATTAACCCTTTCCACAGAAAAAACCGAAACTACTTCAAAACAACTGCGTTTGCCATGCCCCTTCTCTTTCTCTCCAGAAGTCCTCTGGCCTCCATCTTGTCAAGAATCCTGGAAACCTTTGCCTTGGGGAACCCAGACTGTTCAACAAGATCACTCTGGAAGATTACGCCTTCTGACACAACTATTTTTTCATAAACGCTCTTCTCGTCTCCGGTGAGTTTTTTAAGAACACCCTCCCATTTGCTTCTGTTTCCCTCTGGTTCTGGTTTCTTGGTACTCCCGCCCAGAATGACCATGAACACTCCTATTATAAGCATTATGAAAGATGTGAAGTATCCAACATAGGTCTGGTTCAGAACAGCTACATGTGGACATAACTCAAAGGATTCGCATGAACCAATTTGTCCACTGTCTATTATATCCAGCATTGTGTTGGAGAAATTGTACATTATAAAGAATGTTATCATACTCAGGATTATCAGTATTATGCCTAAATACCTTACATTGACGTTCA
>CP070801.1:33222-39260 GCA_020343575.1 Candidatus Aenigmatarchaeota archaeon
ATCAGACCTATCTGGTTTTATGGTCCCTACTTGCCAGAAAAAACAATTTTTTTGATAAGGATGATAAAAACAGGCAAACCCCTGATGTTTGGCAAGGGTGATGCCTTGAAAAGCATGGCTTATATAGACAATGTCGTTGATGCCCTCCTTCTAGCAGAAAAACAGAAGGTAGCAGAAGGAGAAACATATCTGATAGCAGACAAGAAAGTCTATACGGTTAAGGAACTATATGAAGAAATAGCAAAGAATCTGGGAGTTGGATTCAACCCCAGGTTTTTGCCTCTTATATTGTCAAGAATTTTTGAAAAACTTGTTATAATCATGAACAAAATGGGATTTCATGCAGGTAAAATCTTTTCAGCCGGGGAAATCTCTAGGGATGTATTCTACAGTATTGAGAAAGCAGAAAGGGAGCTGGGATACAAACCCAAAATAGGATTAAAAGAGGGAATTAAAAAGACTATAGAATGGTGTAGGGAAAATGAAGTCTTGTAAGGCTATAAACTAAGTGATTGGATGGTCCATGCTCCAGAAATACTGGTGAATTCACTGTTTTACATATTACTTTTAAACTTCATTCTCATCTGCATTCTGTTTATTTTGAACCGCAAGGATATTTTTTCCTACTTCAGAAAAATAAGAAAAATAACATGGGTTATTTTTATTTTAATACTCGTCTTTGGTTCAGGCCTTAGAATAGCTTTTCCTGGGTGTAGTGATTCCTCTGGTTTGTGCTGGAACCATGTTGTTAGAGGACAAATAATGTTGGAAGAACAAAAGATCTATGAATTCAAGTATTCAAGTGGTTATCCCTTTATGGTCGCTCTATCATTCTTCTTTTTTGGAGCAAGTTTTGAATCGGTTTTGTTTCTAAATTTATTAATGAGCAGTTTAACAATATTGTTGGTATTTCTATTGACATGGACTTTATTTAAAAAAGATAGTGTATCCTTGTTTTCCACCCTGATATACTCTTTGTTGCCAGCATCTGTTTATTTTGCAAAACTCAACGCGAGCGAGGTCATATCAACTTTCTTTGCCACAATAGCTGTATTGATATTTTTAATATCCTTAGAACTTGGTAAGAAGAGGTTATACTATTTATCTGGTTTATTACTGGTATTTGCAATACATGCTAGATTGGATAATTCAATATTCATTCCGTTTTTCATTCTTGGTTTTTTATTGAAAAGGAAAGATATTTCATTCAAAAACCTGAAGTTACCGATAATTTTATTTTTAATTTTTATGATACCTGTGAGTTATTATTACATAACCGTTAATGAAAATTTTGGTACATGGAACGATCCGGTGGTAAGCGAAACTCATCCTTATACATTTTCCCATACTTACCTTATCCCGAATATTGCAAGGCATTTTTCTTTTTTAGCAAGGCCGGGTGATTACCCACTCATTTTATATCTATTTCTGTTTATTTCACTCCTGTTTATACGGAGAGAAAAAAATGTTTTGTTCCCTGTTTTTTGGATAGCCCTGTTCCTTTTATTCTATGGGCTTTACTGGGCCTCCTACTTCAGTGGACTAGATTTATATCACTTATTATTGCACCCGGCATTGGCTATTTTAATTGCGTATGGTATATTCTCAGTTAAGAATGTTCTTGAAAGATGTTCAGAAAAAATACTTTCAATAAAGTTTTCTCCAAATATGAAGATGTTTACCTCAGTAATAATTTTGTTTTTGATATTCTCTGTGTTCTTTTTCAATACAAATGTATTTGCCTTTGAGGAGGAAGGTAACTGTTTAATGACTAATATGCTGTCGGTTTCTGGTTCTGTTGGTAGTAATGATTGTTTACTGATTGAGAATCCACAATCATGGTATTTATCTACCAATTCTAATCGTATGATGAAGATAATATTTCATGGAAAAAATGTTACGACTTCCTTAGATCGGTGCGAGGGTGAGATATTCTATATGTATGTAGATACTGCAACTTGTGCACACAGTTTCTTTGGGGAAGAGAAACCACTGATGGATAAATTGAAAAACGAAACAGTGCTTACAGAAGTTGATAGGAAGGGTTGCGTAACCCTCTACAGAGTGGATACTAAATAAATTTTAGATTCTGGATTATGTTCTGATAAATCTCGCATGATGTCCACAAAGGTTTTTATTTCTACATTAATTTATATATGAATCTATAAACATAGTGTATTGTAAGGCAAGGTGCGAACATGGTATCGGTAAACGATGTGGATGCGCAGGAACTCATAGAAAAGGCAGCCAAGGAGCTAGAGAAGTTAGAGGAACTGAAGCCACCGGAGTGGTCAAAGTTTGCAAAGACAGGAGTCCATAAGGAAAGGCCACCAGTCCAAGCGAATTGGTGGTGGCTGAGGGCAGCTTCAGTCCTGAGAAGGGTTTACCTGGAGAAGTCAGGCGTTTCAAGATTGAGAATCGCCTATGGTGGCAGAAAGAGAAGAGGCCATAAACCCGAGCACAAATACAAGGCATCAGGAGCGGTTATAAGGAAGGTTCTGAAGCAACTGGAGGCTGCTGGTTTTGTGAAAACCGAGGAGAAAAAAGGAAGGGTTATAACCCCTAAGGGGCAATCATTTTTAAACAGAATCGCAAGGGGGATAAAGAAACCAGGTGTGAAAACATGACTAATGGAATGGATGGAGTGGATATGAACCAGCTTGCACAGATGAAGCAGCTGGAGGAGATGAAGAGGACTGTACTCTCTAGGATATTAACAAAGGAGGCATTCGAAAGGCTATCAAGGATAAGGTCTGTGAACCCGGCTCTTGCAAACCAGGTTGATATCTATCTGTTACAGATATACCAAACAGGTAAAGTCACGGATCCGATAACAGATGAGAAGCTGAAGGATATACTGAAGCTTTTGTCAGAGAAGAAGGATTTTAAGATAAAGCGTAAGTAGGGATTTTATGAGCAGAAACAAAACATCCGGAAAGAAGAAGAGGCTTATAGCAAAGGGCAAAAGAAGGCCTGCTCCCAGGTGGGCAGATATAAAGAAGTTCGGTCTGAAAAGAGCAAGAACGAGAAGGATCAGGATAAGGACAAAGCAGTGGAGAAGGGATAAGCTAAAAATTTAAGGGGATGATATGGCAGAAAAGGTTGTTTCTGGCAAAGAAGCCGGTGGAGAGAGAATCCTAAACATTCCTCTTCGCAAGGAATGGATTAAGGTTCCCAAGAATGAGAGAGGCAAGAGGGCGCTTTATACTATCAGGGGATATGTATCAAAGCATACAAAGTCATACAATGTGAAGATTTCCCAGAAGATCAATGAAAAGATATGGATAAGGGGAATCCAGAAACCCCCACAGAACATAAGGGTAAAGATCAGCAGGGACTCCGAGGGGGTTGTTCATGTGATGCTCCCAGAGGAGATAGCAAAGAAACCCAAGAAAGAGGAGAAGAAGGGAAGACTCGAAAAGATGAAGGAAACCCTTGAGAAAGAAAAGGGTCTCCCGGGTATGGGTGGACCAAAGGAAGAGGTTCTGAAGAAAGGGAAGAAGGCTGAAGAAAAACCTAAGAAAGAGAAACCGAAAGAGAAACCGAAAGAGAAAAAGAAAGAAGAAAAGTCTGCTGAGAAGAAAAAGTAACTATCATGTTTTTATTCTTTCATACTTTAAATCACAGACCAAATTCATGGATTCTAGAAAATCTTCAATAAATATCGGAAGTTCTTTGTTTCCGTACGCAATTCTGAAAGATTTATACCCATTAGTGGGATAAACACCACCCATTCCATCTAGATCCCTTTCTACCAACCAATCAAAAAATAATTTCTGGTCTAGTATTTCGTTTTCCCATTCCGGAGGAAATGTTATTTCTAATGATTTTGTTGGCATGAGAAAGAATTGACCGAAAACCTTATATACTTTTTCAGGATGTGCAAATCAATAATAATCTTATTACTAAGAATAATACATGAAGCCTGAGAAGTTCAGGGAAATTGTGAGGAAGAAATTGGAGAAGAAGGTTCCTGAGGAAAACCTTGCTCTGATACCATCTGGTTTTCAGAGGATAGGGAAGATAGCTATATTGAACCTCCCTGAAGAGTTACATAAACACAAAAGAATGATTGGAAACGCGGTTTTGAAGAACTTCTCTTACGTAAAGACTGTTTGTATGAGGACAGGATCAATCACTGGGGAACTCAGGGAACCGAGAGTCAAGATTATAGCAGGAGAAAAAACCACAGTGACGACCCACAGGGAAAACAAATGTGTTTACAAGATAGATGTGGCAAGGCTCATGTTCTCAAAAGGGAACCTGCTGGAGAGAGGAAGGCTCCCAAATATTGTGAGAAAAGGCGAAACAGTGGTGGATATGTTTGCTGGCATAGGTTACTTCTCTATTCCAATTGCGAAACTTGCGAAACCTGCCAGGGTGTTTGCAATAGACAAAAATCCAGTCGCTATGGAGTACATGAAAGAGAACATAAGGCTTAACAAGGTGGGGGACAGGATGGTTCCTGTTTTTGGTGACTGCATGGTAGTCAGGTTCGGTGACATAGGAGACAGGATAATAATGGGATTCCTCCCTAAGACGTACGAATTCCTCCCCGCTGCTTTCGAAGCGCTCAAACCCGAAGGCGGTGTGATACACTACCACGACACGTTTGCGAAGGAGGAGCTATGGGAGAAACCCATACAAATACTCGAAACATCTGGTTTCAAGCATGGTTATGTTCTGGAGAGAGTAACGTACAAAAATATAGTAAAGGAGTATGCTCCAAACATTTTTCACGTTGTTCTGGATGCAGAGTTCAGGAAGAGAAGGTAATCATAATTTTCTGAAAACCATTAAGTAGATGCATCCGTACTCCTTGGGATAGAATCTCTCCACCCTTAATCTTATCTTCTCTCGGACTGAGAAGCGAGTGAGGTCTCCCCATCTCGGTTTCTGGAGTATGAAAAGGGAATCGAATAATTTGAGGGAAAACCCCCCCTCTTCGAAAAGATCAACCAGTTCCTCCTTGGAGAAAAGATACAGTTCCACATCCTCGCCTGATACCTGGAACCTCTTCTTCTTCATCTCATTGGTCAGCTTGATTTTTTTCTTTTCAGTAAGGGAATCGTAATCCAAGTCCCATATACTTGCAACAGAAACTATTGCTATCCCTCTTGGTTTCAAAATCCTTTGCATCTCCTTTATTGCTTTTTTGTAGTTACATACATTCAGGACAGAGAACATACAAAGGATTGAATCAAAGCTCCTGTCTCTGAAGGGAATCCTCTCTGCACTAGCCTGCAGGACTGGATTTTCGGATTTAACCAGTCTTAGCATACCCTCGCTTATGTCCATGCCAGTTATATTTTTTAGCAGGGGTAGGTGGAACCCCGTCCCACACCCCACATCCAGAACCCTTCCAGAGGCGAATCTTCTGACCAGTGGAACCTCTTTTTTTCTGATTTCAAGGGTCGTGGGGCTGGTGTGTCTCATATCGTATGTTCTGGAGAGTCTGTTGTAGATGCGTCGGAAATTCATAATTTATATCAAGCGCTTCAAGTATTTAATATTAACAAAAACATAGGGATTCCATGAAGAGATTTCTGAAGTTTGCGACAGTGGGGGCGAGTGGCGTTTTTGTTAACGAGGGACTGCTCTGGTTTTTCACCGAGATTGTGGGATTCTTCTACCTCATCTCATCTGCGATTGGAATCGAGGTTTCAATAATAACAAACTTCATACTGAACGAGTTCTGGACCTTCAGGGACAGATCAAAAGGAAAAAAGGGAAGGTTCAGGAGAGGTGTTAAGTTCAACACGGTTTCGGTTGCTGGATTGGTGATAAACATATCTGTTCTGTATTTCTGCACAGCGTTCCTCGGCATATACTATCTAATCTCCAACTTAATAGGAATAGGAGCTGCATTCCTCTGGAACTACTTCGTTAATCTTGGCTGGACATGGAAGGCTGAGAAGGAGCGAGGGAAAACCAGAAAGATAAAGATGGTTTCCATCGTTATACCCACCTACAACGAGAAGGAGAACATCCAAAAGCTTATCCCAATGATTTTCCAGGTTCTCAGGAAAAACAAAATA
>CP070801.1:39360-48125 GCA_020343575.1 Candidatus Aenigmatarchaeota archaeon
ACTACTCATTCTTATACTGATAAATCAACCGGGGAAAGTGTTGCTTCTGTTTCATTTTACGAACAATCAAATGGTGACATTGAAGTTGAAGGGATATCTGTTGAGAAGAATTACAGAAGAAAGGGAGTGGCAGAATCTATCTATAACTCACTAAATAAAGAAGCTTCAAAAAAAGATGGCGTTTTAAAATCTTATGGTCAATTTGCTCAAACAGGTAGAGCAGTTCCTGCTAAATCCCTGTGGAATAAGTTGGTTGATCAGGGTAAGGCTGAGTTGGTGAAGGAAGATAAAAGTTTAAAGACCTATCCTGACGCTAGTCCTAACAAGGAAGTTTCTGTCTACAGAATGATCCCTGCTAAACAGCAACAACAAGCTAAAGAGGTTGCCCCTGCTGAAGTAGCTACTCAAGAAGATGTGGTTGTAGTTGACAAGGGGACCAAGGAGGATGTTAAGGCTTTCAGGGAGGGTACAATAGAAGACTCTAGGCTAGAGTCCCTATTGGCCGGAGTTGCCGCTAGGAAGAATGAGGGCAAGAAGCTAACCAAGTTTCAGCAGGAGATGTTTGATGCCAACCAAGAAAGGGTTGAGAAGCTACAGGTTGAGTCTAAACTTATAGGGGAGATATTTGATGTTGATGAGACAACTAAACCTACTAAGGTACAGCCGGAAGAGATTGTGTATCATGGTTCACCTACAAAAATACAAGGGGGTAAACTAAAAGAAGGCAGTTCTGAAGCTATATTTTTAACTCCTCAAAAACAATACGCTCAAGCATATACAGGCACACAAGGTCAAGGAGAAATTACTGAAACCACAATCACAGAGGATAAAAAATCAAAGCTGTTTGACTTAAGAAATCAAGAACACGTTGAACGGTTAAAACAAGGTTTCTTAAAAAACAATGAGGATCTTGAAATAGAATACGACTCTGAAGAAAGTGCTTTAAGAGATTACGAAAATGCAATTCGTTCTATGAATGAATCGGCTAAAGATAGAGAAGGAGTTAATGATTGGGCAAGTGGAGGTCAGTGGATGGACGCTATGGAAAACGCAGGCTTCGAAGGAGCTATATTTTCTGAAAGACCGGGAGTAATTAGTTACGCTTTGTTTGATAAAGAGATAGATGTAACGAAACCTTCTGCTCAAGTTAAAGCAGAAGTAGCTGCTAAAGAAGATGTGGTTGAGGAAGGTAAGCTACAGCCTCAGCTTGAGACAGGGAAGAGGGAGGACGTAGAGGGTGTTGCTGCAGAGAAGGAGATGGCTATGTCTGAGATGGAGGAGGCGGGTGTCGAGCTTGCCGAGGACCCATTTACTGTAGAGCAGCCTGCTCCGGATGCTGAGGTTGTAACTATAACTTTAGACAAAGACAATCCACTTACAAAAGATCTTGAGAGAATAGGGTTGAAAGACTTGGTTGGAAAGAAGATCAACTTAGCCATGGCTGATCGACTCAAGGTGGATAAGAAAAATATGGGAGGTCCATTCTTCCCCCTAATAAAAGCGTTAAGAGGAAAGATTGCTTGGGCTTCTATTGATAATAAAGCAGCTAGTGCTATAGTAAAGGGGGCAATAGATGCAGACTATACAGTCGTTTACAATATGGCTTCTAGTGGTGTTGACTCTAACAAGGCTATGGGATTTCAGCTTATAGAGAACCTTGATGCTATCTCTCCACAAAAAAAGCAGGAGGTATTTCAGCTTATTAAGGATCACATTAAAAAATTAAATAACAAGGATCTAAATAAGATAAAAGGTCTTGTTGCTAAAAGCACATCGCTAGAGCAGCTAGTTGATTCAGTTTACAATCCGGACAAAAACGCTGTTGATGTAAGAGCTGCCTTTACAAAAGCAATACTTCCTTCAAAAGATGTTTTAGAGGAATCAGATTCTACACCTATTGCTAATGAGATGCGAAAGCTTGGCCTTACAATAGAGGTGTTGAGGGATCAGGCTTCAGAAAAATTTGCAAGGAATATACCCACAGGATCCATGACTATGGTGCTTGAGATTACTGATAAGAAGGGTAACAAGGTAACAGAGAAGACTGCAGATGAGGCTATAGTTAGTCCTGATCAACAGAAGGAGGAAGGATTACCTCAGCATCCTAACTATGATGTATACATTAGAGGAAGAGTAGTTGGCTTATTAAAAGAGACCACGCCTTTTTGGAATGTAATACCTGAATATTTAGCTGACATAAATAAAAAGGTTGCGGGCCTTATCAAAACCATTCGAAAAACAAAGCCGCTTGAGACCCTGACTCCACAAGAGTTGAAGGTCTTTGAGAAACTAAATGCAGTGTTTGCTGCGAAAAATACAAAGGATAAACTTGAGGCACTAAGTAAGGTTAGATTGAGTAAGGATCTTGATAAGGATATTAGAGAGACACTTAGAGCCCAAATAATAGCTGCAAAAAAACTAAGAAATAAGGATGCTATAGATGAAGCGGTAAAAGAGGCTGTTACTCCATTTGCAAAAAAGACAAAGATTAGTCCAACGAGTGCTAGAAGTGATGTTATGAGAAGCGCAGTCATGACTGCTCCTAAAGCAAGAGAGGTATCATCTCCTGTGGCTTCTATGTATCAAAAGTTTGTATCTGTACTGAGCAGGTCCTTCCCTAGCGTTGAGATTGTATCTACTCAGAAGGAGTTTGATGAGCTCGTTAAGGATATATATGCGAAAGAGCTAAAGACTAAAGATCAGAAAGTATACGGTGCTGTATACAAAGGCAAGCTGTACCTGAACCCGGCTCTTGCGGATTACAACACAGCCATACATGAGTTCGGCCATGTTTGGTTGAACGTGGCAAAGGAGGCTAACAAGTCACTCTATAACAAGGGGTTGTCACTAATAAAAGAAGAGGGCTCTTATGTTGAGAAAGTAAAGAAGAGTAAGGCATACAAGAAGGTCATTGGTCAGATGCGTAAGGATGGAGTTAGCGAGAGTGACATAGAAGCATATGTTCTAGAGGAGGCATTAGCTATGGCCATCGGAGATAGGGGTGAGTCGTTTGTGTTGGCTGCTAATAAGAAGAACTTCAAGAATTGGTTAAGCACTCTATATGGTTATGTAAGAAAGCTTACCGGGATATCTAAGTACACATCAGAGCAGATTGAGACAATTAGTCTCGATGAGTTTCTTGATGCTGTGAATGTAGACCTGCTCTCAGGAAGGAAACTGTTCGAGGGCTATCAGGTATCCGAGATGGGTGATCAGCTTCAGCTAAGTATGGCCAAGAAGCCTGAGTCAACTAGCATGTCTGCTATTATAGAAGAAGCTCGTACCCTAAACTTCAGTGATGCTGCCATCGAGCTGTATCTTAGGAAGAAGGGATATAAGGTTGCTGATATACGTTCAGCAATGGAGATACCACTAGATATGTTTACCACAATGCCTCCTGCATTTGCCAATGTATCTAACAACTCTGCTGTTGGACAGCAGCTTTTTAGCCGGGTAATGGAGAAGGCTAATAAATTTGCTAAGAAGAAGAAGGACATCTCTCAGCTACGAGACAAGGCTAAGGAGATACTAATGGCCGATCCTGAGTTCAAGGAGCTAACAAAAGAGCTACAGGCAGAGCTAGTGATAGGTCTAGATAAAGCCTTAGCCGAGACCAACAATAGGGCTATAGCTTCTGATGTGAAGAAGATGAAGGCCATGATCAGGGAGAGAAAGGCCGGAGCCAAAGGTATGGCAAACCTGAGAAAGGAGATGAAGAAGTTCGTCCTTCAGAACCTACCTAAAACACAGTGGTCTACAACAAGGGTGAAGAAGATCCTAAGAGAGATCTCAGATGCTAGGTACTACAAGGATTACTACAAGCTTACTACCAAACCGGACAACGATATAAGATTGGTATTAGATAATATCGTAAGTGAGATCAACAAGCAGAACGTAGAGGACATATTGAGCCGGGTTGAGAAGCAGCTATCTACCAAGACCACTAAGCTAGTGGGTGCTAGGGTAAAAGGTAAGCTACTTCCTGAGGCTCAGAAGAGGATAGAGAAGATAAAGGCTGACATGTTAGCTCAGGACTCTAGTGTTGAGAGTGTGACAGAAAAGATAGACAAGCTTAGGGAGGAGAGAGAACAGTTGATGAATGCCAATGAAATAACTGACGAGCAGGTCAAAAGAATATTTGACATTGACATGGCCATACTGTACAATGAGTCAATACTACTAGAGAACACAGACTCATACAAGGCTGATACTCTTAAGGATGTATACAACAGGCTCAAGTCTACCTTCAAGGAGGAGAGGAACGAATACGTTGAGGCTATAAAGGCGGCCAAGGAGAGGTACAACGCTGAGAAGTCTCAGATATTTGAAGAGGTGTCGGGTGTTAAGATAGACTACAGTAGTGAAGAGAGTGTTGAGGAAGCCACTAGGGAAATAGAGCAGAAGGAGAACAGGAACAGGAACAGGAGCAAGGCAGTAAAGGTTCTTAAATCCTTCTTGGAATCTTTTGATTGGATAATACTTAGGACCGAAGCTATAGAGTGTCTCATTGATAGGATAAAAAACATGCCCGGTGAGATATTTGGAGGCAAGGCTGTAGAACTTATCAGTGATCGTTTCGACAAGTCTAGGAATATGTACATAGAGGGAATGAATTTCATCAAGGCCACCACAGAAACCAAAGCAAAGGAGATATTCGGTAAGAACTACATTCGGAAGATGAAGAGAAACAACATCAAGAGTGTTAAGATATATACTGATCCAAAGAGGGTTAATGAATTGACTGAGCAGCTCAAGGATAAGTCTTTAACGAAGAAGGAAAGAAGAAAGATCTCAAATGAGATAAACAGCCTGACCATGTTGATGAGTCAGAATGAGATGTACTACCTCTACAACCAAGCAAAGGACCCATCTCTTATGCCGGGGCTAGAGAATAAACCGGGTTGGGGTAAAAGTACTGAAGATATATTGGCTGAGATAGACAGTAAGCTTGATCCTGAGGTAAGACGTTGGGCAGATTGGCAGGTAGAGGAGTTCTTTCCATCTGTTTATGAGAGGTACAATGCTGTATACAAGGAGATATACAGGACCAACATGCCTTGGAATGAGTTTTATGCAGGTATAGTATCTAGAGAAGGTGTCGAGCAGACCATGGGGCTTCTTGATATGGGAGCCAACAATTATCAGACCATGGTGGGCGCAAGGTCTACTAAGGCTCGGATGAACAACAGCCACCCAATCCTAACTATGGATGGTGACTCAATGCTTGCCTCATACATCAGTGAGATGGAGTACTTCAGGGCTTATGGTGAGACAGTTAGAGATGTCACCAAGATAATAAAGGATCCTAAGATAAAGAGAGCTATTGAGGTTACCTCAGGTAAGGATGTGTACAACATACTAAACAAGCAGTACGACAAGATAATCGACAGAGGTAAGTCTCGCGCCGGATCAGGCAGTAAGATATTTAATTGGATGACAAGAAGCTTTGTTGTAACCAAGCTTGGTCTTAACCCAACCATAGCATTAAAGCAGTTCACATCAGCCCTAGCATTTGCTGACTACATAGGCTACAGGAATTGGACCAAGGAAGCGGCCAAAGGAATGGCCAACAACCTGAAGACATTCAAGTCAAGTTGGACAGAGCTGTATGAGAACTCTGTCTACCTTCAGGATAGATACAAGAAGGGTGACTTCGCTAGGCTTCTAGAGGATTACAATACAAGTAAGAAGGAGAGGCTATACTCCGGGGTTACCACAATTGCAGGTAAGGAGATAAGTGTTGACAAGGCAATGGACCTAATGATGTTCTTGGTTAAGTTTGGGGATAAGGCCGGGGTCATGGGATCTATACCAAACTACAACTATTACAAGTCTCAGTTTAAAAAGAACAATCCTAAAGCCACTGAGCAACAGGCTATTGACCACGCTGTTAAGAAGGTTGAGAAGCAGATTGATACCACTCAGCAATCATCTGCAGGTATACAGGCTAGAGACTACTTCCAAACCGACAACTTCTTCTTTAGATGGATGTCGCTGTTTACCTCATCCTCTCGTGCACTACTAAGAAAAGACATCATGGCTGTAAGAAACCTGTACAGGAAGCTTGTGGCTTGGGATAAGTCTGCAGGAAGAGGTACTCTTGGTCAGAATATAAGGACGTTTGTAACCTATCATGTTGTACTGCCTATGTTCTTTCAGTACGTAGCACTTGGTCTCCCCGGTATACTGAGAGATTGGAGAGAGGAAGACGATGAGGAGCTAGGTATGGCTGCAGCTCTTGGAACATTTAACTCGTTGTTTATATTGGGAGATATATTAGCAGGGGCTCGTGACCTATACTTAGATAAGCCTTGGGCTGCTAGCTTCAGAAACCTTCCGGTGTTCGATCAGTTCGGAGATCTATATGAGAACATTCAGAAGATGGACAAGGCCAAGAAGGATGAGACCAAAGAGAAGTATTTCAACAGAGCTATGCTTAACATACTAGAGATGGGAGGTGTTCCTGCTAATCAGGTGCTGAAGATAAAAGACAATTGGAGTAAGCTACTCAATGAGGACATGGACTTTGGTGAGGCAGTAGCTAGGGTCTTCAACTATAGTGACTACACTATAGAGGGTAAGCCTCAAAAGAAGGAGAAGAAGGAGAAGAAGAAAAAGAAGAAGAAGAAAAAGAAAGTAGTGAGTTAAAAACCTCCCATCAGTGGGAGGTTTCTATGTCGTCAATGAACAGGGGTGTCTTCTCCCCTACATAAGCACCTAGTACATTGTATGAGAAATACTCTAAGGCATCCTCCTCATCCATATCTCTCATTAGTACCTCTATGCATTTCCTGTAGCTGTACACAGCCACGATCTCTCCGGTCATTGTAATACCAATCAGGGCATCATCGAACCCGTTTGCTATGAGGCACTCATTCTCTTCGAGTGCCTCCATTAGTTCTTCTTTAATCATCGTCTACTGAATCTTTTATGTCCTTTAGTTGTTTCATTAGGAGTGATATCTCCTTCCTCAGGTCCTCATACTCACGATCTATAAGGTGCTCGTATATCTGATTGGTTGACCTGTGAATGCATGACATCACAAAGTTGATGTGAGCTATCCTATCTTTCTCACCTGTATACACCGTTGAACATTCGTATTAGTTTCTTACTTATATCGTCGTCATCAACAAGGGATGTTCTCTCCTTAACGATCTTAAAGATTGGATCCAAGGATTTGATCTTAGCTCTGAGCCTGTTGTTGTTCTCCACCTGATACCTGAATTTTCTCCGCAAAGATATTAACTCTTTTCTAAGATCCGACTCGCTCATGTCATAAGCAGGATCATGATCCCGGTAGAAAGCCTCTAGGCAGTCCTCATATTTCTGCTGAAGCTCCGGATCTGCCATCAGGTAGTAGGAGATCTTCTTCTTGTAGTTCAGGATCGAGGCGTGGTTCTTCTTTAGTATCCTAGATATCCGGCTAGGCCCGTATCCTTTCTCGGTTAGTATCTTAGTGAATACCATCCTCGCATCTACATAGTCCTTCTTCTGAGTCTTAGTCAGTATGTCTAAGTCAAAATGCATGTTGACTATGTCCATTAGTTTTTTTACTTCGTGTCTTGTCTGCTCCATGTTATTGTTTTTTTATTATTGATTTCATCTAAGTATTCGTCTACATCAATCTCTTCTATGTCTGTAAATATAGGCATGTACTCGGGCTCGTTGAGGTACATCACCTGAAAGAAGAATGGCTTGTCTCCTTTGACAACTCCTGATACGAGCTGCATGTACTCCTCCTTTTTGGGGAGGTGGTCAACAACGCTCTTCACCTGATCTATTATGTTCAGGCTGATTGCTACCGGATACATGTGCAGCTTCTCAATAAAGACTGAATCGACTTCATACTTCTCATTGTACGCCCTTATATACTTCGGTTCTAACTCCATGATTTTCTAGTTCCTTTATCCTGTATTTTTGTAATGGAGATAGCCGTCCCTTGCTTGTCTTGATCTCGCTAAACAACACATCTGCGTTAGGTGCGATGGCAATAAGGTCAGGTATCCCGTTCTTATTTGTGTTGATTAATTTGATTACATAGTAGCCCTCTTCTTCAAGCTGTTTTATTCTTTTGGCCTGTATCTGTTGCTCGGTCATGACTATAAAGATAGTAAATCACGCTTGAAGTGTGAGAGTGTGTAATCCTTCTTCTTGGTTACTGCTTTGTATATCTTGTCTTCGATACCACCTTTGGAGAAGACCCAATACACATCGTTGTGTGTCCTGTCTTTGGTTGTCATCCTATCCCTAGACTGCCAATAGCTTGTCGCTGAGAAGTCTATGTTGTAGTAGACAATGCAGTCTGCATTCCTGAGTGATAGTCCCTCCCGGCCACTAACAATCTGAAGTGCTATCGACTTGTCTGTGGTATCAAACTCCTGAAGGTCAGTGGTTAACGAGTCACCAAACACATCCTTCATTGCCTTCAGCTCTGCGGTAAACTTGTAGAAGATGCCGAGCTTCTTGCCTGCGAAGTGTCCCTTGATAAACTCTGCCTTGCTCTTATCCAATACCATGGCATCGCCTGACTCGAACTTCACTGTCCCTGAGTACATCTGATGTAGCTTCTGCATCAGCTTCACCGGGGTGTCGGCAAGTACGACCTGATCAGAACCCTCTATCACTAGGTCCTTACTCAACCTCTTGCACAGGGCGTAGGTCTCAGGCTGCATGTCCACATAGACCTTGTGCTCTGTTATCTTAACCTTGAAGCCTGCCTCCTGCTGTGTGTATGAGATGGTATACGGGGCCATCATATCTAGTAT
>CP070801.1:48225-51322 GCA_020343575.1 Candidatus Aenigmatarchaeota archaeon
CAGTATGTCTGACCTAAAAGATTACCTGTCTAGTGAGAAGACTCTAGAGCTGATAGACGAGATAGAGTCAAAGCTAATAAACGGCGAGACAGTTACACCAAAAGAACAGGCCCTGCTAGATCTTAGGGATGGTGTTAATCTGTTGGGAGATGTAGACTTGGCCTCATTAGAGGATGTTGAAAATATACTATCTGACCTGAAGGATCTAAAAAAGGAGGGAAGGTCATTCCTTTCGGAGAAGTTACAGCGCGAGAAAGAAGAGAGGGCTAGAATAAGAATAGAAGCCAACGAGAATATAAGCAAGTCGATGCCGTTTCTTTTTATAAAGGAAGGCGGTATAGCTAGTGCAACTATAACGGTAGACACAAAAAAAGACGGGACGCTTTATGTTAAGTCTGTCACCTTCTTCAATGAAAAGGGAGAGGTTATTAAGAGGCAGTTGGGGGGCGAGTATATAGATGGAACATTCTACAATCTTCGTCATAAATTTCAATATGTGATGGAAGACCCTAATGCAACTGACTTCGAGCGTCAGGTAATGGAGCAGGCTCTTCAAAAGTCTAATGCTATAAATGGGAAGGACCCTATTACTCAGGAAGACATTGACCGAATGGAAGAGCTAAGGGACATTGGTATTCTCGATGAGTACGAGCAGGCCGAGCTTGAGGCATTGGAGTCTTTGATGGAGGCAGAGCAAACCGTTGACGTTACCAACGAGGCTTTAGTTCCTAGGAATCGGGATCAGCTAGAGAGAAACAAGACAGCTATATCTGAAGATCTTAAGAAGTTAAAAGTATGGAGTGCCTTAAGGAATTGGGGTAAAGCCTACAAGGGGATGGAAACGCCAAAGAAAGCTTTAGAGTTTTTCAGGAACAGACTTTCCACACTAGAAACATTCTGCAACATACTAGACAGGAAGGGAACTTGGTTTAGAGACAATATCTATAGGCCACTAAATAGGATGGAGGAGACTAGGCTTGCTAATACCCAAAATAAAGAGTCTGTTTTTGAGTCTATCGCTAGGTCTGTCGGAGCAAAGAGCATAAAGAAGATGCAAAGAGATGTCTCTAAGAAGAGAATAAAGCTGATGATCCGGGGAGAGCAGTCTGTTCTAAACGGGGACGACATGATGAGGTTAATAGCCCTTAGCAGAAACGAAACTCAAATGGAGAAGCTGAAAGCCATGGGTATTACTCAGCTAGAGATAGATCAGATGGAGGGGATTGTTGGCTCTCAAGCAGTTGACTTCGTTGATGCTGTTGTAGGATACTTAAGCACAGAGTATTATGATCAGATAAACAATGTATACAAGTCTGTCTACAATATCAACATGCCATACATTGAGAACTATTTCCCAACAGAAACCTTGACAGCAAATCCAAAAGGAACTGACTTTATTTTGGAAGGAAACTTTGGTAAAGCTTTCGAGGCTGATGCCGCATCAGCACTAAAGCAAAGATCCGATGTGACTAGCGATGTAAAAATAGAGACTGCAGATGGTTTCTTTGGAACACTAAGTACTCACATAGAGTCGATGGAGAGGTTTAAAGCTTACGCTGAGGGGACGAAGAAGCTTCAGACTGCTTGGAAAACCAAGGCTGTACAGACTGCGTTAGCTGCTACAAACCTCAACGCTGTTATGGGTAAGACCATAGCTTTATCAATAAACCCTCAGGGGATGCCTGCAACCCCATCTAGAGTAGCGACTTGGCTTCAGAGTAAATACACAGGGTATGCTCTTGCTTGGAAGACTATACAGATACTAAAGCAGGCATCGTCCTTTATCCAAGCGATGCCCTACTTTACTGTTCAGCCTAAACTAAAGGTAAAGGTTCCCGGTATTGACCTGTTAGCTTTTACCGTTGCTCATGCAACCACCATGCTTAGGTTGGTGAGTCCTATGAAGACAGGTCCCCTAGCTAATCCTGTTTACAAGGCTGCCGGAATATCAGCTACATTTAAAGAAAGGCTTAAACAGGGATTTAGAGGTGATCTAGAGACCTTGGTGTCAGGTATAGTTGAGGGGAGAACCCGAAAGCCCGGTTGGAAAAAGAGCAGGTTCAGGAGGGGTCTTCGAATAGCTGCCGGAGCTCCTACTGTTATCGGTGATATACTTGGTGTTCTTGGATACATGACTGTGTATGAGCAAAACATCAGGAACGGCATGAGTAAAGAGGAGGCTCTAGAGAAGTTCAATGAGTACAATGCAACTCAGCAAACAAGAAGAGGGACGGAAAGAGTTGGCCTGCAACAACCAACAGGAGATGCTCAAGAATTTAAAAGAGTCTTCGCTGCATTTGGAAGCACACTGTTCTTGCAGCTCAACAAGGTAGCTCAAACATCTAAGAATATATCTAGGGCAATAAGAGATGGTAAGCTCCCAAAGAAGTCAGACATAAACTCGTTGATAATAAATTATGCTGTCGCTAACATGCTCTTCGTGGCATCAGCAAACATAATGAAGCTGACAAGGGGAGATGATGAAGAGAAGGAAGAGGTTTACGCAAGAATGAAAGAAGCTATGCTTGGCTTAACAATACTATTCAAGATGCCGTTCTTAGGGGGAGCTATTGAATCAGCTTATAAGGAGTGGCAAGGCGAGAGGCCGTTTGGTACAACGGGAGTTAATCCTGCACTCAGCGTTTATAGAGATGTGTCTAAGGCTATAAAAGAAAAAGACGCTCTAACAGGTGCTAAGGTTGCAGGGGAACTAATAATGGGGATGCAGTTTGATGTTCCGACCTCTGCTGTTAAAGCTATGGGAGGGGATTACTCACAAGAAAATGTACAGGATCTTATGGGTCTTTCTACTAGCTACAGGGTTGAAGAGCCTGAAGGTTACGTTGTAGATTATGGTAAAATCTCAGATAAGGAGCTAAAGAAGAAGAATCCTGAGCTATACAAAAGGAAAAAGCAACGAGAAAAACAAAGAGAAAAAGCCCAAGCTCCTAGAGAAAGGGCGAGAAAGATGAGGGAAAGGTCTCGGAAAGGCAGGTAAATTAAAAACCTCCCATCAGTGGGAGGTTTCTATGTCGTCAATGAACAGGGGTGTCTTCTCCCCTACATAAGCACCTAGTACATTGTATGAGAAATACTC
>CP070801.1:51422-55522 GCA_020343575.1 Candidatus Aenigmatarchaeota archaeon
AAGATTTATTCTTCCTGTCTCAAGAGATCGATGATGACAGCTGAAGAAATCGCAAAACTGCACGGGTTGAAAGTTGAACATAAACCAGAGTTCAATGAGATAGACTTCGGTGTGATGGACGGGTTCACTGGAGATGAAGTAGAAAAAAGTTATCCAGGATTAATTGAGAAGAGAAATAAGGATAAGGAACATTTCAAACCCCCTGAAGGAGAGAGCTATGCAGAAGCAAGGAAGAGGACCATCCCTACCTTCAAGAAGCTCTTCGATTCCCACCCCGGCAAAACTATCGTGGTAGTGATGCATGGTGTATTGATGAAACTTATTTTCAGGGAGATCACAGGAAAGAATATTGATGAGATTGGGGAGCATGTGGGCTTTGGGTGCAGAATGACTTATGAGAAATCTGATGGTAAAATAAGGTTTGTCAGCATAGAGAATGACAGGGAATCAGAAGGTAAGACATAAGGAAGATTTATGAAAATCGCAGCGCTTTTTTCCGGTGCGAAAGATTCTACTTTTGCGATCTACAAAGCCATTCAGATGGGTCATGAAGTCAGATACCTGGTTTCCCTTGTTTCAGAAAATCCGGAATCCTATATGTTTCACCACCCTAACGTTGAGTGGACCAGATTGCAGTCAGAGTCTATGGGAATCCCTATCGTTACTAAAAAGACTGCTGGTGAGAAGGAGAAAGAGCTTGAGGATCTGAAGAGAGTTCTCAGGGAGATAAAGCCGGGCATAGAGGGAATCGTGTCCGGGGCCCTTGCAAGTCAGTACCAGAAGTCCAGGATCGACGATGTCTGTCAGAAACTGGGATTGAAATCCATTGCCCCATTATGGGGTGCAAGGCCAGAGGAACACTGGAATAACATATTGAAATCGGGTTTCGAAATCATAATAACCGCTGTTGCCTGCGAAGGTCTTGGAAGGGAATGGTTGAGCAGGAGGATCGATAACAAAGCGTTGCAGGAACTCAAGATTCTGAGTGATAAACATGGTTTTAATCTAGCAGGAGAGGGTGGAGAGTTCGAGACCTTCGTCCTTGACTGGCCAATATTCAAGAAAAAGCTAAGGATTATCGAGGCTGACGGGGTTTGGAAAGGAGATTCTGGTTTTTATTTGATTAAGAAGCTCGATTTGATTGGGAAATAGGAAAGCTTATAATAAATTAAGGATAAAATTATATAACATGAGGATAAATCTATTCTCTAAGATTGGGTCTTCCTATTTGATACTAATAATCCTTATTATCACATTTTTCATATCTTTTGGTTCTGTCAATGTTTTCGCATTGCCAGCGTGTGATTGCGATTCCGATTGGCAATGCTATCCAAATACAATTAGTGATCCAGATCAATGTGATGAGGCAGGTGAACAGTGTTGTGATGCTTGTACTGATTGGCCAACATGGTGTCCCCCCACCCCAGATTGGATTGGTCTTTGCCAACCAGCCGAGTGTGCAGGAGAGGCTGTGTGCGATGCCTTAGATGGTGCTAGATGTAAATGGCTAAGAGGACACACCTGCTCATCTGATATTGACTGTATGAGTGACTATTGCGTTGATGGTTATTGCTGTAATTCGCGTTGCCCGGGAACGTGTGAATCTTGTGGTCTTTCGGGAAGTGAGGGTTGGTGCTCGACAAGAAGCGCTAATAACAATGTCGAGTGTGCTCAGTGTTATGAATGTGATGGAACGAATGTAAACTGTCAACCAAGAACAGCAAACAATGGTAAGCTCTGTCAAGAGGAATGTACCAAATGTGTTAGCGGGGTTTGTACGACAAGGCCTGCTGATGAAAACACTGAGTGTGATACGTGTGAAAGATGTAACGGAAACCCGCTTGTAACCTGTAACGCACATTCAAGGGCTGAGGGTAAGAACTGTCAGGATGATTGTACACGGTGTTCTAGCGGTAGTTGTGTAGATAGGAACCAGTGCGCTGATAACGAGTGTTCAGTTAGTGGTGAATACTGTGATCAGGCAGGGGGTGACTGCACAAATCCTGACACCAATTCACAGGCAGGTGAACGCACTTGCCAGAATTGTATATCGGGTGGTCAGCATCCATATAATGAGGGATGGGGTTTCGAAGGCGGAACACCGTATTGTTGCGGAGACGATTCCAGTGAAGCTTACCAGACAAGATCCTGTTCATCAGGATGCTCTTCAAGCAACACTGACAGGGTATGCTGTCTGAACGCGAATCGTTGTGTTTATTCTGGTACTTGTTACAGTCAGGGTGATCGTTGCGCTCCATGGGATTCAGACGCAATCGGAGACTGTTCTTCAGGTACATGGTCGGAGACCGAGAACTGCGCGACAAAAGCATCTGAGGATTCAGGGGATTCGGGAGATGATCCAACGGATGAGGGTGATTGTATAGATTACGTGACATGTGCGATATCTGCAGGAAACCCCTATTGTACATCCTCAACAGATAGTGATGTTTGTACATCAACAACGCAGTTGACTGAATACTATGCAAGCGGGGCTTCATGTCTAAGCAAAACCTATGGTTGTGGGAATTTCGAGGTTGCTGCAACAGGAGACACGAGTGACGACCCAACAACCACAAGCAGCTGTACAGCAGGAACAGGAGCAGGCTGTTCTTCAAACGCGTTTTCGACAAGCTCTGGTACTGGTAGTGGAACAGAGGGATGTGTAGATTCTAGCGCTTGCTTCAGTAATGGTGGAGCTGGAGGGGGAAACTGTCTTTTCGAGGAATATTTTGCGGTTGACTCGGCTGATTCCTGTGGTGGTCTGGATAGCTGTACTTCAACAACATACGACCCCGACACAAACTCCAACACATGTAATCAATGTGCAGGTTCAAACAGATTTGGAATAGGTGGTGAGGATTGTAACGGCGCTAGTGCCGGTGACTGCTCAGTGGACTGTTGTGGGGATGATTCCGGAGAAAATAGACTAACATGCCAGGATGGCGGTGTGGGTGCATGTGCAGAATCAACTGATGATATAGGTTGTTGTAACAATGCTAATGATTGTGTTTACAATAACGCCTGCTACTCTGACCAAGGGATTACCCCAAACAATCTCTGGATATGTGATCAGGGAACATGGAGGAGATTGGGTGTATCAGTGTCGGTAATTGCAACACCATCTAGTGTAACAACAAATTGGCAGAACACTGATGCAACCGCAAGTGTTAACTGTACACCAGACTCCCCTGCTGTCCAATGCGACCCAAACTCTTATGCTTTGTATACATCCACAACCAGCATCTCGAGCTGCTCAACAACATATTCTGATTACATACTCTCAGATCCCCAGACGATCTCGAGTCACGTCTGGGTCTGTGCGGCTGCTCAGGACACCGTTGGGACAGAGGGCTTCTCAGACCCTGTTGAGTTTTTGGTTGACCAGATAAATCCCACCGCCTCTCTCAGTCCCCTGCCTGCATGGACAACCCAGAGCTCTGTAACAGTGGACTGGAGCGGTTCGGACACCGGGGGCTCTGGGATATGGCGGTTCGACCTGCATTACAGGATAACAGATATTTATGGTTCTGTAATCCAGGGGTGGACCTGGTGGGCAAACCCCACTTCTAATCCTGGTTCGCTTACCTTCTCCAATATGACGAACAATAGAACATACCAGTTCAGGATAAGGGCAAGGGACAATGCAGGGAATATAGGAGGCTGGTCTTCTACCGTGGGTATAAGCGTTGACTTGGTTGATCCCACATGCCAAATGGCGAATCTACCAATGTACACAACCTCATCGAGCTTCGTTGTTTCCTGGTCTGGTTCAGATGGAGAGTCAGGGATACAATACTATGACGTCCAGGTCAGGGTAGGGGCTGGCTCTTGGGGATATCTGAACGACCCTGATGGTTACCACACAACCGAAATCCAGGACAACGTGAATGGTGCTGATGGCAATACTTACTACTTCAGGTGCAGATCATATGATAATGCAAATAACATGGGGATTTGGTCAGCAATCAAAAATACAACAGTGGACGCGACACCGCCAGTATCTTCAGTGGATCCACTGCCTCCTTGGCTGAACTTAACATCGTTTACAGTAAGCTGGAATGGAAGTGACGGGACCAGTGGGATAGATTGTTATGATATTC
>CP070801.1:55622-60486 GCA_020343575.1 Candidatus Aenigmatarchaeota archaeon
AAACAGAAAGGAGAACTTGATAAGCAAGAGCTTTTATCTGAGTATGAAGAGAATCTTATACAGAATCCAGAGATCTTTGAGGCTACAGCTCCAGCAATTAACGATGAGCTAGCTGGCATTGAACAACAAAGTCTTGATAGTGACGAACAGTTCATTGATTCAGTTGCAGATTTAGAAACTTCTCCTGAAGTAAAGGCAGCAGCTGTTAATAAGATCAAGCTCTGGGAGACTCTACAAGAATCTACTAGAGATATAGGAGCTTTTGATTACACTAAAGACTTCTTAGCAGGTATGGTGACCTTAGTTGACACCTTCAGGGAAGGGACAACACTTGGCTCTGTATGGAATAATGAAGAAGTCTTAAGAGATATGGTCTTTAACTTCAAGGCGCTACCTTTTGAAGAACAACAAAGATTGTTCCCTGGTTTTTCTAAAGAAATATTAGAAGGTCTTGGTCCAATAAGAGGGATAGATACCCTAACTAAGTTCATAGAACCTGTAGAAGATGAAGCATTCACTGACTTCTCTAACTTCTGGAAGCTATTTGATGTGGCTGATGTCACTACTTTAGGTGCAGCTATAGCATTCAAGGTAGCTAGAGCTAAGAAAGTGTTTAATCTGCCTAAAATTCTTAAGGGGGTAGGAGCTAAAGATGCAGCAAGTGACGCAGTTACCGCTGCTGTAGTAGATCCAGAAGCTGCTAAAGCTATGAATATCTCTCAGAGTACTGCTACTAGTGATTCTATGCCTTTCGATGTATCAGATATAGATGAAGCATTTACTGGTGAGCTATCTACTGGAACTATTGAGAACATTAAGACGTTCTTTGGCAAGGCAGATCGTACTGTAGATGATATTATAGAGGGCAATGGCTATCTTAAGGAAGGTGTTCTTAATACAATAGACAGGGCTAGGAGAGAAGAAGAGATTTATGATCAGCTTTCCAATGCAAAGCACGAGAACGTTAAAATAGTAGCTAGATCAGAGAATACATCTAAGTTTGAGTACAACACAGTAGATCCTGAAGGCAACATAGGCACTGAAACCTACACACTAGAGCTGAAGCTAGATGATAACGGAGCTTGGGATCAGAAACAATTAGGATTTGGTGGAGGTTTCCTCCCTAGTCCTACAGTATGGGCAACTGGTACTACTAGATTAGATGTAGATGTAGCCCAGATAATTGATTCTCAAACTGCTAAAGTGTTTAGGAACTTAGCAGAGTTACAAAGACAAGCAGTGGCTCCTTTAGGCAACTTATCTACTTCTCCTAAAGCTAGAGATAAACTAGATCAAGTATCTAAAGCATTGAAAGCTGGTGATGAGTGGATAGATGAGACAACAAAGCTTAGAGGCAAGGTCTTTTCTCCAGATGATCCTGAGTTAGCAGGGTTTACTGACGACATGTTAGAGGCTTACTACAATACTAACAGATTGTTTAATAATCTTTGGAGAGTTAGGAACAACGTTAAACGAGAAGAGATGATAGCCTTTGGTTTTAAACGTGTTAACCTCCTTGATGAAGAGTACGGCTTTGGTAAACCTTTTGATACTGCTAATGATGCAAGGCTTTCCATACAAGAGAGCGAGATTGATAGGATTTATGACATAGCTACAGACGATGTAGTTACAGATATTACTACAGATGCATTAGAAGCTCAGTATGCTATGGGGAAAAAGCTTGTACGTCTTCAAGAGCCTTACCAAACTGGAGAGAAAGGGGGGCTTGTTAAACACATCCTTGTAGACGTTGATGCAGTGGAAGATTTACCTAGCCAAGTACTCAATCGAAGGGTTGGTTATGTACCAAGAGTGTATGATAATGGTACTTGGTTCGTCAAGACTATGGAAAAATCTATAATCGATGGCAAAGTAAGTAAAGAGTTTGTAGCAACCAAGACTCACAGATTCTTTGATAACGAAAAAGATGCTCTAACTTATAGACAGTCCCTTATTGATGATGCAGTTAAACCTAGGGAACAAGGCGGAGAAGGTCTTACTCTTGACCAAGCTAAAGACAAGTACCAAGCATTAGAAGACAGAGAGCAAGAGATTATTGCTACTGCCACTGGACAGTTCTCTAATGGTTCAGGAGGTTTGTACACAGGTGCTAGGTCTGAGGATGCAATCCTTTACGGATTAGAAGGCACATCTGGACAGCGTGTTAATCCTTATGAAGCTCTTGTTAGGAACATAGCTAACGTATCAAGGTTGTCTCCGATCAACCAGTGGAGACTTGGTATGGAGCAACGCTGGATGAACACAGCCAAAGCTCTTAATGTTCCTGTAACTAAGTTTGGAGAGATACCTAAGAGCATTGAGTCTACTAGGAAAGGTAAGTTCCTTAACAAGATGGCAAACCAAATCAGGGTATGGCAAGGATTCCCCACTGTAGAAGAACAAGTATACACTAACACAATGCAACGTTTGTACGAGTGGTCCTTAGGCTATGGAAGGAACAGTACTTCTAAGTTAATAGGTTGGGCTAGAGATAAAGATCCTATCGCAGCTTCAAGAGCAGCAGCATTCCACACACTGTTAGGTTGGTTTAACCCAGCTCAACTGTGGGTACAAGCACAAGGTATGTCTGTTGCAGTATCTATTAACTTAGGAAAGAACCTTGCTAAGACTTTGAAGCATACCACAGGGCTAACAATCTTAGGTACATTTGAAGATGTAAGTAAAGGACGTAAGACCTTAGCTGCTAAAGCTGCTGGTATGTCGGTAGATGAGCTTGATGAACTTCATACTTTATGGAAGAAGACAGGCTTAGAAGACTCTATACTTCAAACAGCTGATCATGCTGCTGCAATAAGAGGTCACGGTATAGCTATGGATGCTATTAGTAGAGCAGCTGATAGAGGGTTATTGTTCTACAGACATGGTGACTTACTTAACAGACGTATGGCTTTTACTACAGCTGTAGATGAGTGGAAGACTGCTAATCCAGGGAAGGTTGTTACTGACTTAGCTCTTAAAGATAAGATACTTCCTCGTACCAATAACCTTATGTTGAATATGTCTAAGGCAAACGGTGCTCAGTGGCAGAGAGGTATCCTTTCTTTGCCTACTCAGTTCTTCCAAGTGTCAGCTAAAGCTCTTGAAACTGTTGGAGGGTTCAATGATAACCTTACAGCAGCTGAAAGACTTAGAGTATTTGCTGGACAAATAGCATTGTATGGCACCGCAGGTGTCCCTCTAATTAACCTTGGAGCTAACTACTTGACAGAGGTAATGGGGGTTACCCAAGAAGATATCGATAACAATCCTTTGCTTGTTAAGACTTGGAATGATGGATTCTGGGGATTCACTACACTAGGAGTGTTTGGAATAGACGCCGAAGTGTCAGACAGAGGATCTTTGATCAGAGGTGTAACAGACTTTGTAGATAACTGGATGTTTACTGAATCTTCTGTGGCTGAGAAACTCATGGGAGCTTTCGGATCTACAGGACAAAGGTTCTGGGATTCCTTTACAAGGGAGATGAGACCTTTAGCTTTCAACAACATACAGCCTTACCAGTTAGCAAGACTTGCTACTCTTCCAATATTAGAATCTATATCTACTTGGAGGAATGGAGAGAAGGCATTGATGATGCAAGCTGTTGATAGAATTCTGACAAGAAGAGGAGGAATAGCTGTTGAGAGGGACTTCGAAATAAGGGAATCTATAGCAGCTGCCATAGGATTCAGGCTTACCGATGAAGCTAGAATCTTTAATATGCAGGACATGATAGACCAGCAGAAAGCTGTTGAGACTAAGACAGCTGATGCTGTTGTCCAGATGTTAAACCATTATACATTCTTAGATTCTATAGGAATGTACGACGAAAAGGCTATGGAAGAACAGGATGCTACATACTCTTTATTGCTTGAAGGTTTAGACTATGATGCAAGACAGAGAGTGACTGATATGGTTAAGTCTAAAGTAGGAAGAGAGTCTAAACTAGATAGAGCTTTAAACACCTACTTACAAAAAGTATATAGCAATAGGACTGAAGGTATTAACAATATTCTAGGGTTTTTTGGAGTTAACTCACAGATAACTTCTACACCGCTAAGAACAGAAGAGGAATAACATGACTACATTTGTACAAAACATAGAAGGTGCACAAGGTGTAGGCATAGGGAATCAGAGGGTTGTCCAAGAACAGACTCCCTCCTTCGCTCCTACTGCCCAAGCCATAAGTGCAGGTCTAGCCAATGCTTATAATCTAGGAGGAGAGATCGTAGCCGACTATGTAGCAGATGGTATAGTTGAATCTGCTGGTGATGCCTTAGAGAAAGAGAGGGCTCGTATCGAAGATACTGATATGGCCACGGCTATCCCGCAAGGTAATATAGCAGATCTTACTAAGACAACCAACTTGTTAAGAAGTGGTGTTACCAGGGGGACTATGTCTAAGGAGAAGGCAAGGCTGTTCGTTACTAATGAAGTAACTAAAGCTATTCAAGATCAGCCTTTGTTCCAAGACAAGATAAGGAATGCAGCTCAAGATTTGTTAGGGTTTAACCTTCAGTCTGAGGCCAGTAAAGCTTACTTCTCTTCCTTTCCTTCTGAGGCAGCAATTGCATCAGCAAGAGGCGGGAGTTCTGGAGGAGCATTAGAGAAACAAGCTCAGTTCTTAGTAGATTCTGGCATGATAAGCAATATGAATGATGCCAGATTCTATGTAGGTCAGAACTTAATGGCTCAGTTAGGTAAAGAGACAGCTGACTTTAGGTTCCAGAACAATATAACAAACGCTGAGCAAAGTTTTGGTGAGGTGTTTGCAGCTGATACTACAGCACTGCATCATAATATCTTTGCATCTGCTTTAAGGGACAAGAGCAATAATGTAGAGATTAATGAGAAGTACTGGAGA
>CP070801.1:60586-67947 GCA_020343575.1 Candidatus Aenigmatarchaeota archaeon
CCTATTCTGTATTCATCTGAATGATTCGCGGCAATAAAGTTGCTTGTACCTGTTTCATTGATATTTATAAAAGCGGTCATCGAACCTCCCAACGTATACGTTGCTCTTACCCAAGAGCCCGGATCAACTGAATAGTTGGAGGCAACCTTATACCCTGAGCTGTAAGCTCCAAGGGCATCTAATCCTGGAAAACCTGATATGGATTCCCTGTATATGTCAGAAGTATAGGTGTTTGTCATGTTTTGCCTTACCAGAATCCAACCACTGATGTTTGAAACATCGAATGTATTGTTAAGATAGAAAAAGTATTCCTTTACAATTTCGGTTCTGTTGGTTTTGTTGTCAGAATCATTCCAGTAAGTCTCGTAACCTGTTTGCCTTACGGTTATTCTCACAGGACCCTCTATTATAGTTGCATTGCCTCTGAGGTCGTATGTGTAGTTATAATTCCCGTCGGTTATTATTGTGAACTCCCTTGTTTTATCCGAAGCTCCTGATGGGTTGAAAAGGTTAGTCAAATCCTGATCGTTATACGTTACATTCCAAATACCAGATGTGTTTTCTCCTCTTTCCGTATCTATTCTGAAGTTGAGTTGTGTGTTGTTTATTGTGTAGTCTCCATCAGTACCTGTAACGTTCATTCCTGTATCGTAAGTCTCATCTTGTTTCGTCCCGTTCTCTGTTCTATCAAAGTATACATAAAACTGTCTAAGAGTGTTTGCACTTGTTGTTCCATTCAGAATGAAAACCAGCGTCCCTACCGCATTGTTGGAGGCATTGTAATCTTCTGCTTCATCGAACTGGCTGGGTATCTCCCCAATGATGTCTCCTGTATCATTATACTCAAAAACCCTTACTGATTGATTATCAAAGGTTCCTGTTGTGTTCATCTGTTCGAAGATTTGGGTAAAGTTTAGATAATACTCAACAGGCCAGTTAGTTCTATTATAGTCAGATGTATTTACATCTATCTTTATTCTGTAGTGCCAGGTCGAATTGAACCACTCGTCACCAACTTCTAGAGAGGTCGTGTATTGGTTACCAAGCACAACTGCCAGTATTAGGAACAAAACCACAAGTATGGCTTTTCTCTTCATTTACCCTCCTCTATCATCTTCTTTGTTTTCTCATAGGCTTCCTTGCTTATCTCACCCTTCTTGTAGGACTCCTCAAGTTCCTCTAACATCTGCTCTTTTCTTTCCACCTTTGCTGGTTTTTTCTCCTCCACGGGTTTCTTCTCTTCCAGGGGTTTTTCCACAACCTTTTTTTCAACAGGTTTCTCCACTGGTTTTTTCTCTTCTAACGGAGTCGTGGGTGGGGTTTCTGCGGGCTTCTTTTCCTCTGTGGGTTTTTTCTCCTCCAAGGGTTTCTCCTTCTTAGCCACTGGTTTGGGTACCTCTGCTGGTTTCTCTTCTTTCACGGGCTCTTCTACAGGGGCAGGGACTCCTACTGGCGCCTGCGACTTCTCTTGGATCTTCTTGTTTATGTTCTCCAGTCTCTCTGTGTTTATCTTCTTTGCCTTCATGTACTCCTCCTCCTTCATCTCGCCCTTTTTGAACTGTTCCTCTAGGATGCCCAACAATCCTTCTATCTCACTCTTCTGCTCCTGCAGTTTTATTACCTCTGGGGAAGCGGTGGGTGCTACCACCCCAGCTCCAGATATCTTGGATTCCAATGTGTCTCTGAGCAGATTCAGATCCTCTTTTTTGGCAAATCCTTCAATCTTTGTGTTCATATTGTCTATAGCCTTCATCATCTCTCTTGAAAGTTCATCTAATGTATCCTGTTTTGCCTTGTACAGCATAAATTCATCTAGCCTCTTGTTCAGTTCCATAAAGATCGTATCTATTCTGTCTGAAATCCTTCCTATCCTCTTTTCCCTGTTCTCAATCTCAACAAGCCTCTTTGCAATATTCCTTCCGAAATCAGCAATCTTCTCTAGGCTTCCTATTTTTTTCAGAACCTCCTCAACCTGTGTCATCTTTTTTATGAGGAGGGATGTTGTGTCTTCAATCTTTTGTATCTTTGCATCATGCATCTTGACTCGCATATCCTCCTTTCTCAAAAATTTCACAAACTTCTGTGGCTTTAGCTCACCAATTGCGGTATTTAATTCAGTAACAATTATCTCCTGTTGACTTGCTTTCCTGTCAAGGGCGCCAATACTCGACCTCATCTCACCTATCTCTTCTGTCAGCCTCCTTATGGTTTCATCCTCAGAAGCTTTTTCATCCTTTATTGCAGTAAGGAAAGCGTTCATCTTCTCTAGCCTGACCTCCATTTTCTCAACCTTTGGTAGAACCTCGAGACCTCCCGGTTTTATCTCTTTTATAAACCTCGAGAGCATGCCCTTTATATCGTCTGCGGAGAATCTCTCTTCCACAGGAGCGGGTTTAGGCATCTCAGCAGAAGGTTCAGCAGGCATCTCTCCCTCAAGGGACCTTGATACAGGGACAGGCCCCTCCTCTGCCTCTATAATCTCTCCAACAGTCTTTGGTTTCTTCACTTCCATCTTGGCTCTCTTAACCACCTTTTTCTCAACCCTCGTTATCTTCCTCTCTATATCCTTCAACTTCTTTTTGTTTTTAGTCTTGACCTCTTTGTAGTGCTTCTCTGTTATGCCGGCCTCTGAATAAGCCTCTTCCAACGATGATAATAATATCTCAATATCCTCCTTTTGTTTTTGCAATTCAGCCAAAATCTCTTCAGGTTTTTTAGCCATATCCTCACCTCACAATTTTATATTAAATCCTCTCCTAATATTTCAACCTCTAAGCTTTGTAATCTTTGTCTTTGCTGAGTCTATGTACGTCTTTGCCATTGCGAACATGGTCTGGTTTGTCTTGTCCCTTGCAAGTTTGAGTTCGAATTCAATGTCAGCTGTGTCTATTCCCTTTGTTTTCAGAGCCTTTTCTCTTTCCTCAAGTCCTACTATCTCCTTGTCGTATTTTATGTACTGTCTTATCTCTTTCTCACTAAGCCTTCCGGTATCATGCAGCAATGGTCTGAATTCAATGAAGTATGGTTTACCGTGGTTGTACTCTGCATTCTGCACCATACCGGTCCCTGTCCTCAATTTGCTTATGGTGGATGAATATCTGAAACCGTACTTCTGGCTGACTCTCCTTATATCTCCTGTGTACTTCGTTCTCAGCTGTATTTCATTTGAAATGTTTGCCCTTATCGCTCCCCTGAAATCCATCAATACTTGCGATATCAGCCACAATCCTATACCCCACTTCCTGAACTCTCTGCATCCTCTCTCCAGCGCAACGTATCCACCCTTACCTCCATACTTCGGAAGCAGTCTGTGGACCTCGTCATAGACTATGAACAGTTTCAATGCCTTTGATTCCGGCCAGGGTATCTTGAATATATCCGATATCGTCTTCCTAACAAAATGGTCTAACTGTGTGGGATTCATCTTATTTATGAGGAAGACTGTTATCTCCCCAGGCTTCATATATTTCCTAACATCTATTGTTGTATCCGGATCTGTTATCTCGATTATCCTTCCTGTGAACCTCCTCGCATCCTCCGGCTTCAGTCCAAACTTTGGATACAAGTCAAGCATGTGTTTGTCCCTGCAAGGTCTCAGGAACCCTGTCCACTGGGCAGTTGGATCGAACACTATTACAGGCGTCTTTCTCTTCAGAAGCTCTTCTGTAACTATCATAGACGAAACGGACTTGCCTGCTCCTGTTGACCCGGCTGATATACCATGTGTCATGAGCTGTTGCATGTTCCAGTATGCAACAACATCCGTCTCTGCTATCTTACCAACAGGGAATGCATCCGGACCTGCCTGTGGAAGCTTCTTGAAATCCAGTGGGAAGATGTACCTGGTTTTCTTCCTCTTTTTCTCCCTATAGTAAGCATAAAATCTACGACCACCGTATATAGCAGGAATTATTGCAAAAATAATGAAGTATGTGATCCAGTTCATGAATATTTCCCTTAAAGCAAGCAAGGGGGCTGGTAGTTGAGTAACATCAAAAACATCGCTAGAGGATGCAGATTTGATACCATACCAATATGTAACATTTGCTTCAATCACATACCTATCGTAGGGTGTGTCTCCGGGTATGGTTATATTCCTTCTCACTGTAAGTTTTTGCTCCACTGCGAGGGTCTCTTCAAATTGCGTTATAATCTTTTCTGTATAAAGGTTCTTTATCTTGTATATGACAACTATGTCTTCTATTTTCTCTGTTTCTCCCATGTTCAGCAATGTTACTTCAAACTTAAATTCAGCACCAGGAGCGACTGTTTTTGTTAAGGCTCTGATCTGAACATCAAGCAGTGGTGTTGGGGTCTCCTCGACCCTTATTGTTACAGGGGTCCTATAAGTGTCATTATCTATCGTTGTTATGATGTCACCTGTGTATATTCCCGGGGTTGTGGTTGGAAGGGTGAAGATTTTTACCTTACCCACACCCGTGGACATGGATGGTATGGTTATGCTTGTTTTTTCAAGTTGGATGAAATCCCATATAAGACCCTCAACCTCAAAGTTTGCGGTTATTGTCCTGTACCGGTTGTTCAGGACCTCCATTGAATGAATCTCGTATTCGCCCTGTTTCAGGGTAACGTAGATCAGAGTGGTTTTTATTTCATACGGAACAACCGGTGCTCCTGGTGGAGCAACAATTGCCGCTCCACCACCCCCACCTCCTGGTATTACTGGTGGAGCCGGTGCTGCTGGGATGCAATCTTGTGGGCAGTTCCCAACAGATTCTCCATACGCATCCTCGCACACATCGTTACCACATACGTACTCTGCCAGAGCGAATGCACCTGTGAGGCTTGTTACATTGTCAGACACTATTCCTGTGGTTAAATTCACGTCCGTATCCAGTCTCGTCCAGTTAGAACCACATACCCCCATCACAGTCCAGCCTGAGCACTGATAGATTCCCAGATACTCAGAAATGAAATCATAATACCTACAGTTGCCTGGTGTCTGGCACTCTGTTGAATTGAAGATTATCTCTCCATAACTGTAGTTAAGCTTTGAGGTATTCACATAGTATGCCTTCAGAGACCTCCTCGGTGTCCTGGAGTCGTGTATCTTACCAAACATGACCGGATTGTTAACATTGGTTACAAGGCTTGTGTTGTAGGTTATTATCGATTCCTTCCAGAAGTCAACGTTTATTTCGTATTCCCTCGCATCAACGGTCTCATTGTAGTAACATGTTGTTGAATTTGAACTAAAGTTGAAGGTAACCGTACTCGTTCCTGGTAGATAGAAAGTGAAGTTTATCACTATAGGTGGCTTGCTCAGTCTCTCCTCATCTCTGGCATAACCAGCAAACCATAAAGCGGGATATATTTCAAACGTCTTCACAGTGTAGTTGGAATTGCCGGCAAGGTCGTATGCTGTTGCATTCACGTAGTATATACCAAGCTGCGAGGTGTTGGAGAAGTTCAGTTGGTAGTTGTATACGCTTCCGTTCCTGCTTATGAACTCTGCATCAAAGGTGTCTGTTGCAGCGTTCGGATACGTGACTTCTATAGTTACATTCTTCACCGCACCACTATCTGTTGCGTTCACATAGAATCTAGCGGTTGTGTTTGCAGGTACCCTTTGTGGAACGTGTAGCTCAACAAGTGGCGGATATGGGTCCATGTATATTATCGCCTTTCCTTCATAGTCTGATAATCTTAGGCTCAGGTTTGTGTAGTAGGCTGTCACGTTTATATCAAAACCAGTTCCCATTGTCATGTTCGGTGGAGTGAAGTTCAGGTGCCACAACTCTGTCACATTCGAGTAGTTTATCGAGGTCAGTGTCATCTCCATGGACCATGTTTCATTAAGCATGGTCAGGTTGAACACCATGCTGTTGTTTACCGGAATGTTTCCATAGGTAACATTGACTCTTACCTCTATGGTGTCGTTATCAGTAACATTAGTCCTCGGGTTCGCCTCTGTTGGTGAGATTATGTTCACACTGTAAGGATGTATTATCAGTTCAACTGTGGTTGTTCTTGTTGGGGGGTCGGCTGTTGCATTGCTCGTTGTTACCAGACCCTGATATGTTGTAACGTTGGAAACGTAGGGGGCAGTGTAGTTTATTCCTATGCTTTCATACTCATTTATATCCATATACAGCTTGCTCACATTTATTTCTATGTATGGGTAGATATCACCAGACTTGACTACATCCAACATAAGGTACGCATTACCGATATTGTGTATGCTTATTTCACCAAAGTCTCCTGATGTTTGGTGACTGACATTCTTTGATATCTGGCTTGGTTCCTGTGTCCAGCTAAGATTCAACGGAACCATTACGGTGGCTATAACTATATCAGATTCCCCATCCGAACCGTTTGCCTTTACGTATCCATATTCCTCACCTGCTGGGTAGAGTGGTGGTACCCCAATAGTTATGTTCACATCTGTTGAATTCCCTGGTGTAAGAATAGGTATTAAGCTAGGTGTGTAGTTCACTGTAAAGTTGATGCATACATCTCCCTGTATGCAGTGGAATGTTATGTTGGTTGAATTAGTGTTTCCGATTGATTCTATTGTTATGGTTTCATTCTTTGTGTTTCCACTCAGGATTACGTAGGATATATTACCCTGAATTATGTTTATTGCGGGGTTAGGCATAACATTGACTGTTATGTTCGTGATATTGTAACCGTAGGTGCCATTAAGATTTGTCCAATTTGCTATCAGGCTCACATTGAATATATCAGGCCATGTTCCGTTTAGTATGATAACCCCGCTCTCGTTGTATCTGGTCTCATTCTTGTATATTGTTGTGTAGTTGAAATAATAGTCTGTTACAGATAGGTTCACAGGAGCAGTTATGTTAAATGTGAGATTGAACACCCTCGCATATATTGGATCTAGTGTGAAATTGAAAGCAAAGCTGTCGTTGCTGTAGAGTGTTACATTAGTTATATTTATCGATGTCACATTGGTTTCTATCAGGACAGGACTTGTTCCAGATGCTGTGAGGTTGATTACACTTGTGCATCCTTCCAATCCTGTTGTATCGTTTGCGCATATCCTTAAGCCATGGATTCCGGATATGTTGCTGGTGTAATTTATGTAGTAGAATGAAACATTACTGTTCATGGTCTTTATGTAATTGCTGGTACCTGGTCTTGTGACATTTATCCATGCAGACGCGACACCGAAGTTGTCTGTTATGGTTGCTGATATGTTTACGGTTTCATAGATTATCTCAAATATCAATGGTTCAACAGTCACGTTGATTATGTTCGGTGGTATGTTCGTGACGTTGAGCCAGAAGTCAACTGACTGCTCTGCTGGATCAGCTGTTGCATTCCTTATCAGAAGGTTTACATAGTAGGATCCTTGTGACTGTCCCACGCCGGTGAAG
>CP070801.1:68047-72345 GCA_020343575.1 Candidatus Aenigmatarchaeota archaeon
ATAATTGATGCTACAGTTGATTATAACGGTGTAAAAACTGAGTGAACCTAGAAACAACTATTCAAAAGGAAAAGGTAAATAAAGGGGATTTATTTTACGAAGTCAATCCCCAGCACTCTCTCGATCTCTTTCTGCTTCTCCACTGAGTACGTCTTCTCTGGTCCGTATATCTGCGAGGACTTGACACCGGTCACTATAAGCATTGATCTTATGGTGTCACCGAGTTCCTTGATTATCTGAGCACCCCAGATTATCTTTGCATCAGGGTTGATCTTGCTCGAAACTCCTTCCACTATCTCCTGGCACTCCCTTATGGTTATGTCCGGGCCTCCGAAAACGTTCACCAATGCGCCTGCTGCTCCCTCAATGTCCACGTCAAGCAATGGGTTGTTCAATGCCTTCTCAACGGATTCCATTGCCCTGTTCTCTGTGTCTGACTCTCCCATTCCTATCATTGCCAGTCCGCCTGAACCCATGACTGCCCGTATGTCTGCAAAGTCAAGGTTAACCAGACCTGGCTTGGTTATAAGCTCTGCTATTCCCTTCACTGCATTCACTAAGATTTCGTCTGCCACCTTGAAGGCTGTTGTTATGCTAACGTCAGGAACAATCTCCAGAAGTTTGTCATTCGGAATCACAATCAACGTGTCCACCATCGATTCCAAATTCTCCAGACCGTCCTGTGCGTTCTTGTACCTCTGATTTCCCTCCATCCTGAATGGCAACGTTACTATACCAACTGTAAGGGCTCCCAACTTCTTCGCAATGTCTGCGATTATCGGGCTTCCTCCTGTTCCTGTTCCGCCACCCAGGCCGCAGTTAATGAAAACCATGTCTGCCCCTTCCAGTGACTTCTTGATGTCGTCCTTTGATTCCTTTGCTGCTTCGGATCCTATCTTTGGGTCTGCTCCTGCCCCGAGTCCGCCTGTAAGGTCTTTTCCTATCAGAACCTTCCTGTCAGCATCTGTGTAGAGCAAATCCTGGGCGTCTGTGTTTATTGCAACGGTTTCAGCTCCAACTATGCCAACCTGCATCAGCCTTGAAACTGTGTTTCCGCCTGCTCCTCCTGCTCCTACTACCTTTATCTCTGCTTTTCTTGTTTCGAGAATCTTTCTTAGCTCTTCATCGGTTTCTGTATCCCTTTCTATAACTCTTTCCTCTTCCCTTAGAACTGGACTGTCATCACGCTCTGCCATAAAATACCCTCCACGTCTTTAACTTTGTCCAAAATTATCAGTGAATAATTCTATAAAAGTAAGCTTTATAAGTTTATCTAATAATTGAAAAGGTATAACACTGTTATACCCCTAGCACCCGGTTTATTTGCTTTCCTTTTTCGGTTTCTCCTTGGTTTTTGACTCGGTTTTCTGCTCTTTTCCGCCAGAGAAATTTATTTTCTTGACCTCCTTCACCCACTTGGTTATCACATCGGTCAGGAGCTTTCTCACGATTTCCTGGACGGTTTCCTTGGTCTTAATATCCAAAATCCTGTTCTCAAGCTTGAGCTCGCATTCAAGCCTGTAATAATCAGTGATCGCTTTAACCCTTTCCAGGGGCTTCCCTATAACCTCAACTATCTTTACCTTATAGCGAATGTTCTTTCCTGCCAGAGGATGATTGAAATCAATCCTCACCCTCCCGCCAGAAACAGATTGAATCTTTGCCTGGCGGCCGTTTATTTCCACAAAGGTCCCGGGAACAGGGTTTATCTTCTGGCGGATAAAATTCGCAATGGATATTATCTTTATCCTCTTCACATCTCTATTGCCAAACCCCTCATCTGGTTTGAAATCGAATTCCTTCTCTTCTCCTAGTTTCATCTCCTTGAGTTTTTTCTCCACGCCAGGGATAATCATTCCTGCTCCTATTATGACAAGAACGGGCCCGTATCTGTAGTTGGGGTTATGAATTCCTTCCTTCTTCGCAACCTCTTCAGAAGTCAGGTCAAAAATTTCATTCGTGTCAGAAACCCTTCCTACATATTCAACCTTTACGAAGTCTCCTTCTTTCATACTCTCTATATACTCTTCTTTTTAATTTAAAACTATAACATTACGTCATGGCAAAGTACTTTCTGGGAGAAACGCCAGCAGAGAGGATTGATGTCAAAAACGTAATAGATGAGGACCGGTTCGGGAACTTGGAGCTGGAAACCGCTATCGTTATAATAAAGAGTATGGAGAGAAGCCAATCCTATAATGTAAGGGTTGGGGGAAGCATATACTCATCGCCTGCTGTACATAGGGGTGTTGTTTATTTTGGATGTTGTGACAAAAACTTCTATGCAATATCTGCAAAAACAGGAGAAAAGCTATGGAGATTTGGGACGGATAATGTGATAACTTCATCGCCCACAGTACATGACGATATGATCTATCTTGGTTCTTACGATAACAAACTGTATGCACTATCCTTAGATGGAAATAAACTATGGGAATTTAACACAGGCGATAAAATATTCTCATCACCCGCTGTGTCTGATGATGTGGTTTACTTTGGTTCAAAAGATAAGAACCTGTATGCAATATCAACGAATGGCGAATTGATATGGAAATTTCCCACCAACGGCCCTGTATCATCAAATCCTGTTGTTCACAAAGGTGTAGTTTACTTCGGATCATGGGACAAAAACCTCTATGCTGTTGAGGGTGACACTGGAAAACAATTGTGGAAATTTGGAACAGGTCACTATGCAAATTCTCCAGCTATTCATAAAGATATCATTTATTTTGGCTCATATGACCATAACCTATATGCAGTTAATCTCAATGGTAAAGAATTGTGGAAATTTTCTGCGAATGCTCCTATCCATCATCACCGCAAACCAACGGTACATAATGGTGTCATATATGCCGGTTCTTGGGATAGCAATCTATATGCTATTTCTTTGGGGGGCAAACTTCTCTGGAAATTCCACACAGGCAATAGCGTGAGCGCATCACCGGCTGTTCATAATAACATTGTTTATATTCCATCTGTTGATCACAATTTCTATGCACTTACGCTTGGTGGCAAGAAGATATGGAAGTTCCCAACAGGAAGTATAATAGTATCTTCTCCGTCAGTTTATAACAACACAATATATTTTGGTTGTTGGGACTGCAACTTTTATGCGATTTCTCTTAAAGGAAAGTTGGTATGGAAATTCAGAACCAGCCTTAGTTACCAGTCACATGTAGATATAGAGCAACCTCGGATGCAAAAAGTGGCTGAGATTGTTATAAGAGAAGAAGCACCTAGAGAGAAAGGGGAAGAAACGGGAAGTAGAATCTTGACAGAATATGGTCAGTTCTCTGGGAATTATATAGAATCCACAAAAACGGACTATATTGGATTCAAGATTGAGGATCCGTTCAAAATCAGCTACAAGCAGAAGAAAAGGGTTTACAAATAGTTATAATATTTCTGGAACTTCCTTTTTATTAACATACTGTTCGCTTGTATAACAGTGTTATATGTTTATAAACCTTTATTCCAATTTTTTAATACTTCAGGTGTTGAGATGAAGCCGGTTTGTGAAGTAATGGTTCTGGAGGTTCTGCCTGGGATGAGGGCAGTGGTTGCTAGGAAGCTTGTTGAGAAGCACGGCTTTTCCCAGAAGGTTGCTGCAGAGCGCCTGGGAACCACGCAACCCGCAATCTCCCAGTACAAAAGGGAACTGAGAGGTTATAAAGTAAAGATGTTCAAGAACAACCCCAAGGTTTTGGAGATGATGGATTCTATTGCAAAGAGAACAGCCTCCGGTGAACTATCCCAGGATCAGGTAACACTTGAGTTCTGCAGTGTTTGCAAGTTCATGCGCTCATCAGGAATCGTTTGCGAAATACACAAAAAGATGTACCCCTCACTTGAGAACTGCAGAATATGCATTGATTAAATAACCTAAGGAAGTAGTTTCTGTTGGATAGCTCTCTTTTAATCTCAAGGGATTACTCTGTAAGGGTTCCTTTTTCTAATTTGCCTGCAATTTTTGAAGCATATCTAACTTTTTCTTCTTCTGACAATTTGTCCAAGAGTTGTAGATGATTAGATAAAGTTATACCCATTCTACTACCGTATGAATCTCCCCTTTGGGAAAATTCAGAGCTATATCTTTTAATTACATCCATTGATTCTCCCAATGGTCTTATTCTTTCTTCCGTCATATTTTCTTCCATCATATAATCACCTATTTGTCACTATATAATAGTGACATTTAAGGGTATTTAAAGGTTTCGGTTGCCCTCTAGATATCGTTTTTAGGAAAATTCCAGGAGTAGTTTACCCTTCTCGAACCTCTTATCAGTAAGCCTGAACTG
>CP070801.1:72445-76191 GCA_020343575.1 Candidatus Aenigmatarchaeota archaeon
GTGGATGTAACAGTTGAAGGAACCCCATTCACAATAGAGATGTTTGCTTACCAGACATCACCTCTTGGAGTTTCGTTGAAGATAAATGGAGCATCAACAACCCCAACTGTATGGCTAGAGAGCGGAACCTACTCACTACCCGGTACAACAACAAAGGTTCTGGTAAACGATGTGTCAGTGCTTCAGCAGGGTGGTGCACAGGGTGGAACAGTAACAGGATCGTGCCAGTTGTTCATCGGAACTAGCAAACTTGTATTCGAAGAAGGAATGCAGGTATATAAGAACGATGTTGTCTTGACAAACACAAAAGTAGCAATAGAAAACACATCCACAAAGATAATAAAACTTGAGGTTCAGATAGGACCTGATATGGATAACAACCTCAAGGACGGCGACTCGTTCACAGATCCGGTTTGGGGAACATTTAAATGGAACTTAGATGGCATGACACCCGGAGCAACAAGCGACGTCAGAGAGCAAATAAAGATTGACAGGGACGGTAGCAACAGGGTGAAGTTGACGTTCACCAACAGAGACGGTAACGAAAATGGCGTGGACGTACTTTACGGTTCTGGTAGCACATTCACACAAACAGTTGACGGAACCCACAACTTCCACACATCACAATACAACAGTTCAGAGGCGGGTTGGCAAAAAATAGCTATAGGTGACTACTTCGTTATCAGCAAGGATCAGAGAACAAGGATCATGAAGTATGACACATACTACCCAGCTGTAGGAAAGGAGTACGTACAGTTCAGTGACATAGGAAGTGGAGTCATTTACAAGGTCTATTACAAGACTGACTCCTTCATCAGATTGGGTACACAGACACATAACGTGTCCTATGACTCCAGCTCGCACAACGTGGCGGTCGATCTTTCCGGTGCTGACCCAGGCTTCACTGCAAACGCAACAGTTAGCATGTGGACAAGGGAAGAGGCAAGGATAGACCTGGACAACCCATTCATAAACATAACAGAATCACCGCTGTACACGATAGGTAACGACCCAACAGGAGAGGTGATATCCTTCCTAGCAAGTTACTCTGCAGCAAACGGTGCTTTGTTCACAACAAACATATCAACCCATGACGTTGGAACAACCTTCGAGGACAAGGCAATAACAGACTACGGTACATTCGTTGACTTGCTTGGTGACTCTGTGGGTATAAAGAACATTGTGGTCTACTACCCAGGAAAGAGACCTGCATACCCCAATGTCGCTGTCGGAGCAAACCCATCAATAGTGGTTGGTGAGGCAGCAGGCGGAACCGTTGAACAGGCAGTGAAGATCACTCAACCGGTTGCAAAGTTCGCATCTGAGATATCAGACCCATCAGGAATAACATCAGACTTGATCCTGATTGGTGGACCATGCGCGAACTCCTTGGTGGCAACATTAATGAACACCACGGCTGCAACCTGTTTCACTGACTGGCAGGCATATGACGGTGGAATCACAGAAGGAATAATAAAGGAGTTCACCGATGCATTCGGTTCTGGTCAGAAGGCATTGGTAGTCGCAGGTACGAACGCTGCAGACACAAGAAATATGGCAGCCAAGGTAATGCAAGGAACACTTGATTACCAAAACTAAAGCCTCTATAAGATAGGGATTAATTAAAATCCCTCCCTTTTTTTCTTTTATTTTAACCCCTTTTACTGTTAGCTCTATCGCCAAAAAAATTAGAATGGTCTCTGCTCCCTTCTGAGCCTCATAAGACTCAGAATAATATTAATAAATCGTGGGAATTACCTGATCTTTTTGAAACCTACCTTAATCTTATCCCTTTCAAAAGTAAACTTACCCCTTTCGCTTTCCATTTCCCCGAGAACAAGAGAACCAGAACCCGTCGCTTTCAAAATATCCTTTTACCTCTTCCTCAAAGTGTCCTCGACACCTCTGCTGGATTTCACAAACAACTTTATTTTATCTCTCACATGAAGCTTCTCTTTCTTCCTCATGACCTGGACACGTCTGCTGAACTCCCTTATCAGTTTCTCGTCCGAGAGGACCTTACCCAGAGCGATCTTACCACCATCAAACTCCTTCGTCTTGCCTGATATCCTCTTTACCCAGACAATCCCCCTTACATTGCATACATTCTTTATAACACCTTCGAGATTCCGAAGCGGTTTTTCAATTCTTATAAACATTTTATCTACAGGCCACCTCAGTTTCAACTTCTTATCCTGTCTAAGGGAACTTGCAGCCTCAAATATCTTCTTCACAGTTTCCATGTTCTTTTCAAGCGATTTGTTTATTAACTTCTTGTTTGGTTTGGGCCAGTCGCACATGTGGACGGATTTCCCAGAAAACATGTCCCTGTAAACGTAGTCTGTTATGAAAGGCGAAACAGGAGCAAGAGCCCTCAGAAGGTTCTCCATAACCTCAAGAAGCGTGTACTGAGCGGACTTTTTATCCTTTCCCTCGTAACTGGGAGAAACCCTGTCTCTGACTATCTTTATGTACCATCTGGAGAAATCGTTAAGGATGAAGTCCTCAATCTCCTTGGCAAACCTGTGCACCATGTATTCTTCCATCTCTTTTCCTTTATCCAAAAGATTGTTCAGCCTGCTAAGTATCCACTTGTCCTCCATCTCCAGTTCTGGCTTCTTCATTCGCTTTTTAGGGACATACGTATCAATGAACTGGTAAACATTCCAGAATATGTTGAAGAGCCTGCTCGTATCCTTCGCTCCCTCCCAGTTGAAGTAGAAATCGTTCCATAGAGCAGAGCTTACCAGGTAGAATCTGAGAACATCCCTTCCATATTTATCCACAACGTCCTTTGGCTTGACCACGTTCCCTTTGGATTTAGACATCTTCAGTCCCTTGGCATCCAGCACAAACCCATGTAGAAGGATGTTCTTGAATGGAGACCTGTTAAAGGTTAAAACAGATGTTATCATCTGGGAGTTCCACCAGCCCCTGAACTGGTCTGGTCCCTCGGTCTGGAAATCAGACGGCCACATCTTTTTGAAAAGACCCTTCTTCCTTGGATAGCCCAAGGAAGCCCATGTACACACACCGGAATCGAACCATACATCCAGAACATCCTTAACCCTTGTCACCTCCTTTCCACATTTGCATTTTATCTTGACGTTATCTATTTCTGGTCTGTGGAAATCTATCTCCTTCTTGAGACCGGATTTTTTCTTCAACTCAGAAAAAGACCCTATAACCTCTTTCTCGCCACATTCACATTCCCATATTGGAAGAGGTATTCCCCAGTACCTCTGTCTCGAAACAGGCCAGTCAGAGAGGTTCTCGAGCCAGTCCTTAAATCTCTCACCTGCCCACTTGGGTATCCACTTTACCTTTTTGTTCTCTCGAAGGAGCTTTTTCCTTATTGCAGTTACCCTGAAGAACCACTGCGGAACGTTTATCATTAACAGCGGAGTATCACATCTCCAGCATATTGGATAATCATGAGTGTAAGGATGCTTGTAAACCAGAAGGCCAAGTTCCTCAAGATCCTTCACTATCTCCTGGTCCACCTCCCTTGCCCTCTTACCTGCGTATTTTCCAGCCTCCTTTGTCATCAGACCGCTTATCTCAACAGGGCATACAACAGGGAGGCCATGCTTTGTTCCCTCATCAAAGTCCTCCTTACCATGCCCCGGTGCAGTGTGGACCAGACCGGTTCCCTCTTCAAGGTTCACATACCTCTCCGAGAGAATGACCCTGTACGCTTTCTTAAGATTCGGAAACTCAATGTATTTCTCCAAGGGAGCAAAGTA
>CP070801.1:76291-79349 GCA_020343575.1 Candidatus Aenigmatarchaeota archaeon
AATAACAATATTAGAAATATTGAGCCTAATTTTTCAATTTTAGCGTTAATATACAACATAATTATTTTTATTTTTTCCATATAAGAAACCAAACCCGATTAAAATCCCCCTCATGATTTAATATTGGGTTTTTCGGTTATAAATCAGGTAAAGGTGAATGTGGTGCAGGAGGGTTCAGGCGTCATTCCTTCGATATGGTCTATATAATTAAAAATACATATCTGGCTCTGTTGCCCATTGCTGCATCCGCTGCAGGTTACTATTAAATTGAATGTTTCGATGCTCCCGCTGCTTCCCGTCGGAATCGGTTCAGCAGCTCCTGCAAACCCTCCGCTTATCACGTTCCCGGGGAAGACTTCGTTCCCATCCACTGCAAACCAGTCTGTTGTGAGGGTTCCTCTGGTCACGTTCTGGTAGCTAAACATGCTGGTGTTATAAGTGAAGTTGTATATCCCGAAGGCTGTTATATTTTGCTGGTTTCCGTTTATCAGAACAGGGACGCTCACTATTGTGCCTGTACCTCCTGATGAAGGTATGAGAGAAGCCGCTATATTTGCAGTGGTAAACCTGCTGCATATGTAAACCAAATCGTATATATCAATCTCACCGTCTGGTATTAAGTCAGCAGTATCGTTCCAGTCCTGGTCTGTTTGTATTTTGCCAAAATTTAAACTAATAATACTCAGGTCCATGATATTCACAAAACCATCATTATTTATATCACCTGAAACATTGTATCCGCTCCTGATAACCACACTTCTGGTAATCATGATTGCCTGTGACTGATTCCAGTTGCTTTCGTTGTCAGTCACGTTCAGGAGATACCAGAATCTTCCCCCGGGCGGGGTGTCTGTGAAGCTGCCGGAATCCATGGTTCCGTTTACTAGCTGGCTCTTTCCAAGGAGCGTGTACCATCTGCTTGCATTTGGCTGTCCGTTATCATCCTCTGTACGCAACAGCTCTACCATCCCCAACTCCTGGTCATCTGTCACTGTCCATTGTGCTGTTATAGACTCTGTGGTATTTCTTGGCTGAACATCGAAAAAGGTAACTTCTGGGGCAGAGTAAACTATAGATGGTGATAGAAGAACCGGAATAACCAGCGCAGCTACTAAATATAATTTTTTCATGCTTTATTTTTTAGTCTTTTAAATAAATTAGCATCTGTGTTAACAGTCCGGACCCTTGCCGAAATCCAGCGCCACTATAACAAGGTCGAATATGTCTATCTTTCCGTTGCCGTCAAGGTCTGCTTCTGGGTCAAAGCCTGATGTGAGTCCGAAGTTCGCAGCAACCAAAAGGAGGTCATCGATATCAACACATCCGTCCTCGTCTATATCTCCCTGGGGCGTTTCACCGTCGCCATTCTCCCCATTGCTCGGTGGTGGTGGAACTCCTCCCGGAGGCGGTGGAGGACCTCCACCGTTACTTGTTGTCTGGCAGCTGCCCCAGATGTTCCCTGTTGTGCAGGTTCTGGTTCCTCCAAGACAGGTTCTTGTTTCACCATACAGGCACTCGTAAACATTCGCGGTTCCGTTCTGTGATGTATTGTCCAGTGGCTGGCTGTTTATGTCCGAGGTTTTAACATTGGAAAGCTGGATGCTGCTTGTGTTGGGTGTCACTGCTGACTGTTTTATTGTAAGTCTGACCGTGGCGAGGGTCCCGTTTCCGCTGACGCTTCCGGAACCCATGCGCGAGCATGCATAATTATCTATTATTCCGGGCACTAAAACGTCTGCGTTGGTGCATGTGTCCTGGTCCTGTCCGTTCCTATTCAGGAAGGTTCCCTTGGTAACGTCTGCGGGATCGGTTATTTCAAAAACCCCGGGGTCATAGAGAATATCGAACTGAAAGCCGTAAACATTGTCAACCCCGCTTATGTCAACATCAAAGACGTATTCTGTGTCTGAGTATATGCTGAGGTCTTCTGATGCAGGGGATATCTCAACAAGTGCGTTTGCAGAATTGATCAGAGCCAGAAACAATGCAAACCCGATTAGGAAAATCTTTTTCATATCTATAATTTGAGGTTTCTTGATTATAAATTGGCATAGAAACAGGTAAAAATAATATCAAAAAGGAAGGGGGATTAAATAATGTCTTTCTCGCTAACGATCACAAAGTCCCCAACTGATTTTACTGCTGAAAAGGGAACAAGCATCCTGCTCTTCTCATCCTGCTGCAGGTTCATGTTGGATGTGTGCGCAGTGGCTTCTACCAGAGCGAGGTTTATAAGCTCGCCGGATTCCGTAACATAATCTATGTCCCCTATAATTCCAAACTTCTTGCCGGTTTCCTCAGAAATCAGGACCTTACCGATCAGTTCCTTGCTTCTCAATCTCTCTTCAGCCATAAAAGCACCTCCTGAATTTATTTACAAGTCACAAATTATAGAATACAATTGATATTAAGCTATTTAAAGTTATTGATTTAGGCTTCCACCATCAGTGTTCTGAACTTACTAGATATCGCATACTTGTAGGTTTTCCCTACACGTTTTCTCTCAACAAAACCATCCTTCATCAGCCTTCTAAGAAGGTTGTTCACAGAACGTATTGCATTCTCCCTGTTCTTGTAAACCTCATCACCCATTTCCGATACTATCTCAGATGGTGTGAACTGTTCTCCCTTCGAGAGGGCGTCAAGTATGAGTTTCTGCCGCTCAGGGAGTGATTCTACTGTCTCAAGGGATAACCTGGTTACCGGGGCTTCTGTTTCCTTCAGAAAATCCGTGTCTATTGTGGATATGTTGCTCCTCAGGGCTTTGTATGCCAGGTCGTTGCAAAGCCTTATAACCTCCCTGGGAAAGCCCCCTGTTCTCTCATAAATATACTCTATTGTTCGTGATGTGAAGGGTCTTATATCCTCACCACCTGCGTTTTCAATCCTTTTCTTGACTAGCTCCCTTGTCTCTGCCTTCGTGAGGTTCCCCAAATCCGTCTTGGTGTTTATCCTTCTTGAGAAGGTCTCAAGGTTGCTCTTCAGTATGTTTTCAAATACAGGCAGACCTGCCATGATAACTGACAGGTTGTCTATGTTGTCTACAAGTGTTCTTAGC
>CP070801.1:79449-82257 GCA_020343575.1 Candidatus Aenigmatarchaeota archaeon
ATCCATATCAATCTTTTCGATTTGCTAATTTAAATTTGAAGACCAAGAATTAGTTATGGGGTAAACATGAATAATATAAGTCTGCCACATCCTCTGGGTTCGCTTATGAGGGGTCTGGAGTCAAAGGCAATAACCAATTTCTATGGAGCACCTGGGACAGGCAAGACCAACCTGTGTCTTCTGGTTGCAGCGGATTGTGCAAGGAAGGGTGGAAGGGTTATTTTCATTGATACAGAGGGTGGTTTCTCCCTGGAGAGGCTGAAACAGATAGCTCCTAATGATTATGGTGAGGTCCTGAAGGGTATAGAGCTTGTTGAACCGAAATCCCTAAAGGAACAGACTGGTGTTGTTAGGGGTATTAGAGAAAGGAAGCCGAATCTTGTAGTCCTTGACTCATCAGTGGCCCTGTACAGGGTTGAATGTGCAGAGGTAAAGGAAGGAAGGAAAAGACCTGAGAATGATGCTGTAATGGCAGCAAACAGGGAGCTCTCCAAGCAGCTCTCCATACTATCCGTGCTGGCAAGGGAGAATAACATACCTGTTATAATAACAGCTCATGCATTCAGGTCCTGGGGTGATGGTTCATATGATGTTGTGGGTGGGGATGCCATCCGGTACTGGTCAAAGGCCATTGTTTACCTTGAGAAGACAGGCAGGACATCAGAAAGAAAGGCTACAGTGATAAAGCACAGGTCATTACCAGAAGGCGGTTCTGTCAAGTTTATGCTCGTGCAGGACGGGATAAAACCGAGCGGGTTCAAGATATTCTAATATGGGGGCCTATTCTCACTGAATATCTGGGAGCGGAAGCTGTAGATCTTACACAAGCCACTCCTCCATTCATCAGGAGGCAGGCCTGCCTTTGCGCATGTTTGCATAAGGAATTCCTCAGGGTTCCATTTCCATCCCTCTGCAACCTGTGGTAAGAGAAGGCCTGAAAAATGCCTTTTCCTTACAATCAAACCATCCTTTCCTATCACAACCTTTTTAGGATATTCACTGGGGTTTTCAACATTTATCTCCTTGGGTTTGGTCAGGATGGAAACCTCTATAACTATGTTGGGGAGCTCTGTCCTTTTTAATACAGGAAATCTGGGGTCATGTGTTGCTGATATCGCAGCAGAGACAAGCGCGTCTATAAGCGGCATGACAGGTTCAGGGTATCCAATACATCCCCTGAGCTCTCTTTTCGGATATGTATGTACTGAAACAAAAACACCCCTTTTATCTCCAAAGGATTCCGGATATTTATCTACCCTTATCTTCTCCCCTTTCCTTACCCATTTCTCAATAACCTCCCGCGCTGTGCGCAGCGCAAACTGGCCTTCCTCCGGAGTCATAAAAAACACATGTCTATATAAAATTTACTTCCAATGATTTAAAGATTGAGATGTTCAAGGATAAAGACAATAGACATGTTGTGTCAATACGCGATTTCTCTCAAGAAGACCTTCTTGGTTTTGTTGATATAACAGAACGTATAAAGGGCAATCAAGCGGATTATGCTACTGAATTGGAAAACAAGAAGATGGCAAGACTATTCTATTCTGCCAGTACAAGAACATTTGAAACCCATGGTGAAGCCATGAGAAGGTTGGGTGGTGAGGCAGATCTTGGTTTTAGAAGTACAGAAGGGACATCTGCCAAGAAAGGGGAAAGCCTGGCATCCACACTACGTATGTACGAAAGGTATGGTGCTGATGTTATAGTATTAAGGCATCCTAGAGATGGTTCTGCTAGGTATGCAACCGATATTGTGAATAAAGCATGGGTTATAAACGGGGGTGATGGCAATAATGAGCACCCCACACAGAACCTGATGGACATATTTACTATTAATGAAAAAAAGGGGAAACTGAAAGGTTTGAATATAGTATTTTTCGGGGATCTGAGATATGGAAGAACAACAAGACTGGTTTACCCAATGTCACTTTTTGAAGGTAATAGTTTCATTTTCCTCTCTCATCCTGCGGTATCCATGCCTGATCATGTAAAGGACTATCTTAAGGGTGTTGGGGCCAGATTTGAAGAATGCTATGATCCTTCAAAGTTTCCTGACATTATCCATGAAGCAGACATTGCTTATGGCTCAAGAAACCAGGAGGAGAGGTGGGCAAGGGAAGGGACAACTGATGGGGATTTAATGAGGAAAGAGGTTAGGGGGCGTATTGTTCTAACAAAGGGTATTATAAACTGGGCAAAGCCTAAAGAAAATTTCATAGTTATGCATCCCTTACCAAAGGATATGAAAGCTCCGTGTATAACAGATGATGTTGAGGAAACACCGTATTGCTGGTATGATGAGCAGGCAGAGAACGGTGTTTACGCAAGGATGGGAATCCTATATTCCCAGTTTAATGACTGGTGGTTAGATGGGTGATAAAGCAGTTCGTGCTATTGAGTATGGTATGGTTTTTGATCACATAAAACCAGGGCTTGGTTCGGCAGTATCCGCTGTTATTAAAAATAGGGTTTGGTCAGAAGGTACGATATGTCCTGTCTACACAGGAGAGGGTGTGGATAGTTCTCGCATGGGCAAAAAGGATTTTGTGAAACTTGAAGGTGTGCATTTAGAATCGGGTAGCGATGCGTTAGGTGAGATTGCAGTGATTCAGCAAGGTCTTACTGTTAATTGGATTGAAGGTGGTGAAAGGTCCCAAAAAAGAACTGCAAGGGATTGTATGGGTGATGAACTTCATACGGGTTTGATTGAGTGTGGAAATACAAATTGCATAGCGAATTATGAGGCACCTGGTATATACAGGGTCTTGGATAAAGGATCTTTAATGGTTCGCTGTCATTATTGTG
>CP070801.1:82357-88481 GCA_020343575.1 Candidatus Aenigmatarchaeota archaeon
AAGCTGCGGATACAGCAACCAAAGACCTATTCCGACCACGACTACGGCGACTATCAACACGATGATCTTCTTGAACATTGTTTTCTCCTCCAGATGTAGAGTGTGAGATAGGTGGCAAAGAAGGTGAGTATGGCCAGACTCCCACAGAGTCCTCCACAGATTTCCTCGACAGCCAACTACAACACCCCAAACGCTGGTAGGCCGTACCCGATGAAACCCCAAAGAAGCACACCGATGCCAATTATCAGCATGATGGTTCTGAAGGGTCCGCTTATTGCGTTCCTTGCGATGAGCAAGAGGAATACCCCCGCTATCAGAAAGACCAGGAACGTACCTAGCAGACCTAATGTTTCAAGCATTCTTTTCCTCCTTTTCCTATCGTGAATAGAAGAATCGTCAAGAAGCCAAGGAGTTCAAAGACAAAGACCAAGAGAACGATGGCAATCACGATCAGAGCGATCCACTTGAAAATCGAATTTGGGTAGGCTTTCATCACAGCTAGACCTACCATTAGGACAAGGAGTAGAACCAGTGCGGAGAAGAGCATTCCTATCATTCTTTCCCTCTTTGTGTCAGACCAATGAGCGTCATGGTGGGAACCAAATCAAGCGGTGCTAGAGGACCGAACCCTATGACCTCCCACGCAGCCAACATACCAATCGGACCCCACAGGATCAGGCCGAACACTGCCATAGCGATGTCATAGACATCACCCAGACAGATGAAGTCCAGCGGAACCAGTAGCATATCGATTACGTCAAGGATGACCGAAACGATCATCTTGATGGTCCAAGGGACTGGTACTCCTCCCACTTTCTACCTCTTTTTGTCTGAGGCGACAAAAAATGAAGAAAGGGTGGGATTAACCCAGGATGGTTATCAGCATCTCAAGCTCGACAGTCTGTCCACCCATTGTGAAGTATAGGCTGAAGCTGTCGTAAACTGCCAATCCACCCGCTCCGAATGCGTATGGTTCGCCGACAACCCCGATTCTCACTGTCTGGGATTGTCCGGGTCTGAATAGTCCGAGATTGTAATCCCTGTGTTCAACTATCCTCCAGGGATTCCCGTCAGCGTCGTCAAAGTAGGCGTTCCACAAGTAATCGTTGTTCATGTCCACGACTGGCAGACTGTTTCCATCGGTTGTGTTGTAGGTGTAGGGTACTGATCCCATTGAAGCCACGAGTGGCCAACAACCGTTGTCACAAGCAGCTATTCCCTCTGGGAAAGCATCATTGGTGTTCTTGACCACGACATCGATCAGGTATTCATTGGGGAACAACGGATCGGTTACTCCACCAGTCGAATACACGAATTCGATGTTAGCGGTACACTTCAGTTCAGAGTCATCACAGGTTCCGTTTCCGGTTGCTGCCCATAGATCAACGTCTGTGTGTATCGTGTCCTCCCAGTTACCCGCTGTGGAATCGAGGTTTGTGTCAAGTTGCCATGTGGCATCCGCTGCCCTCAGATAGATGTCTCGTGGTAGGTTCCCACCACCGAATCCGATGTTGGCTTGTTCTGCGAATCCACCGAGTGCGATGATTGCGAGTAGTGCTATTGGAATGGCAAAGATGGTCTTAGCGGTACTTCCGAGCTTGAAACCCTTGATCAGGAAGAATCCCAACACCCATATACCGATGATAAGGAATACAGCCATCAAGGGGTCCATTATCTCTCCAAACACTTTTTGTCGTCCTCCTACGACTTATTGGTATCTTTAAGGTGGCCCACCTCGCCACCCGAATCAGAGTGCTCTCAGGTTGTATAAAAATAGAGATGTTGTTATAATAACCCAGAAAACGATTTTTCGGTAGTAGTGAAAACTATTTTATACCCTATTTATTATATAGATACTCCAATACTGGAATGAAACAGAAAGCATTCAAAATTGAAGAAAAACACAAACGTGACACTTTTGAGGATAAGATTATCATCAGAAGAACATTGAGGGATCGTCTTCTGGAACTTGAGGAAAAGAAAGGAACAGATTGGATGGAAAGTTTTCTTGAGAATCTTGTGGTTAGAGTTCATAAGAGAGGAGTCAAACATCAGAAGGAGAATGGGGATGGTTATGCAGGGAGCATTAAGTTGAGACAGCCTTTAGGCCATCGTCGTCTTATCAAGATGTGGGGTAAGGCAAAGAAAGACCTCAGGCCTCTGGGAAGATTTGAACAAACAAATAAGGTTGTCGAGGAGTTGTTGAGAGAGGAGAAGTTGATGGATGAAAAGACTTAGCGTTTTACTTGTCTTGTTGTTCGCCATACCGTTCAGTTTCAACGCCAGTGCGGATGATGAGTCGCTTATCAGCATCGAGATTGAGGATGATTGGTATGTCCGGGATGAGATAGTCAAATACAACATAAGCGGTCCTCCTGGGAGAAGAATTCATATGCTCGTCACCAGTGGACTAGCGGTATTTGAGTATTCAGAAGTTACCGATGTCAATGGAACCTGGGAGGGAGCGTTTCCGACATCCTCAATGAAACCGGGTGCATGGACAATCTACATCAATGACGAATACAACAACACCGCTGAGGTTAAGTTTCTGTTGAAGATGAACGACCAAGACCTCTGGAACTTGATGTTGGCAATAGAGGAGAATTTCAGGTTTATGTTGCGTACCGTCATCACAATGGCGATAAGCTTCATTACTGCCATCGCCTTCATTGTTCTAGTTTACAGCATTATGAGTTCAAAGAGGAGAGCGGAGATCACAGGGGAAAAGACGTTCTGGGACAGTACGATCACCTATATCACTGATAGATTCAAGTTCGGATGGGAGAGGGTTGGAACGAGTAAGGCTGGAAGGCGTGACTCCCTCATGGTTGCGAGAAAGAAGTTCAATGAACTCTATCGGCTGATATTCGACAATGTTGAGGAGATTGACGATTGCGACGCTTGGATTGAGAATGTGGATAGGTTTGCAGAGAAATACAACTGGTCGGAGGCTGGAAAGAAAAGAAGGCTTGAGAGGTGGAACACGACGATAAGAAAGCTCACTGTCGAGAATCAACATCTAGCACCTTTGAAAGAGGAGGCGAAAGAAGAATACATAGAAGCATTGGCTCGAAAGGGGTTGTGGCATCCACACATGAGCTATGAGGATGAGCAACGACTGTTGTATGGTGGAGAAGATTGGGATTCGGTGAGGCCGTTTGGTGGAACGATCAAGACAGAATCAGGGTAGCTTTTGGTCAAGGAGAGACAGACGAAGGCGTAAGGTAAAGAGAGAGATCGAGGGAGAGGGTGACCCGCTGGATTCCACGCTCTTTTTGGCAACTGCAAGTACGGTTGGTGTTGGCATTTCCATAATCGCATTTGGATACTACTGGCTTACTGGTGCTGACTGGTGGGTGCTATTGTGTTGGGGAATGGTATTGGGTCTTTTGCTATTGAATATTGGAGTGACATTGTTTTGGGGAACGGAGAAAAGCGGACTCCATGTAAAAGCTGGACCATATAAATTTGCCCCAGTAAATCTTGAGTTCTTTGATTGGGTCGAATGTAGTGTCCGGGATATAGAGGGGTATAGACTTACTTGGATACAAGAGAACATAAGGACGCATGGCGTAATAAACTGGTGGAAGGCTCATGGTGGGAGAACGAAACCATACATATCAGCGAATGTTGCTGGGTCGGAAAGAAGGTTCAATCCCAAGGGTTTGGAACTCGGACCTGATTGGAAAACACCAATCGATACATTCAACAGGGTGAAAAGGGAAAGATTGGATGCAATCGAGAGGATTCAGAAAGTAAGGATGATAATGGACATAGATGGTGAGATTCTTCCAAAGGACGAGCATATGAAGATAATCGACCCAAAGACACAGAAACCGAGTCCCATCAAGAAAGAGTGGGATATCGAATTGTTCCCCATCTATGTATCACTTATGAGGAACAATGGTCGGATACCTCAAAGCTCGGAATTGCCAGGAAAGGCTGGAATCTGGCATGGTTCGGATTATCTGCTCTTTGGTGATTTCAGTGCAACTCCACGTGAGAAGATGAAATCCGAAATAGTAAAGGGACTTGAGAGAGACAGACCATATTTCCAAGATTATTCATACGCCCTCATTTCAACGGTTGCATATCCTTGGATTGGTCCAGTTCACGATTACCGACCTCCTGATTTCCAGAAAGAGCTTGACGATGCAAGATTGAGGTCATATCATCTAAGTGCTGCTCTCGAAGCTGCGGGAGAAACAACTTGGAGTTATGCAGATCAATTCAGAGATACATCTGGAGTCGATGAAGTTGAGAGGTTTCCAGAACGGAGAGGTTACTACGACAGGGATAGAGACTGAGCACAATTAAAGAGAAACTGAGAAAAGCTGATGTATTCAATACAGAAGAGAGAAGAGAGACAGTCAAAATTCCTCGAAAAAGGAGAAGTGATGTTCCAGGAAGGATAAGATTAGGTAGATCACTTGAACCACATAGAGGCGATTGGCGATTGCTCAGACAACTAGAAGAGAAGAAGATGAATTATGAATACATCATGGCAACACATCCAAAATGGTATCTCAAAGTCTATTATAAGAATCAAATATACTATGGTTTCTATGGAATGCTCTGTGACCTTATTGGTGCGACAGAGAACAGAGAGGATTATGAGCTACATGAAGAATTGGTGAGGCGAGTAAATATTGCCAAAGGGGTCGGACTGAAGAAGGATCAGATATTTGAATTTATGAGTATTTTGGCTTGGGCAATTGGGGAGAAGAAGGGTAATTGGGCAGAGAAGCCAGTTTCACAACAGTTTGACATTCCAAGAGCAGTGATCGATGAGAAGTATGAGGAGCTTCGAGGAATCCCCGAGACAGATTGAGGCCCTTGGCGAAAGTTGGTCGCTGAATGATTTCTCATATGTCATCAAATCAAGGATAATCCAGAAGTACGATTGCATCATTCTGGTGACTGGTCCCGAAGGTTCTGGGAAAAGTGGTTTTGCTCAGTGGATGTCGCACCACATTGATTCGAAATTCAGGATTGAGAAGCATTGTGTGTTCTACGACATAGATCACTTTTGGAGACTTTGGAGAGAGGATTCACCCGGTCAGAACATAATCCTTGATGAAGCGGTTGCTCAGTTGTTCAATAGGAAACACAGCCATACTGAATCGATCCAGCTTGTCGAGGAGATGATAGAGGGTCGGTTCAAACGGAAAATCATTTGGATGTGCATACCACGAAAGGAGGTTATCGATCCCTACCTACGGAAATTCCGAGCCAAATATTGGGTGTGGATTCCTGAGATAAGGGGAAAGGTCACAATTCGAGAGGCATTGTGGAGAGAATTTGAGAACCCAAAGATCAAGGATGGTACATGGTGGGAGTGGAGAGGATTCAACGAGTATCCACCAGTTCCGAAGGGTTTTGAGGCAATCTACGATGAGCACAAGAAGAAGGAGAAGAAAGCCTACGATATGAAAAGGATGACCTTTGGCTCGGAGATAAAGGTCTGCAAGAAATGTGGAACTCAAATCTTCTTCAAGAAGATAGGGAAGAATTGGATTCCCTACGAAGCTACCGATGGGAGAGAACACATACCCCTCTGTGGAAAATCCCCCGCTGTATAATATTATTTATATTATATATAGGAATGAAAATTGAATACAATTATGATACTTAACTGACCCAAAGGAACACAGCAACTAACATGACGATGATCCCAAGTATCGTGATTATCAATGAACCGATCTCCCACCATCCTCTATCCTTCTCTTTCTTCTTGTACCAATGAGGGAATGAGAATATCGACATCACCAATCCCATAATGAAGAATGCCAATAAGTTATCGACTGCAAAGTTAATGACCACATCCTCTGGTTGCTGGAAGTCGAAGCACAATATGTATTCCGCTGTGGTGAGCGAGTCTATTTCCTGGTCGAACACTACGATCTGATGGGAGACTGAATCGTATATCCAGTTGTCCAAGATGCTTCCATCCCTTTCTATGATGATGGATTTTCTGTCGAGGGGTTTGGACTTGACAGGGGTTTGCGTCTGGAAAACGAAGATGATAGCTCCGTCGAAGTCCTTGTTTTGAGAGGTTATCCTCTTGGTGACTTGCCAGGGTGCATAGGAGTAAGGCGAATCCGCTTGGATGTCGTTATCGTAG
>CP070801.1:88581-93194 GCA_020343575.1 Candidatus Aenigmatarchaeota archaeon
GACACCTGAATCTTCTCTCCGTTGAGTGTAGCTCCCTTACCGTCCTCGCCAACGAAGAGTTCATTCATCATTGGGTTGAAAACAACCCCCAGTATGGGTGTTCCTCTTAAAACAAGACCCACACATGTCGCACTGAATGGGATGCCGAGGGTGTAGTTGGTCGTGCCGTCTAGTGGGTCAACATACCATTTGTAATCATTTCCCTCGATGGGTTCGCTTTCCTCTGAAACTATTCCATGATCAGGGAAGTTCTCCTTTAGCATCTGGATTATGATGTCGTTAGCCTTCATGTCAACATCAGTGACGAGTTCTCTCCAGTCACCCATCTTTATACGAATCCCCTTAACGTGACCAAAATTCTCATTCAAAACCTTCCCGGATTCCTTCACTACCTTTATAGCAACATTTCTGAAGTCCATAGATTTATATATCATTGTTTTTAATTTATAGATTATGACCGGAGACGCTCTTTATTTAGATGACTCCTACATGAAAGAGTGGGAGACAGAAGTAGCGAAAGCAGATAAGAAGTTCATCGTTCTAGACAAAACAGCCTTCTATCCCAAGTCAGGCGGGCAACCATGGGATACTGGAGAGATGGTGAGAGTCTCTGACGGTATGGTTTTCAAGGTTGTCTTTGTTGGAAAATTTGGAGGGAACATCTCCCACGAAGTTGATAACGAGGGATTAAAGGAAGGGGAGAAGGTGAAATGCAGAATAGACTGGGACAGGAGATATCGCCTGATGAGGATGCATACTGCTGCTCACGTTCTCAGCGGAGTGATAGAGAACGAAACAGGTGCCCTTATCACAGGGAACCAGCTGGGAACAGATCACTCCAGGGTTGACTTGAACCTTGAGGATTTTGACAAGGAAAAACTTATCGAGTACATTAAAATGTCCAATGACTTCATAAAGAAGGATCTTCCGATAAAGGTATCCTATGTGCCTCGAGAGGAAGCCATCAAGGATAAAAGCCTCTTCAAACTTGCGGGTGTGGACCCAGAATCCATGCTCCCACCCTCAGTCAAGAATATAAGAATAGTTGACATAGTTGGCCTGATTAAGGAGGCGGACGGTGGGACTCATGTGAAGAGTCTGAAGGAAATAGGAGAGATAAAGTTCGAGAGGGCAGAAAACAAGGGCAAAAACAACCGAAGGGTTTACTTCACTCTCCAATAATCTGAAGAATGACTTCCCTTGTTCTGGCAGGGACATCGAAATCCAAGACCACGATCTGCTGCCATGTCCCGAGCATGAGTTTTTTGTCACGGAAGGGAACGGTCAGACCCGGCTGAACCAGAGTCGCCCTGACATGTGATTTCCCATTGTCGTCACCCCAGGTTTCTGTATGTCTATATTTTATATCCGAGGGGACCAGTCTCTCCATTGCATCCTCGAAATCCTTTACAAGATTCGGCTCGAACTCGATGGTCGATACAGATGCAGTGGAACCCGATACGAATATGTTAACAATCCCGTTCTTGACCTTGGATTCCTTGACTACACGGGAAACCTGATCTGTTATGTTTATTATATCCGTTTCTGCCTTTGATTTCACACTGATTATTTTTGTCTCCACGACCATATTATCAACCTTTACATTACTATAAATCCGAGAAGCAATAAAAGTATTATATGGATTTACTTTCTCTGGTATCGCAGTTCATATTATGGTCCCAGGGGTTTGCGATAACCTGGGGCTACTTGGGAATCTTTCTGGTAAGCATAATAGGAAACGCCACAATATTCTTCCCTATACCTAGTTTTGCAGTGGTTTTTGTTTTAGGCGCTGTACTAGATCCATGGCTGGTTGGTGTTGTTGCTGGTGTGGGAGCTGCGATAGGGGAGCTCACTGGATATCTGCTTGGAAGAGGTGGAAGAGAGCTTCTGAAGAAAAGGAACCGGAAGTGGTTTACCAAGGCAAAGAGATGGTCAGAGAAAAGAGGAGTGTTCCCAGTTATAATTATCTTCGCAGCAACCCCAATACCATATGACATAATAGGAATACTCTGCGGAGTCATTAAATACAACCTGAAAAAATTCTTCCTGGCAACCCTCATAGGAAAAATAATAATCAACGTTTTAATCGCCTGGGCAGGATCCTACTCAGTTGCCTGGGTAGTTCAGGTATTTGGCTGGGCATGATCATTTGGATATCTTAAGGACAGCTTCTAGTGCAACAGCAAGTTCGTTTATACCATCATCCACGCTGAAATGCTTCATGTTATGCTTGATCAACACTTCAGCACCCAACTTCTCTTTAAAGATGTCAGCATGTTTTAACGGTACATAAGGATCATTATCCGAATTTATGGCGATGAATTTTTTACAGTGGGAATTTATTTTGTCCCAGTCAATGGGCTTTTCAAAAAAGCTGTTTATCTCCTCATATCCCAAGTTGTCACAGAAGCCGGCAACCAGAACAGCGCCACCAATCTCCTGACCCTCTTCCAGAGTTTCCAGATACCTGAGGATTGTTATACAACCCAGGCTGTGACCCACGAAATAACAATCCTTATTCGGATTACTAACGGTCTTGATTAGGAATTCCAACCACTCGTTCATCTTGGGGTGATCTGTATCGGGCATGGCAGGATTAATGACAGTAAAGCCCTTTTCTTTTAGCATGTCCCTTAGCCATGGTCTCCAACTTTCTTCTGGATATCCCTCCCATCCATGTATAAGAAATGCCCTTTTAGCCATGAAGATAATTATCCCAATGAGATAAAAACGTTCACTTCACAAACTTTGTAATCGATACTTGAGCCTTCTTATCGACATCTTTTTTGAAGTTTTCTTCTGTGTATCCCAGTCCTGAGAGAATTCGCAGTGCAGCGGGAATCACCTGGTGGTATATGTAGTAGTCAGGATCGTAGTTTTTTGCATCCTCAGCGGGCTCTGCCCTCGTTGAGATGGAGCCTGAACCCCTGGTTATTACAAAGCTTATGGTTGAACCCTCTTTGATAACCCTTCCTCTCTCCCTAGCCTTTCTTGCAGCAACAACATGTGGTCCTATTTGTTCATACTTGGACAGGGGCCTGGTAACCTGGGAATATATAATCAGATCATCCATGTCAACCCTGTTACGCTGAATATCGTCTATGGTTTTCTTTACGATTTTTACTGCCTTCTTTGGAGACTTGTCCTTCAGAACTGCAAGCAGGACATTTTCTTGTGTATCTTTCGCAATTTTGGCCCAGTCCCTTCTAACCTTCTCAAATCCCCTTATAGTTATCTTCCCATCAAAATCTATCAATGCGTAACGCTTCTTTGCAGCAACTCCGGTCTTCCCTAGAACAAATATTCCGGATCTGTAAAGATCTCTGAAATCCAGTTCCATTATCCCGGGTAGGGATCTGTTAACCCTCTTCAGGAAATCAGTTGCACGCTTCTTGCTCCTCACCTTCAAAAAGAGCGAATCCGTATCACCATAGATAACCATATACTTCATCCTCTCAGCCATTGATATGACCTTTTTTATGTAAAACCTCCCCCATGCTGTTATGGATTCCGCACAAACCCTTGAGTACCACCTGGATCCTGCAAACGCATAGTAACCATATATGGCGTTCGTCAGGACTTTCAGGGCGTACTGCCTGTTGTCAAAGTCCTTGTATTTAATGGTCCCATGTTTCGCCCTGTTCATTTACTTCTTAATTTCATTCCTTTTATCCAAAAGCTCTTTTATGATCTTGGGTATGAACCCGATTTTCTTCTTACAGTAGTAGTGTTCCTGTTCAGGAACCTTGTTCTTCTTTGAATCATCTGGTTTGCAGCATATACAGTTAAGTGTATCGGGTGAGACATTGTGGGTTATGGTTATGGTAGGATACAGTGAGGCAAAATCAAAAAGAGCAATCTTATCATGTATACCCTCTTTTGGAACATGAACATAACCACCCGTGTAAGCCGGATACTTCCTCCTCCTCATAACCTCATCGTACTTTGGTCTGTTCTGGGAGATTTCTTCAATCCCGTAGGCATTTCTTATCAACAACCATTCCACAAGCTGTGAGTAGGTCATTCGAGAAACATCGAAAAGTATCTGGCCCACTGTTTTGCAGAGTTCGTATATCTGTGGAAGTAGATGATCGGAAAGCATCAGTGTCAGCTCTGAGTCCCACCTGCAGTACTCAACAATCTTCTCCAGACTCTTTCCCTCTTTCCATGCCTTTTCAATCTCCTTCCATTTAACTTTTTTCTTTCCCTTCCCTAGGATCTCCTTTGCAACTCTGTCAAGACTCAGGGTTTCTGTTGCCAGGGAACTTCCTAGGATATGCTCTATGAAATCGAACAGATCAACATGAACTCCGCCGTTTATCTGTGCAGACGATACTCTCCCCCTCTTCCTGAAAACAACATGCCTGTCATCCCTTCCTATCCTAAGCTCTATCTTGTATTTCTCACACCTCTCGTTAAGCTTTAGAAAATCATACCTGTCTGTATTGTACCCGACGATTATGTCAGGATTCTGTTCTTTCACAACTCCGATGAACCTTTTGAGCAGTTCCTTCTCGCTCCTCACAATCTCTATGTTCTTTCCCCTAACCTTCTTGTAAGTTATAACCTTGTTCAGGCCATTGTTGCTCCTGAAGGAAATCATTATTATC
>CP070801.1:93294-97960 GCA_020343575.1 Candidatus Aenigmatarchaeota archaeon
AGTCTATAAGCAGCATCATCTATTGCTCCCTGCTCTGTCTCGTTAACTTCACCATAACTCACCATAGAGGGAACCCAGATATGATGTTCTAAGGAAGACTCTTGAATGATGTAACAGTCCCCGCAGACATAATCCTCAACTTTTATGTAGTTAAGTTTGGATGTGTTGAAGTATAAGGGATCTATGTATATGGTTGAGGGCACAGCTCTTGCTGATGGTGACTGGAAAATCCGTTGTGCAGATTCACCCTCAGGCCAGACATCCACTGAAACATACTCGCTGAACAGCTGCGCCACATGGAGAAAGGCGTTTTCAAGTGTGTTGTTCTCAAAATCCGCGATGTGGGTTTTGGGGTTTTCCAGCGGTCCGCCAAAGTTTTCAGAAATGCCTATATCAACGTAACCATAGTAAAGCCTTCCTTCAGGAAGCTCATATTCGACATCTATATAGGATGAGTTGCCAGGATCTGTGATGGGTTGTGAATATATGATGGTGTCACCGTCGCCGAAGAAATCATCTATTGGGACACCAAATAAAGTGTATACTCTGTAATTCAGTTGTACAAGCACGAAGTTTGTCCCCTCTGTTGCAAGGTCTGTGAAGTTGTAATATTTGTCTACTGTTCCGTTCGCTGGGGGGTCAAACTGATCGTATAACGTGTTGTTGAAATAGACTCTAACGTCAGTTTTTGTTGCATGGTCCTCAATCTCCTCTGCCCTTAAATGAAAGGTGACCTCCTTCACTGTTGAGTTTCTAGGTATATAGAACGGTACCATTGCCCAAGCACCGGTTCCATTATTTCCAATCTCCCCGGACTCTATGTGGTCAAAGTAAAATCTTTGCTTCTGAGTCTTGTTTGCTTCTTTAATTTCAGAGGTTTGGTAGGTGACCTCTAGTCTCATTCCAGGATGAACGTGGGCATTGTAGACCTTGTTCTTGAACCGGAGATAGACTTCATTCTCACCGTTGACAAGATTGTCTTTTACATTCACAACGCCAAATGCCCCTGTCCCATATCCCCTCTCTTCGGTATGTAACCATACTATGTTGTTCTTGACATTGTCTCCATTAACCACTATTTGTTCAAACTCGTCAGCACTCCTTCCATAATGGACTGAGACGTATAAAGTTCCATTAATTATTTGGGTTGTATTAAGGTAGAACTTTTTCCATATCTCGAGCTTTCCTCCTCTGTTGCCTGCTCCTTCTGTTGGGAATGGGAAGACCTCGGTTGTGTTCTTTCTTATTTTCGTGGCCCATGCCCTTGCAACCCACCCAGAAACGGGCTTTCCTAGCTCGTAACCAGAAACAATGGTGGAGAGTCTTGAGAGAAAGCTCGCGTTGTTGCTTCCACTCCTGTAAATGCTGGTGCCTCCTATAAGGATCTCATAGTTGAGCTTTTCCGGTAGGGTCTGATTAAAGGCTTCTTCTGTGAGGTTCCTTGCATAGTCCTGATAGGTCTGGTTTCCTGTTGCCCAGAACGCTCCTATTATCTCCAGCAGGGTTTTGTTCAGATCCTCCTGTCCTAGTATGCTCTTGTTCAGGCACTCCTGAGCTGTCTGCAAGTCCTGCAGATCCTGGATTTTGATTTTCTCCATGACCATCATAATATCCTTCCCTGCCAGATAGAGCCTCTGATACTTCAGTTCTGGATAGTAATATGTGAAGCTTATGCCAGCCAGGAATATTGCTAGCAGAAGCAATACAGATACTGCAATCATGGTATCCAGGGAGAGAAGGAATCCTTTCTTCATTATATTAATATTCGTGGAATTTGTTAATATTGTTTAAATAGAGGTAATTGGGAAATAGTGAAGGCAGCATATATTTATAAATAAAAAATCTAAAACTTTCCCATGGATTTGAAAGGTTTTCTGAAGAACACGTTCAGGACGGATATATTTTCCAAACTTAAGTCAGACCAAATCCTTGAGGAAAGGGTAAAGACAGAGAAGGAAATCGAACGGATTTCAGATGAGATAAAGCTAATCCAGGATAAAATACGAGCGTTAATGCTCAGCTCCAAGGGACAGCCAAACACAATGAAGATGCTGAACATACAGAAGATCAAGGCATTCAGACTAGAGTCCTCAACTAAACAGAAGGAGGCATCCATCCTCATAAAGAGGCTCCAGCTTATTCTGCTTCTCGAGGCCATGAAAGAACACCATGAATCAGAGGAGAAGAATGAGTTCATTGAGAAGATCCTGAAATCTGATATAGAACACCTTAATGAGATGTTATTTGACACAGATGTCAGGACAGCGCTGGAAGAGGGAAAGATGGACAAGGTGAAGGAGAAGCTGAAGAGGGTTTTTGCAAAAGAGGAAATCCCCATGGATTCTGAGTCACAGGACATTCTCAAAGCAATAGATGACCTGGAGAGGGTTGATGAGGAAACCGCTGCAAGAATTGCAAAAGAAAAAGCGAAGGAAATGGCAGAGACCCCGCTGAAGAAGAAGGTTGAAGAGGAAGAGTAAGCATAGAAACGATTCTTTAAAACTTAAAAACCTGTTTGCGAATTCTTAATAGTTGATTGTTATGGGAGACCTTAGGGAGAACATCCTCAGGCAGGAATTGCAGAGAGAGGTTGATGAAGCCAAGAGGCTCGAAAGGGACGGGAACAGAAAGGAAGCGTCGGAACACTACCTGAGGGCGAGTGAGATATATAGGAGGATAGCTTACAACGCTCCTCCGGAGAGAGCGCAGGAGATGTTTGGTGTCGCTTCCAAGTACGAAACCTTTGGTAAAGCGTTGGTAAAGGGAAAAACCGAACCAGAGATGCAGGAGGAAATGATTAGCACCCTCATAGTGTCCCAGAAACCCGAGATATCATGGGATGATATAGGGGGTCTGGAGGAGGCGAAGAAGGATATAAGGGAAGCAATAATTCTCCCATTCGTTCAGGCAAAACCCCCGTACATAAAGGCTCCCAGGACCATACTTCTTTATGGTCCGCCTGGCTCTGGCAAGACCCTGCTCGCCAAGGCAAGTTCAAACACCTTGAGCGCAACCTTTTTTGAGGCAAGGATGCCCACCCTTCTTTCCAAGTACTTTGGGGAGTCCCAGAAACTCATCAATGCCCTGTTTGAAAAGGCAAGGAAGACACAACCATGCCTGATATTCATAGATGAGCTGGATTCTGTTGCAATGAGCAGAGACTCCGATGTTGATGAATCCACAAGAAGGGTTTTAGCTCAGCTTCTTACCGAAATCGAGGGGTTCAACACAAGCAAGGAGGAGAGAATCCTGATAATGGGTGCCACCAACAAGCCCTGGGACTTGGATGATGCGGTTGTCTCAAGGTTCCAGAAGAGGATCTATGTCCCGCTCCCAGATGAAAAAGCAAGGAAGGCTATCCTTAGAATTCACTTGGAGGGAGCTGATCTGAGCAATATCGATATGAATTCCTTGACAGAGAGAACAGGTGGTTTCTCAGGTCGGGATCTCGCAAGTCTTTGCCAAGAAGCTATTACACGCATGGTAAGGGAGCAAAACCCCAACATCGAGAAACTGACAGTAAAGGAGCTCGAAGCCTATTCCCTCAAGTACAGACCACTACAAGCGAAGGATTTCGATTCCGCATTCGAGAAAATAAAGTCAACCACCCAACCAAAGGATATAGAGAAATACGAGGAGTGGAGAAAGGAGTTTGGTGGATAAATTTTTGTTAGATTTTCAAATAACCCTCTTCTCGAAGAAATTTGTCAGGAGTTCCCCGAATTCTGGGTATCTCCTGGCATGGGATATGAGCTCTCTCTCCTGGAGGATGTCGAACTTCTTGGTTATTTCCTTCGCGAGGTATGAAGCGATACCCTTCGCTTTCAGGGTTTTCTCATCCTCTGTGAGGATTTCCTTCAGCTTTGGACGGACCTCCTGGAAGGTTCTCCTGATCTCAGCTACCCAGAACTCGTTTTCTATCCATATCCTTCCCTTGTCCTTATACTTCTCTATGAATTCACCTATATGCCTCTTGCTGAAGATCGAGGGTCCGATTAGCTTCCTATGTTTCGGTAGGGACCAAGATTCCAGCTCAAAGAATATTATGCATTTATCCAAATCATTAGTCCACACGTCCCAGTTCATAACCCCGAAGTCATGATCCTCCAGCATGTCCCTTATCCTCTTTCCTGTTCTCCTTAACTGGGGCCAGAGAATATCAGGGATGACGTCTGGCGCTTTAAATGAAAACCCAATGAATTTGCTCTTCCTATTAAGCATCTCCCTCTCAAGTTTCTCTGAATCTATCTGGAAGGACTTCCGGAAGAAGAAATTCCTTGATGGCTTTTTCAGAAACTCCCTGCAGGCAAAAACGAATTTCATGAAGTTCTCTGGGGAAACAGCAGCTGCTACATTTCTTCCAGGATCCACGGGGTCTACTACTATCAGGGGCTGCTTGGGAAATTTCTTATGAAGATAATCAATATCATCAAAACCACTGAACCCCTCCAGGTTTATCAGAACTTTCCCGGGCTCCCACTTTGCCGCGGCCTCCGCAAGTGTACGGAAGTTTCTATAGTTGATGGTGAGCAGCTCGCATAGATATCCTGAGAATCCCAAGGTCTTGGTGTCAGAACCGTAAAGATCTTGGCCCTTGCAGAACTGCTTGAAAAGTCTTACTTCAGGTATGAATTTGGGGAATAGATGTCTGGAAAGCCATTCATTA
>CP070801.1:98060-100591 GCA_020343575.1 Candidatus Aenigmatarchaeota archaeon
AATACAAGATTGGTTCTGGAGAGGTCGGAAGAGAAGAACATAAATCCAAGGGATGCGGCACTGGAGATCGCAAAGGAAAGGGTCTTGGAAAAGATGTAAATCCCGTTTCAGACCACCAACAGTAGAATAAACATTTAAAAAACAAAAAACTAATTTCTCCTACAGGGTGTTTTTATGGCAGAGGTAGACATGGCTGCCAGTATGGTGAAAAACTGGATCGGAAATCCATTTTCAAGATTAATGCTGAGGTGGGTTTCTAAAAAGGGTGAAAATGATAGTAGGCTTAACAACGCTCTGAAGAGATATGCTGGTTACGATGTTGAATATGGTTTTTCTGACAGGGTTGCATACAGAATAGTTAAAACCGCCTTGAACAAGGGAGCAAAATCCTTTGGTGTTCCCAAAAGTGAGATAAAGGAGAGTCTAAAGGAACCTATAGTCAGGAGAGGGTTGGCAAACATACTGGAAGGGATCGGGAAGTACGGTGTAATGAAACCCCAGTTGTGTGCTGCACCGTTTCTTGTTGTGTGGGATTTCACAAAACAGTGTAACCTAAGATGTAAGCACTGTTATGAAAATGCAGAACTAAAACCAGCAGAAGACGAATTAACAACAGAGGAAGCCAAGGCTGTGATAGACCAGTTCGCGGATATTGGTGTTGTTGCTATCGCTTTTTCAGGGGGTGAACCACTCATAAGAAAGGATTTCTTCGAGATTGCAAAATATGCATCAGACAATGATTTCTATGTATCCGTTGCGTCTAACGGAACACTCATAACGAAGGAAGTTGCAGAAAAGTTAAGGGGTTCTGGGATCAACTATATAGAGGTATCCCTCGATGGTTTTGAGAAGGAGCATGACAAGTTCAGGAGGGTACCGGGAGCCTGGAAGAGAACATGTCAGGGAATAAAGAACTGTGTGAAGGCTGGATTGGATACGTGTGTTGCAACAACAGTTACCCATCACAATTACAAGAAAATCCCAAAGCTTATTGATTTCGTTGAAAACAAGCTGAAAGCGAACAGGATGATATTCTTCAACTACGTGCCTGCAAGAAGGGGTAAGGACATAGCAAAGGATGACCTCACACCACAGGAGAGGGAGGAGCTTCTGAAACTTATGTACGGGAAGCTACTCGACAAGGGATGCAGACTTGATGTTTTCTCAACAGCTCCACAGTACTCAAGGATTGCGAAGGAATTCGCTTCAGGTCCTGAGGTTGCGACCCACTTCACGAACAAACAGGCAACGGAGATGCTGCAGGGAAGAACAAAAACCCTGACAGAGTTTATCGGTGGTTGTGGGGCAGGAAGGCTTTACTGCGGACTGGAACCCAACGGCGACATACAGCCCTGTGTTTTTATCCCGATAAAGATTGGGAACATAAGAGAGCAGAGTCTAAAAGAAGTCTGGGAGAATTCAGATGTTCTTTGGAGAATGAGGGACAGGGACAAGATAAAGGGCTGTGGCGAGTGCGAATACAAATACATATGCGGTGGTTGCAGGGCAAGGGCATATGGATACTTTGGGGACGTTGCGGGTCCTGATCCAGGATGTATAAATAATCTCAAGTATTGGGAAGAGGTTAAGGGAAAATAAAAAGCGATTACTTTTTCTCCTCAATCAGGATCGCATTTATAACTCCATTCTGTCCTGGTCTTGATGTAACCTTCGCGAGTCCGATCTCTGTCTCTATCATCGCTCCCCTTGTGATTATGTTTCTTCTTATGTAGTGGGGATTCGCTGGGTTTTCCTTCACAGAAATTATCTTGACCTTTTTCATCTTGTCGGTTCCTGGGCTGGAAACATTGGCGTAATCAGCAGAGAGAAGCCTTGCCTTTCTTTCTCCACCCCTGCCTTTGCACAATTTCGTTTTTCTTTTATCTATCCTTGTCTCGAGGAACCTGGTGCCTCTATCACCCTTTTTCTTCTTCCTTATCCTGTCCAGTCTTCCTCCGGTTGGTTTTCTCTTGGACCTCAGATGCCATGTCGTTCCCATGCTTCCACCTAGGATATTTGATAACTATGAACTTGTGGGTTTATAAATTTAAACCTGGTACAGGCTCAAACTTTTAAATAGAGGATTGATATTTAAAACTATGTTTGAATTCCTGGTGCCCTACTTCGGGGTTTATACGGAATATGTGGCAGTGGTAATAACCCTTGTTCTATTTCTGATAATAGCGAAGATAGTGAACTTTATAATAAAGAGGTCTATCCTTCATGTGACAGCAAAGACCAAGACTGTACTTGATGATCTTATTCTAGGGGCAATCACCAAACCAATATTCCTGGGTATATTCCTGGTTGGTATCCACACATCCACGGGTATACTTTCTGCCCTGGCAGCGTATGCAAATGAGATAGTGTTTGCATTCACCATAATATACGCTGCATTTATTGGCTGGTTTGCAGTGAGGATAATAAACGCTATCATAACATGGTATGCCCAAGAGATGGCTGAGAAGACAAAAACCAAGGCAGATGAACAGTTCCTGCCCATATTCAAGAAGGTTGCATACGGTGTTGTG
>CP070801.1:100691-104446 GCA_020343575.1 Candidatus Aenigmatarchaeota archaeon
ATGAATGCTACGAAACCGGCTTATTGGCAGGAAGTCCTGTTGGAAGATGTATAGAGTGTGGTAATCAGGTCTGTGAAGAGTATGAGAATCCATGCAACTGCCCCGATGACTGTCTAGGAAAGAATAGATCAACCTACCTTACTGTTGATGCATTCTGTGATGAAGGTTATGGGTACTGTGCTCATCCAGAAGAATTGCCTGTTGGACTAGCAGCTCTTTGCATGTTGTGCGGAACAAACCAGACAGAATACTTGTTTGAGATACCAACCCTGTTTTGCACAAACGGCTCCATGACAGTCTTTGTTAAGAACACAGGTTCAGTTAACCTGGAAACAGAGCACTTCACGACAGCTCTGGTTGATGATGTTGACGTAAGACAGTATTTAGAATTGGTAAACATACCTCCCACCAACGTAAGCACGATACTAGAAGGCTACAACTGTGGAGGATACTGTAGCCAGGGTTACCATTCAATTTATCTAGCAACAAACGACAGAGCTGTAAACGGGACTGTAAACTGCTCGTGATCCCCGCTGAACTCGCCTATTTATAAATCCAAAATCTCTATTAATCAATAGTTTAGGTTTAGAAGGCGGTCTAATGCCGAGGAACATAACGATAGGTGATGTTGATATTGAGTGGCTGGGTCATGCAAGCTTCAGATTCAAGGCAGATAACAAGATTATATACGTAGACCCATTCAAGATATCCGGTGGGGAGAAGGCAGATATTATACTGATAACCCACGATCACTACGATCATTGTGACCCTGGTTCTATAAATTCTGTAAAGAAACAAGACACCCTAATAATCGCACCAGAATCCTGCTCCTCAAAAATACCCGACATGAGGGCAGTAAAGCCCGGAGATGTAGTATCTGTAAAAGATGTGGAGATAAAAGCAGTTCATGCGTACAATATAGGAAAGCCATACCACCCGAAGGGTAATGGTGTAGGGTTTGTTGTAAAGATTGTAGGGAAGACCATATATCACGCGGGAGACACAGACAAGATACCTGAGATGGATAACCTGAAGAATATAGATGTTGCACTCCTACCTGCGGGCGGGACTTATACAATGAATGCAGAAGAAGCAGCAGAGGCGGCCAACACCATAGAGCCTGCTGTTGCAATACCCATGCACTGGGGAAAGATAGTGGGTTCAGAACAGGACGCCGCAAAGTTCAAGGACCTCTGCAAGGTTCAGGTAAGGGTTCTTGACTAGGGAGAAATCATGCCAAAGGCAAAGGTAAATGAGGTAAAGGTTTACAGCACACCAACCTGCCCTTTCTGCGCAATGGCAAAGAAGTTCCTCAAGGAACACAAAATCAAATTTGAGGACGTGAACGTTGCCACTGACAGAGAAGCGGCAAGGGAAATGATTGAGAAATCAGGCCAGATGGGAGTTCCTGTAATAGACATAAATGGAAAGATAGTAATCGGTTTTGAAAAGGAAAAGATAAAGAAACTACTGAACATAAAGGATTAAAAACCAGTGGCCAAATATAGTGTATGGAAGTGAAAAGATTCATCAGGTCGAATATTGCAATAATCATACTGGCAATACTGATATTGATCTTCGGGTCCTACGCAATAACAGGTATGCTTGCGGCCCCTTAACTAAGTTGAGGTGATGTGAATGAAGTATGATTTACAGGGAACTACAATGCCAATCCTGAACATAGAGATTAGTGAAGGAGAGGCGATTGTATCGGAATCAGGACGCCTTATATTCATGAGCGACAACGTGAAGATGGACACCAAGATGGAGGGCGGTTTCTGGAACGCGATAAAGAGGAAGTTCGCAGGAGAATCCTTTTCCTGGTTAACTTCATAGGCCAGAAGGGCAAGGGAATTGTAAGCTTCGGTTCTGAGTTTCCTGGGAAGATTATACCACTTCAGCTCAAGCAGGGTGAGGAACTGATAGCTCAGAAAGATGCCTTCCTCTGCTCTGAGAAATCTGTCACCTTTGACGCAACCTTCACAAGAAAGATACGTGCGGGGTTTCTCGGTGGCGAGGGCCTCATACTGATAAAGCTAAATGGACCCGGTCTTGCCTTTTTCAACGTCGGGGGGGAAGTGACCAAGATAGACCTTCAACCAGGACAGAAGATAAGGGTTGATACAGGAAACCTGGCAATGTTCGATTCAGCTGTTAACTACTCGGTTGAGAGGGTCAAGGGAGTCAAGAACATGATATGGGGTGGTGAAGGACTCTTCCTGGCAACCTGCACAGGACCCGGCAGAGTGTGGGTGCAGAGCCTCCCGGTTAGCGAGCTTGCAGGTAAGCTTGCAGAGTATCTCCCCGGCCACAGGGGCAGTGGAAGCCTTGCTGCCGGTGTTGTACTGGGCAGCATGATGAGGCGATAAAATGCCGGAAAAGAAATATTTCGCGAGGCTTGGTGGTGCACTGTTACTGGGACTTCTTGCCCTTGCAATAGCGTTCATAATATTCGTTTTCCTTCTACCCTACATCCTTCCGCTTGCCCTGGGAACCCTTCTGATAGTTCTGATTTTCATAGTTGTTTGGGTAGTGATTTATATCGCGATAGTTGTTGGAGTCGCGATTTATTACTTCGTAAAGCACCCAATGAAGTGGGAAAAGGAAGACAAGGAATACATGATTGAAAAAGCGAAAGAAGCTGGCAGAAGGAAGAAAGGAAAGAGTAAGAATTCAAAATAAACCTCCTGGTTGATTTTTTGTAAACCCTTTAGTTGATTCCGGGTATTTAAATTTGTTTAACAATATTATTATATAAGAGCCAAATGAATGCGATATCTGCTGTTATTCCTGCGAAAAATGAGGAAAAGACTATTGCTAAGGTTATTTCTGCAGTCAGGAGTAAAGCGGATGAGATTATAGTGGTGGATGGCTATTCAAGTGATTGGACAAGGGAAATAGCAGAGCAGGAAGGAGCAAGGGTTGTTCTGCAAACAAAGAAGATGTTCCCAGGAAAAGGAAACGCAATGAAGACGGGCTTGGATGTTGCTAAGGGAGACATTGTTGTTTTTGTTGACGCGGATATGGAGAGCATACAACCCGACTGGATCACCCTGCTCCTACAACCGATAATAAGAGGCGAAGCTGACATATGCAAGGCAGAGTACAAACGCGGACCCACGGACGCTCCTGTAACCAAGCTGGTTGCAAAACCACTCTTGAAAGCGTTATATCCTAACCTGAACGTTCACATGCCCCTCGAAGGCGAAATAGCGGCCAGGAAATCCACATTCGAAAAACTGGAGTTCAGGGAGGACTGGGGAATCGATGTTGGTCTCGTAATCTCAGCCCACAAGCAGGGATTCAGAATAAAGAACGTCTTTTTGGGAGAAAAGATTCACAAACCGAGCTACATTGAAGATATAGCCGAACTTACCCCCATGGCTGAAAACATAATAAAGGCAATCCTTGATTCAAAGAACTGGGAAATGATACAGGAAATTAAAGAACAGGTTCTCAAAGAGATCAGCACGAAAACTAGTTCCCGGGAACTGGCTCCGGGTCTCACAATGCTGGATGTGCAAAAATAAAATTCCCGGTTAGAGGGTTTCTATTTATTTGTAATAAGTTAACTATATAAAATGGGGTTAGGGGGATTTCTGAGGCCACCAAAATCTAAACTGGTTTTAACATTAATAATATTTCTGTTTTTTCCATTCCCTGTTTTAGGAATGGTATGTCCTATGTGCGTCGAAGATAGCCCTGATCCTTGTGTTTGTACTTATTTTATGGAGACCTATTTTGGAGTTTTTTTC
>CP070801.1:104546-107517 GCA_020343575.1 Candidatus Aenigmatarchaeota archaeon
AGAATGGGGACTGAAACCCCAAGGATTTAATATAAAGTTCCTTGCACCAAAGGGATTCGTAGAGGAATATGAGAAGGTCGGTGTAAAAGTTGATAAACAGCTTACAATATCCTATTCTGACCTGACAGCCCAGGACTGGGCAATAACCTTTAATTTCTCTCTGAATGAGCCTGAGGGTATTGTTATAGAGAGGGCCCTGAAGGCTGTAAGGAAGAGGTTCGGCCCTAATTACACTATAGATGATATAATCGGGGGGATAGAGGAGGACAAGAGATCTGAAAAGGCTGTAAAGAACAAGGTTATAAACAGGTTCCTTGCTGCAGAGGACTGGGGCATATTTGAGAAAAAGGGAACACCTGTAAGATCCCTTTTCAGCCCAGGAACGGTTTCAATCCTTGATGTTTCCCATTTCACTGCAACAGGAAGAGGATGGTCTGTCAGGGGGATGCTTGTAGGCCTCTTTGCAAGAAAGATATACCATGAAAGGCTGATAGCAAGGAAGTCAGAGGAATTCGAGGTTATGGGAGGCGATAGGGGTAAAACAATACCCATGGTCTGGATAATAGTGGATGAGGCCCACATGTTCATACCTTCAGAAGGCTCAACAGTCGCTTCAGAGCCCCTGCTTACCCTTGTAAAGCAGGGAAGGGAGCCAGGGATTTCCCTTTTATTCATAACACAGATACCGAACAAACTACACTCAGATGCGCTTGCACAGTCAGACCTTGTGATATCCCACAGGCTTACAGCAGAAGCAGACCTGAAGTCACTAAGGTCCATAATGCAGAGCTACATGATGGAGGACATAGAGAAATACATAAACACACTTCCGAGGCAGAGGGGCTCTGCAATAATCCTTGATGACAATTCAGAAAGGGTTTATACCATCCAGATAAGGCCAAGGTTTTGCTGGCATGCAGGCGGCTCTCCTGCTGCAATAAAGAAAGAGGGCTTGCTTGAATAAACTATTTATATCCCTTCTTTTTACGGCCCAGGTAATCCGTCTTGCTTGTATCTATATAGGTTCCCTTAAACTCTCCATAATCCGCTATATCAGCTTCTTCTACCTTTCCCTTTCTCTCAGCTTCCTTCTCAAGCTTCCACACGGTTTCAACACTTCTCTCTGTCTCATGTGATTCAATTATAAGGGGTGCAGGATAGCTGAGTGATGTATGGAATTTCCAGACCAGTTCTGCATCCATTGTTATGCAATAAAGATTGCAGTCCCAGCATCCGAAATATACCCTGTTGTTGTATATGGCAGGGTTTGTGTGAGCAACATAACCATTTGTTTTAAACTTCCAGACAACATTCCCTGTTCTTTTATCAAGGGCATATAAAATATTGTCACTTCCTCCAAAGTAAACAACACCACCAAAAATGCTGCATCCACCAGCCAAAACATTCCCTGTTTTGAATTTCCAGACCAACTCACCTTTTGTTGTTATTGCATATATATTGCAATTTCGGGAACCAAAATAAAGTATGTTGTCCTGAAAACACATTGCAGTATTCGGAGGTTCTGTTATTGTGAATTTCCATATGAGTTCACCTGTTTCCGCTTTCACGGCATATATATTGCAATCAAACGAGCTGAAGTAGACAACACCATCAGGAGCCACATTGTTGAAAAGACCAGCTTCCCCTTTTGTGCTGAACTTCCATTTCAGGGTGCCATCAAGGTTAAGGGCATAAAAATTATGGTCATTTGAACCAAAGTAGATGGTATCATTATATACAACAGGCCATGATAATATTTCTCCATTCGTTGCGAATCTCCAAAATTCCTTACCTGTTCTGGCATCAAGCGCATAAAGGTTCTTGTCCCATGAGCCGAAATAAACAACGCCTTTATGTACAAACGCTTTTGAAAATATCTTGCCGTTTGTTTTGAACCTCCACAAATGTTTCCCATTCAGATCCAGAGCATAGAGATTGTTATCATAAGAACCGAAATACAAGATATCATCCGCCAGTGTTGGGGAAGCGTTTATGGGTCCATTGGTTGAAAAACGCCAAACCTCTTCACCGGTTTCTGCATCAACAGCATAAAAGTTTTTATCACACGCACCAAAGTAAACAATGCCTTTATGAACAATGGGTGATGTTGCTACTGTTCCTCCAAGACCTGTGCCTGCAACAGGATGCTTATGTTCCCTTACCCGCATCAGCTCCACTTCTGCCTCTATATTCCCGAAGGTGGACTTCTCAACATTAAAGCTTGTTGTCTGCCCAACATCTTCATCAGAGACATAGTGCGCCATATCTTATTCTTGGCTTAAAAATTAAAAACTATTTATAGCCCTTCTTTTTACGGCCCAGATAGTCTGTCTTGCTTGTATCAATATAGGTTCCTGAGAATGTCCCATAATCCGCTATGTCCACCTCGTCTCCCTTGGCCTTCTTTTCTTCTGATATCTCTGGTTTCCATGTAATTTCTGCTTTTGTTTTGAGGGCAGAATCTTCAATCTCTATCGGTGACTGGTAGCTAAGACTGGTCGGGAACTTCCACAAAAGTTTCCCTTCAGTCGTTACAGCGTAAAGATTACAGTCCCAGGAGCCAAAATAAACAACATCATTATAAATAGCTGGTATGGATGATGCCATAACATTTGTTTTAAACTTCCATATCAACCCACCTGTTTTTTCATCAATAGCATAAAGAATATTGTCACAGCCAGCAAAGTACAAAACACCCTTGTGTACCGAGGCTGTCTCAAATATTATACTTTGTGCCTTGAACTTCCATCTTAAATCTCCTGTTTCTGCACCAACGGCATAAAAATAGTTATCTCTGGAGCCAAAGTATAGGGTATTGTTTGCAAGCAATATTGATGTACCTATTGCATTACCTGTCTTGAATCTCCATTTTAACCTGCCATTTCTTGTCAGGGCGTAAATATTTTTATCCAGGCTGATAAAATATACTGTATCATCTGAAACGGCACAACGAAGCCATACTTCTCCCATG
>CP070801.1:107617-112455 GCA_020343575.1 Candidatus Aenigmatarchaeota archaeon
CGAAAACCTCAGCCAGCTTCTCCTGAATCTCCCTGGTGGTCATTCCCTCCCTGGTGATGTTAACATAGAGATGCTCTCCATCACCACTCGGCTCGTACAGGGGGACCTCCTCTACTATGAAATGATCGTTCCTTTCCCGTATTTTTCCACCAACACCAGGGAGATCCTGGGTTACGTACGGGTGTTCCATCCTGAACTTTTCAATTGCCATATTAATCCTAGAAATATTCTCGAAATGTTATAAATATCTCAAAAATAACTACTTCTTTTTGTCGGTTATTTTCTTCGGTCTGGTGCCCTTCTTAACCATACTCAATATCTTGTCCGGGTCCCTGTAGTACTCAGAGATAATTCTCCCTACCTCGTTTATGTCCTTGGTTTTGGTCTTTACAAGCCACTCGAGTATATCCCTCTTCTCCTTCAAATCCCTATCTATATCCTTCTCCGTCATTCCTGTGTAGAGCTTTATGTCATTCATCACCCTGTAGGATTTGGAAAGCGACACTATTTTATCTTCAGCAGCTATCCACTGGAATATCACATTAAGGTCTATTCTTGACTCCTTCAGCCCCGATGAGGGGATGAGTTCTGCTATCTGCAACACCCTCCTTATGTTCTTTCTCCTGTCCCTATGCATCACAACAACCAGCTGCAGCCCACCCAGCAGGGCAGCAGGAATCCCTATCGGTGGGTTAACAAGCCTTCTGAACGCTTCTTCTGCCGTGTTTGCGTGAAGGGTTGAGTAGACAGAGTGACCTGTGTTTATAGCTTCAAAAAGAACTTCTGCCTCTTTCGAACGTCTGATCTCTCCCACTATCATCCTGTCGGGTCTCATCCTCAGGGAGTTTATCATGATTTGAAGCATTGTCACCTCACCCTTCCCTTCGGGGTTTGGGGGTCTTGTTGTTAAGGGAACCCAGTGCAAGAAGTAAGGAAGCTGTATCTCTCTGGTATCCTCTATGGAGAGGATTCTGTGGTTTGGTGGGATAAAGCAGGTTAACGCATTGAGGAAGGAGGTTTTACCAGATGCTGTTCCACCAGCAATCACAATGTTCAGTTCATATTGAATGGCTAACCAGAGGAGTGCTGCAACATCTGAAGAAAGAGTGTTCATCTCTATGAAATCCGTTATCGTCCAGGGCCTCCTAGCAAATTTCCTTATGGTGAGGGTATTCCCCTGGGAGCTTACGGGAAAGAGTGTTGCATTCGTTCGATCACCTGTCGTAAGGTATGCATCCATCAAGGGATTGAGGTTGGTTATCTGCTCTCCAACCCTTCTCCCTACAGAGGCCGCATAATTGTATATCTGTTCCTCTGAGGAAACAGTGAGATTGGTTTTTAGCCAGCCAAACTTTATGTGGTAAACCCACATCGGGCCCTTTGAGGAGTTTATAACTATCTCCTCCAGGTTCCTGTCCTGCAGTAGAATTTCTATTGGTCCCAGGCCAAGGGACTGATGGAAAAGCAGGCCAATTAACGCCTTTTGTTTATCATCAGGAAGGTTCGGGAACCTATCCTTTACCATTGAGGTTGTTCTCTCAACGAACTTATCCTTTACTTTCTTTGCTTCCTCAGGACTTAGAATCTCAGCAGGCCTTATCTCAAGCTCCTCCACCATCTTCTCTCTTATGGAATCCAAGACAGCTTCTGTCGCGGGTTCTATGATGGGAAAAATCAGCTCGTATGTGGGAACGTATTCCTTCTCTGGGTCAGCGTATATAGTGATGTCAGCTGGAACGTTGTTCACAACCAGTCTGTATTTGTCTATTGTTCTTTTCATTCCATCACCGGTAACATAAATTTAATTTTTTTCTTTAAATTTACAATCACTTCTCCATTTCCTTCAGTTTTTCCTTGTACCTCTCGATTATGTCAGCGAACACAGCGTCTTTTCTTTCCTTTTTCTTCTCTTCTTTACTTTCTTTCTTTTTCTCTTTCTCTGGTTTTTCCTTTTTTGGCTTTTCCTCTTTCGGCTTCTCCTTCTTCTCTGGCTTTTCCTCTTTCTTTTTTGATACGTAGAGCTTTGGTTTTCTTGATTTGATTATCAGAGCTATTATCAGGATGATTATTACTATAATTATTATCAGAAATCCTAAGTACATGGGCTGGTAAAGCAGCGCTGTAAGGAGGGCTGAGAAATTTCCTGCCAATAAAATGTTCAACAGGTTCTGGATATATGAAATGAATCCGTCAAAGTGGAATCTAATTGTGGGAATGAAATTCATCGCCATGTAACGGTTCACAAGGAATATGTATATCAGGAGCTCTCCTAGAACTATGATCTCTATATATATCAATATTACCTTTTTTGTAAACCTCTTCCTCCTCGGGATTCTTGGTTTTTTCTCTTTTTTCTCCTTTACTCTCTTTCCCTTGGGTAGCTTGGGTCTTCTTATGCCCAAACTCGGTTTGCCTGCTATCGGGTAGTGCACCTCTATCAGCTTGTGCTCCTCCAGAATCTCTCCCCACTACCTCACAGTATTCTCAGAGACACCAATCTTCTTGGCAGCCTCGGATAACTTTATTTTTCCCCTTTCCCTAACCAACCTATACAACCTGTCTATTTCTGTCTCTATGCTAGGGGTCTTCCCTGTTATCTTGTATATGGGTTTTTTGGTATCAAGCTGGCTTACCAGCGTCACCTCCATGTCCTTCTGTTTTTCTGCAATCATTCCTCCTGTATTATATTTTGGTCCCGGTATTAAAATTACATGAGCACTAATAGGGTATCAGTCCGAAACTCGGCTCAAAATCGCACCATCCGTAACATCTCGACCATGCAACCATTATGGATTCACACTCCTCAACTGTTGTTTGGTTATAAAATATCTCATCTCCTTCATCAACTATCCTGCAATAGAAGCTTGTATCGTTTATACTTCCCCATGCATTTGCATCTATAATCTCATAGTAGTAGATTGTCTCGTTTGTTTTGGTTATGATCTTTCTAGTACAATCACCAGATGCCTGGCATTCCCTACATTTCTCATATTGCTGGTCACATGTGGGTTCTGGGTTTATACAACCGGTGTTGTAGTAGCTCTTGCTCCCGTTCGGGATTATCTCCTTGTAGAAGTATACACAGTCCTCTGCATCACACCACCACTCCGTGCAGGGGCTCTCGCTTTCCTCGACAATCTTTCCGGATTTCCCGTCAATAATAACACCGTAGTTTGTTCCTCCTATGGTAAAATTCGCAGTCCAGCAATCCTCCAACATTCGACATCCGGATTCATCACACACCGTGCAGTTATCTTCGTACGAAGTTGTTATATCATCATCCCCGATTTCTGGATACTTGTCCTTTATTATATTCTTTGCCTGGGATTCTGTGATGGGTTCCTGCGGATATCCATACTGAATGTAGATACCAACAACCGCGATTATTATGATCAGAATACCCACAGCCAGTTTCTTGCCCATTACTTTATTATTGGTTGGGCTTTCATAAATTGATTAACCTTACATTAAATCAGTCAGGTTGTATCTGGTTGCATAGGTTCCGTTTATCCTGAACCAGTCTGGGAGTCCTCTGACTTTAGTTCCTGTGTGGGTCTGATTTCTGAAGTAGATATAGGCAAGCGATATCTGGTTTGTTTTAACCGGTACGCCCCAGGCCTGCAGTTCGGGTACGCTCACAAAGGTCTCTATCCCGTTTTTCGATTCACTGAGGTTTCCCTCAAGTCTCTGCAGAATATTTGGTCCAGAAGAGTTATCGAACTTTGAATAGTATCCTTTGTTCAAGGCATCATTGATTGGTAGGGACCACAAACCATTGGTGTTCTGGTCAATATAGAGTTCTGGATATCCGGATTGGTTCAGAAGGGTTTGGGTAAGATTAACAGCGTTTCCTGCTCCCACCACGTAGCAAGAGGTTCCCGGAAGATCTGAATACTCTCCCACCACGCCGGCAAAACCAGAGACCCCGGAGGTGTTCTGCGTCACGAGTATCTTGTTAGCCGGGCTCGGGTCAGAGGGATCATATGTTACGTTTCCTGAGCAGTTTCCTGAGGAAGTTGATCCTGTGACGATCTTTATCGCATGATATGGATAAGGATAGAACGTTATACTCCTGGGAACTATCCCGTAGGTTTTGTATGGGAATATAGGATCCTCTATGTTTTCAAGCGGTATGAGGATTTCCTTATCAACATTCTTGCTTATCTTTGCAGTCTCAAGCTTATCTGAGATGTTAAAATCGAGTCTAACCTTTGCAATAAGATTGAATCCGTTGTGATTCTGGATTGAGAGATTGGAGTAATCAAGGAATAAATTAAAGCCTGGCGTTATGGAGTATATGTCATTTCTCCAGTCATTTATGGTATTGCCCTGCATAACATAGGTTTGGTTTCCAAAAATGGTCCCATTCTCCATAAGCTCTTTAAGTCGGAACTCTGAATCATCTAGGGGTTGACCCTCTCTTATCATGTAGTCTGTTGTTCCGAGGCATGCCCTTACTCCTGAAATTTCCACTGCCCTCACAAAATCCATTTCGATGCTTCTTTGTGTTTCCTTGAGTTGGTCTGCAATTATTCTTTCAGATGTTCCGAATTTCATGGTCTGAACAGACGATATGTAATAGGTTATGAAGAATAATATAGGGATTGCCATCAGTATTGCAATAAGTGAATACAACTGTCCGTACCTGCTCTTTTTTATATATCTCATGACCACACCCTTATCTCCACTCTAGCAGGACCCCATAAGGACGGGATGCCAGCGACTGAGGATGTCTCTGTCTGTATTCTTGTTGCCTATGCATATTTACCAAAGGTCTGATTTAGTCTATAATCAGCATCATCTATTGCTCCCTGATCTGTCTCGTTAACTTCACCATA
>CP070801.1:112555-116283 GCA_020343575.1 Candidatus Aenigmatarchaeota archaeon
CAAGCACATGCTGGGCGGACTGCAGAAACATATGCAGCCCTGAATACCTGGACACCTACAGATGCAATGGTGACTGGAGGCAGAGGCTTTACAGGAACTCTGATTGTGAATATGAATGGAAAGACTGGGAGCTTTGTGCAGATTGTGTTGATGGCTACTGTGTTGATGGATATGAATGTACACCAGGATGGAAATGTAGAGATTACTATCACAGGGCATACCAGAACTCTGACTGCTCGTGGAGCTCTTCAACCTACTGCCAGGACGGGTGCAGTAATGGTTACTGCATCGGCGATGGGTGTACACCAGGATGGAAATGTAAAGATTCTTATCACAAGGCATACCAGAACTCTGACTGCTCGTGGAGCTCTTCAACCTACTGCTCCAACAGGTGTGAGAATGGTTACTGTAGAGGAGAATACGGGACCTGCAGTGTTTCAATCGAGAATTTTGATTATATAACCGAGGTTTCTGAGGGTTCCCCTGCATGGGTAAAGTTTACCCTGAAAAACACAGGAACCCGCAAGGAAACCATAAGGGCCAAGCTTTACATAGATGGCTCTTACTGGGGATCAGAAAAAGTAGAACTATATTCAGGATCCAAGATTACCAAATCCTTTAACTTCTACCTGCTTGAAGGGAGCCACAACGTCAGGGTAGAGGCAGTGGCAGAATGCGGATACACTGATACAAGAAACGTCATCATAAATATTCGGGGAACAGGTACACAACCACCCCAGGCATGCAATTACAATGGTGTGTGCGAGTATGGGGAATCCTATCAGACATGTCCGCATGATTGCCCGGAGCCTGAACCAACCCCAACATATATAACCTCTATTGATGTTCACCCAACTTCACTGGATATAGAGAACTGTGCAACAGGAACAGTTAGCATAGACATAACCTCATCCAAGAAGCAGACCTTCACCATAGATGTTTCAGGTGTTTCAGAGGAATGGCTCTCTTACCCAGGTTCCCTTGAGGTGGATGTAGGGGACAAGAGGGTTTACCTGTACATAACACCAAAGGAACCCGGAACATATACCATTGATTTGTCAGTGAAGGCAGAATCCGAGGGAAAGGAGTTCACAGAAACAGTGGAATTTTACGTCTCCCCAACCCAAGAGGCAGGTACTGGAATGACGGGATTCTTAACCGCGGTGTCAGCCAACCTTGCTGCAGTAATCATAGGGATAATAATAGTTATTGCTGTTCTCCTCTACATTGGTTTCAAGAGAATCAGACCTGAGGAAGAGTTCTCTGACCTTGAGCCGACTGAACCGAAAACTTTTTAAACCTTTCGGTTTTGCACATACACTTAAAAAATTTAGTCACCATTTAATGATTATGAATAACAAAGCACTTTTAGTATTTAGTGCATTTTTGGCAGCAATGCTTATCACTTTCTCACACGGTGTAATGGCTGAAAGTTTTGAACTGACTGTTTTTCCCAACGAGGTTTCTGTTTGCCCTTGTTCAGCAATAACACCACAGCATGTTTCGGTTTCTGTGAAAAACCTTTACCACTCCACTGACAGTTATACATTCACACTCACAGCCCCGGCTGGCTGGAATTCACAGATACAAGATTCCATAACCCTCGCCTCCGGTGAGGACGGAAGTCTTGACCTTTTCCTGATTAACGTGGGCTGTAATGTCCCCCCAGGCATCTATACAGCAACAGTTGGTGCGAAGTCCGCAACCACAGGAAAAACACTAGATGAAATCCTGAGTATGGAGGTTCTGCTGTGCAAGGGTGCTGAGTTGAGCGTAGTGGAGGATCAGAAGGGGGTCTGTTTTGAGGAAGCGATTCCTGTCACGTATGATATGGTGATAAAGAACCTAGGCAAACTTGAGGAAACATTCCAGTTGTCCTCCTCGGTTACTTGGGCTGGCTTTTCAGAGGCAGAGATAACCCTGGATGCAGGTGAAAACAAAACCTTCAGTGTTGTTCTGAATCCAGAGGGTCTGACTGTGGGTCTTCACACTGTCTCAATATATGCAAAATCCACCGATCCCAGCTCCCCTCTTTACTACACACCTGTCTCAGAAACCCTTGAGCTGGATGTGAAGGATTGTTATGATTTCACTGTTGATATCCAGCCAGATGAGAACACGGTTTGTTTTGGAAAAGCGATTGACTACACACTTGTGATCGAGAACACCGGCCTGAACCAGGATTCCTACTCCATTTATACCCCGGACTGGGTAACCAGCGAGAAGACAAATGTTAGCCTCTTGGCCGAGCAGAAGGCTAACGTAAAGTTAACGGTAACACCCGGAACCTTGGGCTCCCAGGATTTCAGCATCACTGTTACGTCTTCAAAGGAACTCGGTCTGAGCAAGAAGGCTTCATCCAAGATCGTCTCACAGGAGTGTAGAGATGTTGCTGTTATAGTCTCACCAACAGAGTACATGGTGTGCGGTGGGGTGCCTCCGGTGAGTTTTGATGTTTCTATCAAAAACACAGGAACGGTTGAGAGCACATACCAGTTAACCCCAAGCCTGGGAACCTTGGGAACCACTGCCATGACCCTTATCCCAGGCGGGATAGAAACAACCAAGCTGGAGGTTGATATCACGGGATTGGAAGGAGAAGTAGAAATAACGGTTTCAGCCGCAGCTGATGATATATACGAAGAGGCAAAGGTAACCCTTATCGTGGAGAACTGCTACTCTGCAAACCTGACCATCACACCAGAGATGCAGTCTATTTGCCCTTATGATTCTGTTAAGTACACAGTAACACTGGTAAACACAGGCAAGCTCCCGGATAACTACACCCTCAGGTACGGGGATGTAACAGAAACCCTTGGCCTGAGCTCAGGGGAGTTGCAGAGCTTTGAGCTGACATTCCTTGTTCCGTTTGAAGAGTCAGGAGTTTACGTGGTTTCAGCGTTTGCAGACTCCGAACACATATCAATCACACAGACAGCTGCCCTAAACGTAAAGTCAATGGATACCTGCTACAGTGCTGAACTCAAGGTGGATGACAAAAAGAAGATAAAACCATGCACACTTGATGAGTGTGAGGCCACCACCCTTCCTGTAGAGATAGATAACACAGGAGAGAAACCAGCTTCCTACATTCTTTCCCTTGAGGCTCCAGACTGGATCTACATGGAACCCACAGCCTTTGACCTGGAACCAGGTGAATCCGGCACCGCGTACTTATACCTTTCACCAGATTTCGGGGTAGAGGAGGACATCTACATATTAACCATCAAAGCAGAATCCGAACATGTGGAACTGGTGAAGATTGTGGATGTTGTTGTTACAGAGAACATCACGGCTGAAGAGCCTGGAGTCAGTCTTAACATTTCGGCTGGGAACATTACAGGAGCCATAGTTGGTGGTGAGAGACCTCTATGGAAAACTGTTGTGGTAGCGGTAATAGCATTGATAATAATCATAATCCTTGCAATTAGATTCGTTCTGCTTGTTAAGAAGTAAATTCTTTCTTAGAAGAATTCCATATTAGGAATATCAGTAACTTCAGCAGGTAATTCGAACACAGAATCAGCTATCGCTTCATTGGGTTTGTATGATGTTGCGGTAACACCAATCTCCATGACCATCTCATCCAGGCCAAACATGTACGCTGAGGTTACGTTGCTCATATCAACTGTTATTATCATTTTATTGTGTAATTGAATTCCAGTCGCAGAATCGTAACATCCTTCAATATCGAACGATTTAATGCTTTCTGATTCTCCAATCATCGA
>CP070801.1:116383-148569 GCA_020343575.1 Candidatus Aenigmatarchaeota archaeon
TAAACCTTTATTTTATATTTAGTTTATAAGCTATATTTCATATTAAAGGGTGGAGGTGTTATAATGGCAATAAAGATCGCAAGTGTTTCTGAAACATGGATGAAGGACGTTTTTACGGATAAGGGTCATTACTGCGGAAAGGTTGAGGATGTTGAGTGTGACCTGAAAAGATTCAAGATAAGATCACTGGTAGTGAAGGCGGCAAAGAGCTCTTATCTGGGCAAAATGCTTGGTGACAAGAAGGGATTGATTATACCCTTCCCGATGGTGAATGCAATCGGAGATATAATACTGGTAAAACATATCTCAGCTCCTGTAGTCGAGGAAGAGGAAGCCCCAGCAGAAAAGAAACCTAGGGAGTGAGCTCCCTTGAAAGTTTAGACAAGAGTTTTGCTCTGTTGTTTTTAATATGTACAATATCCTCCACCCTACACCCACCCCAGTTCTTTATGTATATACCAGGTTCCACTGTAAAGACCATTCCTTCCTGAATAGTGTCTTTGGATACAGGTCTCTCATGAACACTGAGGCCAACGCCATGACCGGTTGAGTGCATTTTCTTGTATCCTAGTTTCTCATACAGTTTTTTTGAGAAGTTTTCAAGAACGTCAAACCTTACCCCTGCCCTTGCGTTGTCTATGATCTGTTTCTGAATCTCCAGGACATCCCCATATACCTTTTTCTGTTTCTTGTTCGGTCTCTGGCAAAACGTTCTTGTCATGTCAGAACAGTAACCATTGAACCTGACTCCGATATCCATTATCACAAGATCCTTCGCTTTTATCTTCCGCTTCCCAGGCAGGTAATGGATAAATGCGGAATTACTTCCAGATGCAATTATAGGCGGGAACGCATTCTCCACTCCAAGATCAATAACACTTTTGCTTATCCATCTGGAAGCTTCGGATTCGGTCCTGCCAACAAATCTGACCTCCTGGAAAATATTTTCCGTTAACTTTATCGCCTTCTTTATTTGACTAATTTCCCAATCATCCTTTACCATTCTGGGAATTTTTATCTTAGATCCAAAGGGCTTCAGTTTTATCCCGAGTTTTTTCAATTTCATGAAAATCCCTGTATTCATGTTTTTTTCATCAAATCCAAGGGAGTTGTATCCGTCGATCTCTTTCACTATATCCTTGAAGTCACTGAAGAAATGAACTTTCGCAGCCTTCAGGTTCCATGTGTAGTTGCTGAGGGAGGATATGATAAGCGATGGCTTTGATCTCAGATCAACTAAAAGGAAGGCAGCGTCACCCGTTAGTTTGGATCCGGTGTAGTATAAAATATCCCTGGGACTCGAAAGCAGGAGGGCATCAAGCTTGCTCTCGGTGATAAGCTTCCTAAGTTTCCTTACCCTCTTGGAGAAATCAGGCTTCATACTTATATTTGGTATACAATTAAATAAAATGGATCTGGAGAGGCTCATACAAGAGCAGACGAAGCTTGCGAAAGAGGTCTCCCTTAAGGACGGATTCAAGAGCATCAAAAAGGTAGCCGGATTCGATCTCGCGTTTTCTGGTAAAAATATTTTCTGCGCTGGGGTTGTGTTAGATTATGAAACCCTTGATCTGATTGAAAAGGGGTTTGTCAGGACCAAGGAGATATTTCCATACATACCAACGTTTCTTTCGTATAGGGAATTTCCGGCCATATTCAAAGCCTACATGAGACTGAAGAAAAAACCAGACCTTATTCTTCTGGATGGCCAAGGCATATGTCACCCAAGGGGATTGGGTTTAGCGTCACATGTCGGTGTTTTCTTGAACAAACCGGCCATAGGGGTCGCAAAGTCAAGGCTTTGTGGAGAATTTAGGGAACCAAAACCCGGAAAACCAGAGAAGATACTATTTAAGAAACAACAAGTGGGCTGGGCCTTCAGAGACAAGAAGTTTAAACCAATATTCATATCACCCGGGCACATGGTTTCTATGAGCGGTTCACTGAAGATTGCCCTGACTTGCTTGAAAAACCACAGAATCCCAGAACCCCTGAGGCTTGCACATTTATACGCAAACGAGGCAAAGGTGAAGCATGGAAGTCGTAAAACTCGATGACATAATCCGGAATGAGAAGACAAGAAAAAGGATAGTTGAGGCAATGATAACTGGGAAAATATTCATTTACCCTACCGATACTATATACGGGATAGGATGCAATGCAATGGATTCTGATGTGGTTAGAAGGATAAGAGAGCTGAAGAGATCCTATCAACCATTTTCTGTGATTGCGCCATCAAAGGGATGGGTAAATGAGAAACTGTTTGTAAAACACCCCGGATTTCTGAAAAGGCTCCCCGGACCCTATACATTTGTGTTCAAGAAGAGGAACCCAGATTTTCTCGTGGCTGTATCAGACTCGGATTCCCTAGGAATAAGAATACCCAAACACCCATTCTCGGAATTGGTTTATGAGTCAGGTGTTCCTTTCGTCACTACTTCTGTGAATATTTCTGGAGGAGAATTCGTAACCAAACCCGAAGAGATACCCGATGAAATAAAAAACACAACTGATTTCTTGATTGATGTAGGAGTTTTGGATAACCCACCATCCAAGGTTATAGACCTTACTTCTGAAGAACCCAAGGTTATAAGAGAATAAGTAGCGCCGAGGGCAGGATATTCGCAAACCGTGTTTCGAACCTGCAAGTCCTTTCGGACACCAGATCTCTTAACTTGAGCCAACTCATCATCTGCCGCCGTTCTGAGTCAAGCCAACTTCTCATCACCTTAAAAGGTTCAAAAGATCTAGTGCTCAAGTATCGCCAATCACTGATTACTGGCGCATTAGCCGTTCTGCCACCTCGGCACTATATATAGAAATTGTTTCTGCTTATTTAAGCTTTGCTTTATTCAAATCATAGTTTTAATTTATGCTTGAATTTCGCTTTTTTCGCCTTGTCAAGCTTCCACGCATCCTCTATGAGCATGTCTGGTATTCTGTTTTCCAGAACGGGGTATGCAAGCTTGCATTTTTTGCAGACTATGAACATGTCCTTCTTCTCTATGTCACCCTTGCACTTGGGGCACGCCATTATCTCGAGAAGCTTCGGGTCCATGCTTTTCTTTTATCTTTACTATTTATATAAAGATTATGAAGAAGATAATCCTCGTCCCAACGTCACACGTAGCAAAACAGAGCCTGAAAAAAGTGAAAGAGGTTATAGAAAAAGAAAAACCCGATTGTGTGGCAGTGGAGCTGGATATAAACAGATATTATGCCATCAGGGAGGGGGAATCCTCCTCCATGGAGGCTCTGAAAAGGCTGGGGTTCTTAACCTTTCTGTTTTACTGGATTCTCAAAAGACTACAGTCATGGTTGGGCAAGAAGCTTGGGATCCTCCCAGGATCGGAGATGATACAGGCTGTTGACGTTGCCCGTATTGAAAGAGTAAAAGTTGCCTTTATAGACAGGAACATAGCCGTAACCCTTGAGAGGGTCAAAAGCATTTCATGGAGAGAGAAAACAAAACTTATCCTCTACCTCTTCAAGGGTCTGACCATAGACTACTTGACACTCAAGATAAAAAGGGACGAGAAAACCATCGACCTTTCCAAGGTTCCACCAAAGGAACTGATAGAGCAGGCCATGGAACTAATGAGAAAGGAGTTTCCACAGCTTTACAGGGTTCTGGTTGAGGAGAGGGACCAGTACATGGCAGCCAGGTTAAGACAGCTTTCAGAAGAGTTCGAGAAGATAGTTGCTGTCACAGGTGCGGGTCACACAGAAGGACTGAAAAAATTACTTGGTGATTAATTTTTCTTATACTTTTCCATCAGTTCTTGGAATTCTTCTTCTGTGAGAACATCCGTTGGTCCTAGAGCACCCATACCTGCTATCAGTTCCCCACCGTTTATATCTCTAAGTATTTGTGGAAGACGGCATTCATTATTTTGAGACATTCTGTTATAATCCTCTATACCTCTGAATATGAGACTATCGTAGCCGTCACCCGAACGAACTTCCACTCTTTCTAACTTATAAACCTTTGGAACACCGTCTATTACTAGGTATTTCTTGTTACCAATTTCTTCAACATGATAAATTGAGGATATATCTTCACTTAAAATATCAACTATACTCTCCTTTATTTCATCACAGTTTCTTGCTACATAGATTCCGCCACCTAAAGTTACAGCCAGAATACCTGCTCCGATACTAGCTTTGGCTTTTCTACCTAAACCCATATAATCACCTATTGTCACTAATAAATAGTAACAATTAATGTTATTTAAAGGTTTCGGTTGCCTATAAAATCCTGAGAATCTCGCTTATTTTTACGTCAGTGTTTACGCAGCCGTCCCTGGTCAATTCTACAGCGTGTCCAGGTATGTTAAGGTTCTCCATGGCCATGACAATCTCCTTCATACATGCAACACCCAGAATGGCCCTTGGCTTTAACTTTTTGATTATTTTCAGAACCATTGAACCGCCAGGGGTTATGAAAACCCTGTATCCCAATGACTCTGCCTTGCTTTTTATTCTGTAAGCTTTGCAAGCATTATGGTTGCCGCAACCGTTGCAGACGTAACCAAACTTTGTCAACTTAGTCTTGCAGTTTGAGTTTCTCAGGCACTGTGGCAGAAACACTATCTTGTACTTCGGGGACGTTTTCATGAAGGCGTCCCTGTAAAAATCGTTTTTTAACTCCATGTATAGCCTGTCTATGTTTTCTGGCTTTACTCCCAGAAACCTCAGAGTGGATTTAAGAGCCTTCCTCGTGCTAAAATCAGCACCCATGCTTATTATCTTCTGCATCAATCTTTTCATCAAACTTCCCCGTCCATATTTGTCAGTTTCTTTATCCTCTCCTCAACAGGTGGATGTGTTGAAAACATGTTTGAAAACCAGTTCCCCCTGAATGGATTGACAATCCACAGATGAGATGTCGCAACAGGTCCTTTTATGGTTCTCTCACCCAAGACCCTTGAAATCTTCTGCAGGGCAGATGCAAGAGACCTTGGCCTTTTTGTTATGACAGCCGATGTATAGTCTGCCTTGAATTCCATCCCCCGGGATATCGCGAGTCTCACCATAAGGGCAGCTATGGGAGCGAATATAGCAATAACCAGTATTAGTAAGATGTTCGCTCCACCATACCTTCTCTCACCAAAAAACATAGACCAATATGCAATCTGCGCAAGATATGCTATTGCCCCTGCTATGGTTGCTGCCATGCTTGCAACCAGAACATCCCTGTTCTTTATATGACCAAGCTCATGCGCAATCACAGCCTCTATCTCATGCTCCTCAAGACCGAGCAAACCACTGGTAACGACTATCACAGAATGCTCCGGGTTTCTTCCCGTTGCAAAGGCATTGGGTACGGGATCCTTGGTTTCTATCATGTAGATCCTTGGTTCTGGAACACCAGCATCCCTTGAAAGTCTCTTTACCATACCCTCAAGCAAAACGTTCTTGGTGGGTTTAGCGTTGTACATCGTTAGGACGATTCTTTCCGAGTACCAGTAAGAGATGAAGTTGATCACTATCGCCAGAATGAGTGCGAATGTTATTCCCCACAGGCCTCCAAGAATCCAACCTATGATTAAGAGAATACCTGTTAATACGCTGAGAAGTATGGCTGTACCGAACATGATATCACACTGTTATATTGTTGTTTCCAAATCTTATATTTTTATTATATTTAAGCTTAATATGGACCTTGAGGAGATTGAATACCAAATTCTCCACGGCAAAAGCATAGAGGAGATAATCAAGGAATTCGACTGGAGGGGATTTGAGGATCTCTGCTCAAGTATCCTGGCAGAGCATGGATGGAAAACAAAGAAGAACTTCAGATTCAAAACAGAGAAGAGATACGAAATAGACATCCTGGCAGAGAAGGGAGAGAAAATCCTACTCATAGACTGCAAGCAGTGGGGAGAGAGACCTGGAAAAGCCTCGCAACTGAAAATCTCTGCCAAAAAACAGCTTGAAAGAGCGAAAGAATGGGAAAAGATAAATTTCCTGAACAGGGTTGGAAAAGAATTGAAAACCTTGCCGATTATAATCACATGGCTTGAAGAGGGAATAACAAGGGAGAACGGAGTCTTGATAGTTCCTGTTTTCACATTCAATACCTTCCTGCTGGAGATAGATAAATACGTGAGGTAATATTTTAATATGAATAGGAAAGAATGGATAATCAAATACTACAATGAATGCACCAGGGAGTATCAGCTTGCATGGGCAAACAAGCACAACCTAGCCATGCATTACGGGTTCTGGGATTCTGGCGTAAAGAAACATTCAGAATCGCTTTTGAGAATGAACCAGTTCCTTGCTGAAAAGGCCGGTATAAAGGCAGGTGAGAGGGTACTGGATGCCGGCTGCGGGATCGGTGGAAGCTCGATATGGCTTGCAGAGAATCTTGGAGCAATAGTGACCGGAATAAACATATCCCAAAAACAGATTGACATGGCAAAAAGATTCGCAAGGGAAAGAGGAGTCGAGAATCTGGTTAAATTTTACAACAGGGATTTCATTGATACCAAATTCCCGAATAAATCTTTCGATGTTGTTTGGGAAATAGAGAGTATGTGTCATGCAGATGATAAAAGGGATTTCCTGAAAGAGACCTGGAGGATTCTGAAAAAGGGAGGAAGACTCATAGTTGCGGATGGTTTCCAGAAAAAGGAAATATTCAGCAAGGATGAACAGAGAGTAATGAACGAATGGCTTTCCGGTTGGGCAGTGCCCAATCTGCCAAAGATAAGAGATTTCGAGAATTACCTGAAGTCCCTTAAGTTCAGAAAAATAGAATTTTTGGATATAACCCAAAACGTGATGCCCACTTCAAGAAGGATATATCGCTTGAGCGTTTTTGGTCTTCCTCTATGGAGGTTGCTGAAATCTCTCGGACTCAGGACAGAAACACAGGTAAATAATCTTGTTGCCGGTATTCGCCAACACAGAATACTAAAAGATGGTCTCGGTGCTTACGGGGTCTTTTACGCAGAGAAATAATCATTTCAGATTCAGTTTCTTTATTATCTCATTGGCCACCTGCTCGGGTTTCTTATCTGTTGTATCGATCTCCAAAACTTTCTTTCCCATTTCCAACGCTTCGGTCTTGCAGACCTCCATTATCTCTGATATCACGTTCTCCTCTATCTTCTCAAACCACCACTGTTTTTCCTTTCCCCTTTTCCTAAGCTCTTTTGCATTGACCCTCAGAATCACAACCACATCGCCTGGCAACTCGTGTGCATAATGGGATTCAATAATCAGATCCTCTTCCTTTTCAACTATCTTGCTCACGACCTCTTTTACCCTGTCGATATCAACAACCTTTGCTTTCCTCTTTTCATCATAACCACAGTAAAGATTCCTCTCCCTTGCAAGATCATTGAGGCTTATAACCCTCCAACCCAGCTTCTCTCCCAGAGTCTCAGCAACAGCCGTTTTCCCTGCAGCTGGGGTCCCAGATATAAGTAGAATCATATTTAGATTTTACATTAGTGATTTTAAAAACCAAACAGAGAAGATAACCATGCAAAGAACCCACCGATCCATCCCACTATCTGTTCCCAAAACCCTGATTCACCAATCACAAGAAGGTTTCCAACCATACCATCCTCGTAGATATCCTCAGAGAGAAGGATTATGCTTATCTCCTTGTTTCCCTCGGATTCCGGGGTATAAGGGAATATGAAGTTCTTTGTCTCATCCTTTTCTATGTAAAATTCCCTTGTCTGGGTTTCTCCTTCAATCTTTAACTGGAGTTCCGCTCTCGTTTGCTCCAGTCCCTTTACCGTAACATTCAGGAACAGTGAATCCTCCAAGGTCATGTTCTCTGGTATTGAAATCCCCTCTATCTTCACATGCCTCTTTGATATCACCGTCAGATCATGCTCCAGGAGATCCCCAGAAGATGAGAAAAATCTGAGCTTTACCTCCCCTGGAGTTACGGGTGCCCGCTGGGTCCATGTGAGTTTTGCCTGATACCCAGGATCCAGTTCCAAATCCTTACTTTGCATTTCTTCATCTAGGATAAGATAGGTCTTCAGGTCTTTTTTTGAAAAACCATGATTTTCTAACGTCGTCTCGACTGTGAAGACCTGGTTCGGGGTGAGAACCTTGGGTGTGCTCATCCTTACATGAACATTCTTGGTGAGCATTCTTGCCCTGAGCTGTGGCTTTTTCAGAGTCCCCGCGCTATAAATAGAAACAGGACACGTATATATCGTGCTTCCCTTAAGTTTCGGTGTCTTCATAAACCAGAAGAGGGTATCGTTGTTGCAAAAAGCCAGGGTTTGGTTATCCCTGAGAATATCAAGAAAATACCCCTCACCTATTGCACAGCTCTGGATCTGCATATAGCTTAAAATACACTCTGAAGCTGACAGGCTTGAGACCCTTGCAAGGAGCAAAGCGTATGATTCACTTCCGACCTCCTCTGGTATGAACTCAGCCTGAACATCAACCCTTTCAGAATCCTCCATTTCTATAATGTTTATTTCAGGTTCATTCCTTGTCCAGACAAGCTTGACCTGACTCCCCAATATCTCTGCCCTCTCAGTGTAGTTTGAATCAGGTGCGTTTGCGAATTTTATATGGGTTCCGTCTATAGGGGATTCAAGCCATGTGGGATCAAGGCTTATGCTCTTCCCCCCATACTCAACTTCAACCCATCCATGCGGCCCCCAGTAGGTTCCTGGTGTTTCCTCTGTATAGGCATAACCTATCACGTAGTATGCATTGAATCCCAGTTCCCTCAACAGTGATATCAACAGATTCGAATTGGAGCTGCATATCCCCTTTCTGTTCTCAAAAACCCATTCCGCATTCTTGGGAAGATTCTGGTAGGCATGCTCATAATCAACCCAGTAATAAACCCACTCGGTTAGTTTGAACAGTTTTTCAATTTCATTAAGATCAGAAACCAGATTGTATGCCATCTCGGTCATCTCCAATGAAGCCTTAGTCATGTTGGTTGCTTTGAAGGATTTTCCAGGGGCTGGATTTATTTTGTCTTGAATCTCAACATCAAACGAGACACTGTAATCTATATTCCTCTCCAAGGGAGGGTTATCCCAGAAAAGCCTTATCATTTCATTGCCCCACTGATCTTCCTGCATTTCATAGGAATCAGGCCCCTCCACACCCTGTAAAACAGAACTTTGACTTTCACTGTTCTGTGGGATTGAGAGATACACACTCAAACCCGTTGTCCTTGCAAGGGGACCCTTTGATTGGATGAATACGCTACCATCCTTCATAACGCTTGTATGTAGGTATGAGACAGCTTCTGGATTTTCGATGAGTTTTGCACTTGCAAGGGGAATCAAAAGAACGAATATGAGAAGTGGTATTAAGGTTTTTATTCCATGCATACCTTTATTATTTATTAATCTTCACTTTAAATTAATCAGGCGATTGTATGACCGGAATAGAGGTATGGACAGAGAAGTACCGACCAGAAAAACTAGACGAGGTTATAAACCAGAAGCACGTTGTTGAGAGACTGAGGGTGTGGGTAAAACAAGGGAATGTCCCAAACATGCTGTTTGCAGGTTCTGCAGGGGTTGGAAAGACCACTATTGCCCTGTGCCTGGCGAGGGAGCTTTACGGAGAGAACTGGAGGCAGAACTTCCAGGAGACGAATGCGAGTGATGAGAGGGGAATAAACGTTGTAAGGGGAAGGATAAAGGATTTCGCAAAGATGAAACCCCTGGGAGCGGATTTCAAGATAATCTTTCTTGATGAGAGCGATAGCCTGACGCCTGAGGCGCAGCAGGCACTGAGGAGGACGATAGAGAGCTTCTCAGGTGTTTGTAGGTTCATACTTTCCGCGAATTATTCATCTCGGATAATCGAACCCATACAGTCACGATGTGCAGTTTTCAGGCTTAGGGGCATGACTGAAGGAGATGCTAAGGAATACCTAAACAGAATAATCAAAGGAGAGAAACTCAAGGCTGATGCTAACGCTCTGAAGGCGATATACGAGATATCCGGAGGAGATTTAAGAAAAGCAACCAATCTCTTACAGGCGTCTGCTGCTTTGGGGAAGATAACACCGAAATCTGTTTATGAGGTCGCTGCCCAGGCAAACCCGAGCGACGTCTTGGAAATGATAAACCTTGCACTCTCAGGAAAGTTCACAGATGCAAGGAAAAAGCTTCACGATCTACTCATAAACCAGGGCCTATCCGGTGAGGATATCATAAGGGAGATGCACAGACAGGTCCTAAACCTGAAGATCCCCGAAAAGAATAAGCTGAACTTGGTGGAGAAAATAGGGGAGTTTGAGTTCAGATTGAACCAGGGAGGCTCAGAGGACATACAGATCGAGGCATTGCTAACACATTTCCTGAAGGCTAAGAAGTAAAACTATTTATATTCCTACACATCCAAATAATTAACCAAATTATACTTGAGGTAATGGTATGAAATTGGTATTTATTGGTCCTCCGGGCGTGGGAAAGGGAACCTATGCAACTATAATATCAGAAAAGCTGGGAATACCCAAGATATCCACTGGAGACATGTGCAGGGATGAAGCCAAGAGCGGAAGCGAGCTTGGGAAAAAGATCGAAGAATTCATGAAAAGGGGCGAACTGGTTTCTGATGAAATCATTCTTGAGATTTTTAAGAAAAGGATAAAACAACCCGATTATCATAAGGGGTTCATACTCGATGGAATCCCCAGAAATCTTGAACAAGTAAAGACCCTAGAGAAAATAACCAATATAGACCTTGTTGTTAATTTTATTCTCCCTGAGGATGTGATTATTGAGAAGATAGCTGCCAGAAGAACATGCAAGAACTGTGGAGAGATATACAACGTTGCACACATCAAGAGGGGAGATATAGACATGCCACCCTTGCTTCCCGAGAAGGAGGGTGTTTGTGACAAGTGTGGTGGTGAGCTTTACCAGAGAAAGGATGACAACCCAGAGACCGTTAAAAACCGGCTGGCTGTTTACAAAGAGGAGACAAAACCCCTTGTAGACTATTATAGAGAAAAGGGTTTACTGATGGATTTTCATGTTAATTCATCTCCGGACAAGGTTGTGCCGAAAGTAATAGAGCTTATAGAAAAAAGGGTCAGCTCTCATGGCTAGATTTGTGGTTTTTGAGGGAATAGACGGAGCCGGTACAGAGGAGCAGTCAAAGAGACTCCTTGATTTTCTAAGGGAAAGGAAAATTCCTGCAGAGAGGATTGAGTATCCTGGATATCATAATCCTATAGGGAAATTCATACACGAATACCTTCACAAGAAGTTCGACCTAACCCCAGATGTCCAGTCCCTGTTTTACGCAGCTGATATGATTAACGATAGAGAGAAAATAAAACTCTGGCTTAAACAGGGCAAGTACGTTATAGCAGACAGGTACTTCACATCCACCCTTGCATACCAGGGACTCAGGGGAGTTAAAACAAAAAAGCTTCTGAAACTTGCTGAACTGTTTGAGATACCCAAACCGGATATTGTTTTGTTTCTCAAGGTTTCCCCAGAAACCTCAATGCAGAGAAAGCTAAAGGAAAAAACAGACCTCGACAGAAACGAATCTGATAAAACCTTCCTGGAAAAGCTTTCAGTATTCTACGAACAGCTGATAAAAGATCAGGTATTTTCTCAGTGGTATGTCCTGGACGGGGAGAAATCAAAGGAAGAGGTCTTTGAACAGGTCAAAAAGGTCCTCAGAATGGATTGATTACCACGGCTCTTGCTTAACTCTTATCTTGAACCCAATTACATTCGCAATCAAATGGAGTATGGGTGTAATTACAACAAGAAGCAGGACCCAGTCTATTTTTATGGAAACCACAAATGATGCAAAGAGGAGGGCACCGAGCAAGAAATCCTCCTGATCAAGAAGCGGGGCAATTGACCCTCTGGGCAAACCAACCCTCCTCTTTATGAATGATCCAACCACATCTCCAATAATTGTACCGATCCCGAGCATAAAACCAAGAAGCGGGGACATAGGAACTATTGTCAGGGGAACCGGAGACTGATCAAAAGGAAGGTAGGGAAAAGTCAGCATCTCTATCGAAGCGATCAGTATCCCTATAAAGCATCCAAAAATCAGACCCTCCCATGTTTTTCCAGAGCCCAGTATGGGTTTTCCTCGGAAACTCTTTCCAGAATCTATGGGGTGGTTCTTTTTCTTCAGGCCCACCAGGGGAACAAGACCGTTTACTGCGTAGGCAGGGAGTATGATCCATATCGCTTCAACTAAATTGAACAGCGTGAAAACCATATTTATAATTGACAGAATTATTTAATAACTGGAAGGCTTGTAAAGATTGAACTAAGCCGTCTTTCGATGTGATGGGCTGGTAGATCAATGGTAGATCGCTGCCTTCGCAAGGCAGAGGCTCCGGGTTCAAATCCCGGCCAGTCCACTATTTCTGAAAAACAAAATGGGCCTGGGGAGAATCGAACTCCCGACCTCTGCGTTATCAGCGCAGCGCTCTAACCACTGAGCCACAGGCCCAATGCTCCGGGCGGGATTTCCAACACCTGTTTTTGAACCCACGTCTTTGGCTCGAGAGGCCAAGATCCTTGACCGGACTAGACGACCGGAGCATATTGGATTTTTATCATGGGGTCTTAAAATACTTATTTAAAGGTGCAAATAAATAAGAATTATAGTGGTATTATGACAGTGATAAAGGTTTTTGAGAGACCAAAATTAAAAAATCCCATACTTATAGAGGGCCTGCCTGGTGTAGGAAACATAGGAAGGGTAGCTGTTGGTTATCTGATTGAGGAACTAGGAGCAAAGAAATTTGCACAGCTATACTCTGAGCATTTCTTCCCATTCGTTATGCTGCATGAAAACTACCAGATCCACCTGCTCAAGAATGAGTTCTACTACTGGAAGGCAAAGAAACCCGGACAGAGGGACCTCATATTACTCATAGGAGATTGCCAGTCTCTTTCAACCCATGGTCACTACGAGATTATTGAGACTATCCTGAATTTTGTTGAAAAGTTCGGAGTAAAGGAGATGTTCACTATAGGTGGGTTGGCAACAGGTGAGATTGAAGACAAACCGAAAGTCCTGGGAGCGGTTTCCCACAAGGAACTTGCAAAGAAATACGGGAAGTTCGGGATAGATTTCTCTGCGGGTGAAAGGGTAGGCTACATAGTAGGGGCCTCAGGACTCTTCCTGGGTCTTGGGAAGGAAAGAGGAATGAAGGGCGTGTGTATGCTTGGTGAAACTTCTGGTTTTCCAATAGTCACAGACCCAAAGGCTGCTGATGTTGTGCTGGAAGCCCTCACAAAGATACTGAAGATTAAGATAGACACAACAAAGCTGGACAAGAGGGTTGCTGAAATGGAGAAGTTCATAAAGAAGGTTGAGGACTTGCAGAGGAAGGCGTTAACGCAGATATCAAAGGAAGAGAAGGCTCCAGTGAAGGGTAAGGAGCAGCTCAGGTACATAGGGTAAAGAATAAAAACGTTTCTTGTCATATAATTCAGCAGTGGTTAGGATGCCAAACGATAAATACAAGACAAGGTTTGAAAAAACAAGAATTATCTCAGCTCGCGCTCTTCAGATAGCGCAGGGCTCACCGGTTCTTATAAAAGTCCCCAAAAACGTCACAGAACCAATAGAGATAGCAAAGCTTGAATGGGAGGCAGGAGTAATACCAATAGATATCAAGGAAGAAGAAAAAGAAGAAAAGAAATAATTCTATTTTTAATTCTACGGACAAATATAAGATATGATAAGGAATCTGAAGATATATCCCATATTTAATTCCAAAGGGATGCCAACCATAATGGTCAAGATCCATACAGACGAAGGCTTCTTTTCGGCTTCCATACCCTCGGGAACCAGCAAGGGAAAACATGAGGCAAAGGAGTTACCAATGGGAAGAATAATAAAAAACTTCTCAAAGATCAGATCGAGATTCATAGGAAAGGATGAAAGAGACTGGAGGGGGATTGATGGCCTGCTGAAAGAGCTTGACGGGACAGAAAACTTCAGCAAGCTCGGTGGGAACCTTTCTCTTTCGGTTTCGATTGCCTGCGCCAGAGCAGCCTTCGGAAACGAAATCTGGAAGATTCATAAACCAAGGATGGGGATTGAGTTTCCAATACCTTTAGGAAACGTAATCGGTGGCGGAAAACACCTCGGTGGAACGGACTGGCAGGAGTTCCTGGTAATCCCCCATGTAGCAAAGAGCCCAAGGGAGGCAGTGGAGATAATGGTCAGTATATGGGCATCCCTTGGAGAGGAGCTAAGGAAGAAAAAAATCCTGATAGGAAAGAATTTTGAAAATGCCTGGATGACAAAACTGGATGATTTGAAAACACTGGATTTGCTTTCAGACGTTTCAGATGACTGGAAAGTTAAGCTAGGAATAGACTTCGCTTCATCAAGCCTCTGGAACGGTAAAAGATACGTTTACAAAAAACTTGGCAAGTCTCTGACCCCGAGTCAGCATGTAGATTTCATAACAGAGGTCGCGAAGAAATACAAACTTTACTACCTTGAGGATCCGATTCAGGAGGATGGGTTCAGACAGTTCATGATTCTTAATCACATACTGGGAAAGGATTGCATAATAGTGGGTGATGATCTCTACTGTACAAATTCCAAGAGACTCAGGAAGGGAATAAAGAACAAAGCAACAAACGGTATAATAATAAAACCCAATCAGATTGGAACACTTTCCCTCGCGGATGAGGTTGTTAGAATCGCGAAAGAAAATGAGATGGTAATAATCCCATCCCACAGATCCAGGGAAACCGATGATGATTGGCTCGCTGATCTCACACTGGCATGGGATGCTCCCTTGATAAAATCAGGAATCACAGGCTCTGACATGGCGAAGCTCAACAGACTAATCGAGCTATGGGAGGAGATACCTGAGGTCAAAATGGCAAAACTGCCTCTCTAGGAACGGCATAGCTTTAAAACTTTTATAAATAAATCTGATGTTAATTAAGATAGTATTCAAAGGTAGATAGCATGTTGGTGGATAAAACAGAGTACCTGACTGCTGGGGTTCATATAGGCATGAAATCCTGCACACCCTACATGAAGCAGTTCGTGTACAAGGTAAGGGACGATGGTCTTTCGGTCTTCAACCTGCAAAAGGTAGACAACAGAATAAAGATCGCGGCTGATTTTCTTTCAAAATTTGATAAAATCATGATTGTTTCCAAAAAGGAAAATGCATCAAAAGCGATAAGGGAATTCGCTGATGCTGTAGATGGCAAGGCGGTTCCGGGAAGATTCCTCCCAGGAACCCTTACAAACCCATCCTACAAGGGCTTTTACGAGCCTGATGTTATATTTGTTGTGGATCCCCTTATAGATGACCAGTCTGTGAGGGAGGCAAAGAAAAAAAGAATTCCTGTTGTTGCCTTGTGTGATACATTCAACATAGTAAGGGATGTTGACCTCGTGATACCAGCGTACAACAACGGAAAGAAATCCCTTGCTCTTATATTCTGGATTCTAGCAAGGGAGATACTGAAAAACAAAAAGAAGATAAAAAAATATAGTGATTTCAAGAAAACATTAAAGGATTTCGGGAGTGATTAAATGAATCTGAGTTCACAGAAAAGGATTGCAAGCAAGATTCTGAAGTGTGGGGTTTCCAGAGTTAGGATAAAAGCAGGCAAGGAGGTAGAGGAGGCTCTGACAAGGGAAGACGTTAGGAACCTCATCCGTAAAGGCCACATATGGAAGGAACAGAAGAAGGGAACCTCAAAATTCAACGTCAAGCGAAAGATCAGGCAGAAAAAGAAGGGAAGGATGAGGGGTCATGGTTCAAGGAAGGGAACTATAGGCGCGAGAAAGCCAAGGAAAGAAAAATGGGTAGAATCAGTAAGGCCACTCAGAAGGCTTTTGAGGGAACTCAAGGATGCCGGGAGCATAGATAACAGAGTATACAGGAAGATTTACGTCATGATCAAGGGTGGGGCTTTCAGGAACAAAAAACACCTTCTTTACTACCTCAAGGATCATGAACTGATGAAGGTCAAAACCAAGAAAAAGAAAGAGAAGAAAACAAAGCCCAAGAAAACAAAAACAAAAAAACCAAGGGCAAGGAAACCGAAAGCCAAGAAAGAAGAAAAACCCAAAAAAATCAAGACAAAAAAGCGAGAAAAGAAGAGGAAGTGATTGAATGAGGGGGAAGACGTACATAGTTGCTCACAGGCGAAGGAGAGAAGGAAAGACAGACTACAAGCAGAGACTTAGACTTCTCAAATCAGGAAAACCAAGGTTCGTCGTCAGAAAATCCATAAACAACGTGACCTGTCAGATTGTTGAATACTCAAAAGATGGAGACAAAACCATAGTTTCTGTGAACTCCAACGATGTCAAGAAACTCGGTTGGAAGGGGAACCCAGGAAATCTGCCCGCAGCTTACCTTGTTGGTCTGCTCTGTGGTTCTAGAGCGAATAAAAAGAAGATAAAGGACGCTGTCCTTGATTCTGGTCTGTATGCATCAACACCAGGTTCCAGAATATACTCCGCCCTGAAGGGAGCTGTGGACTCTGGTTTGAAGATATCACATTCAGAAGAGATCCTGCCAAAAAACGAAAGGATAAAAGGAGAGCACATAGCAACCCTCGCGAAAAAGATCAAGTCAGAGAAACCAGATGAGTACAAGAAAAGATTCTCTATTTATTTGAAAAACAAGGTCTCACCAGAAAACCTCCCCAAGCACTTCGATGAGGTCAAAAAGAAGATTCTGAAGAAATAAATTCAGTCCTAACCAAATAAATAATATGAATAGAATCCTGAGAATCCTACTCGAAGCAGACGGATTCTACATTCTGGCTGCAGGAATGCTTGGTCCTATTTACGCTATCTTTGTTGAGCGGATAGGTGGGGATATATTAGAGGCTGGTGGAGCTTACGCAGCGTTTGCCATATCCTCTGGTATTCTTTTATTTTTGTTAAGCAGATGGGAAGACCACGTAAAGCACAAAGAAAAAATAATAGTGATTGGTTATGCTTTGGGATGCATCGGTATCCTGGGATATCTCTTTGTCTCAGCACCGATCCATCTGTTTGTGGTTCAGATTATTCTGGGAATTGCAGAGGCAATTGTATATCCTGCATATGATGCTTTGTATTCTAGGTCTTTGGAAAGAGGGAAATTCGCATCAGAGTGGGGATTGTATGAATCCATGAGATCCATTGTTACAGCCGTGGCTGCATTGGTCGGGGCATTCATAGCAGCAATCTTTGGATTCCAAACCCTGTTTATAGTAATGTTCTTTTTCTCCCTTATCGGCCTATTTATATCGATGCGCCTACTCTATATTAAGGTGAAGAAATGAGAAGCAAGGAGTTTCCCCACACACCCCTTGAGAGGATAGCAAAGAAAGCAACAGGCATGAGGGTATCCAAGCCTGCTGTGAAGGCGCTGAGGAATTTCGTTCTGGAGAACGCGGAGGACAGAGGGAAAGAGATTGCGGATCTTGCAAGGCACGCTGGAAGGAAAACCGTTATGAAGAGTGATGTTGTTTTCGTCACAAAGAAGAAATCCGAGTGACTACTTCTCATCAACAAATGCTCCGGCCACTATCAGTGGCAGTATGATTGTCAGGTCCCCGAAAACCTTGACTGCGTTGGCATCGAGTGTCAGTTTTCCCCAGGATTTCGCCTCCTCGGGCAAGGCTCCTGAGTCAGAACCATTATACTCTGGCTCTGTGTTTACATAGACAGCGTATTTTGCTCCCTCCCTCATTATATTCACATTACATATCATGTGTTTCACTACCCCTGCACCAAGTATTATGATCCCTGTCTCTTCAGCTTTCATTGCCAATTCTATCAGGTTGTGGCTGTCTCTCGCCATATCAATCTTCAGGTCATTACCTTTCTGGTAGTTAAAGAAATAGACATTGTCCCCAACAGCGCCATCCATGAAGGCAGGACAGAAAACCGGGATCTTGTTTTTGTGAGCCCAATAGTAGATAGAACTCTTGTCTTTTATCAAGCTTCCCATGTAGTCAACTATCTCAGAAGGAACAGTTATCTCACCGGTTTCCCTCTGCTTCTTCATGAAGTGCTCAAGGACGGGCTGTAGGAACTTCTCGAATTCTACATACCTGTCATTCGGTATGAATATGTTACCCGCCCTGTTTATGCCCCTCCTCCTGAGATCTGCACCATCCGCCCTGAAGTCACCCATTATAAAGGGTTTGATGGTCTTCATGAAATCCTCCTCTATGCCGCCTGTGGTGGTAACGAGAACATGAATGAGCTTATGCTTCACAAGATATCTTATGATATCTCTGTTACCAGAAGTAACCATGTTGGATGTGTATCCGAGGAATATCCTTACCCTTTCTTTTCTCATCTTCCTTATTATATCTATCGCCTTGGATAGCATGTGGGCCTGGGATCCCGAACTCTTGTACTTATCCAGCATCTCCCTGAAATCGATGCCCCTGTCGAAATCATACCCCTCAACCTTAATCCCCTTTATATCCTCGGACTTCACGGACAGGCTCTTTATGGCATCCTTAAGCGTTTTCTTCATACTATCAAAATATCATCTTGCTTTAAAAAATAATCATAATTGCCTGCATGAGATAACATTTCCATCAATTTCGAATTTCACAGGAAGGAATTTCTCAATGACCCAGATGTTGGTTTTGGCGTGGTTGGTTATTTCAGCAACCCTAATCCTTGATTCCCCGTTCTCCGCTGCCATCGCGATATATGGGAGAATCTGGTCAGCCATGTGCTCATCGAGACAAGCGTTAGAATCAATCTGCTTCTTGAGAAAAATTGCGGCTTCCTCCCCAACCCTCTCAGCGGGTTTTCCACGTTCCCCAAGAGCATCTGAACCAAGGACATAATTATCAAAAACAGCTGCCATTGTTATAGCAGAGCCTATTGACCTGGATTTTACGTACTTAGAATTCTTTCTTAAATTCTCAATTATCTTTGCTGCTGAATCCATCTGCCTTTCAGCAACTTTCCTCTCAGCTAATTCTTGGCTTGCGTTGCTCCATGCATCCGTGTGCGAATAATTGCCTCGTGATGTCAGAGTGATTGGTTTAAGTTTACCAGGTTTTACACGAACCTTTATTCTCCCCCCACCTTTTGGATAGAATCCATAAGCAAGAGTCTCGGATTCAATTTCTGTTCCCATACTCTTAATATACTCAGAAAAAACATGACGAAAGTATCCTGTTGTAGGACTCCACTTAACATGTGTCCCTCCCCTTATCTCAACTCCCGTTTCTTTATCGGCATGAACCATGGGAATCATCAAAGACTGAAGGACAAGAGTAACAGAGCCAGCTGTTCCAACATCAACCGAAAGGTTTTTGTGACTGATTTCCTTGGGAATGAACTCTAAGCTTTCAGAACCCATTTTAAGTCCCTTAACATCTGCATAACAGAGCTTCATGACAGCCTCCACACCCTTCATGTGCTGTGCCTTGAGACCTGGGGGCGAGCGGTTCTTCCGCATGTTGAAAATCTTGCAGGATTTTCCTGTGAGGGCTGACAAACCAACAGCTGTTCTTATTATCTGACCCCCACCCTCCAGATATGACCCATCAATCTCAATCATACTAAACTATTTTATAGAACAGTGATATAATTATGTTTATGGCAGAAAAGACAGTGGAGATAAAGAGCTGCAAACCCGGTTCTTACATCATAATAGATGGTGAGGCCTGCAAGGTCACCTCAATGGTAAAATCAAAGCCAGGAAAGCATGGTGCTTCGAAGGTCAGGCTCGACGCGATAGGGGTTTTTGATGATAAAAAGCGAAGCCTGATGAAGCCTGCCACAACGACTGTTGAGGTTCCGGTTATAGAAAAGCAGAAGGCACAGGTTATCTCAGTTTCCGGTAACATCGTTCAGCTGATGGATCTGCAGACCTACGAGACATTCGAGTGTTCAATACCAGAGGAATTCAAGGACAAAATAAAGCCAGGCTCAGAGGGAACAGAGGTTCTTTACTGGAAGATAGGGGACAAAAAACAGATAAAGGAAGTGAGGTAACTATCTCCACAACTCACATGTTTTGCAGACTTCTTTGGATCCAGGTTCCCCACATTTCTTGCATGAATGGATTTTCCCCTCTCTCTTGTCAGAGAAATCCCTTATGTGTGGGAGTAGTCTGTCGAACGTCTCAAGGATTGTGAATTTTATTCCGGGATATTTTTTCTCAAGATTGTTTATGAAATCCTTTGCATCGAACCTTATTCCTCCTGCATATGGGCATTTATCCCAGCATAAATCAAAGTCCACGAGTATGGAGAATATTGCAGATTCCTTCTCAGGCACCTCACGCAGGGGCTTTATCCTTGGAATGAAGAGTTTCCCTTTCTTTTTTCTCAGGGACCAATCCGTTACAGGACCCATCCTGCTTGCCCTGTACAACTCCCCTCTTACGTCGTTCAGTATAACAGCCTGAACCTCATCATCCAGATTATGGCCCATGCAAAGCTTGGTGACTCCCAGTTCCCTGGCCCTCTTGTTGAGTATGTACCTTCTTCCAACACCACAGTACGTGCACGGCTCCTTTACCTTAACCTTTCCTTTGTCAATCTCCTTGACTTTCTGCTTCATTCCCTTTCCAAATTCATCCTTGAAGGAGAATATATGGTATTCAACTCCGAGTTTCTTGCAAAACTTCTTCGCGAGTTCCAAATGCTTCTTCCTATAATCCCCTGTTCCCTCATCAATCATGATAGCAATGAGATCTATGTCCCTTCTGGGTTTCACTATCTTGTTCATCAGGTAAAGAACAGTTGATGAGTCCTTCCCTCCTGATAGGGCAACAGCGATTTTGTCCCCACTCTTCAACATACCATACTTCCTAATGGTTCGCTTGAACTTCTTCTCTATGGATTTCAGGAAGCATTGCCTGCATAGATAAGAACCCTCATACTTCCTGAAAAACACAACTTTCCTTCCACAACTGCATTTTTTTTTCGAAACCATATCAACCCCTCGAGACTATATCCAAAATCTCAACCCTATCCTTATTCGAAAGCATTTCGAAATCAGGAACAACCTCACCATTCTTGAGAACTACAACGGTTTCTGGATTTATCTCAAGCTTCTCTAGGAGATTCTCAATACTGGATTTTTCAGGCATATTCAAGGTTCTAGTTTTCCCCATGTACGAGATTTTCACATTCACCATAAAACCACTTTATTTTAAATTTAAATTAATTATTAATATCGATATTTGCGAAGCCGAGGTGGCAGAACGGCTAATGCGCCGGTCTCGAAAACCGGTGTCCGAAAGGACTTGCAGGTTCGAAACATGATTTGCGAAAATCCTGCCCTCGGCGTTGGGCCGGTGGTCTAGTTGGTTAGGACGCGACCCTCACACGGTCGAGATCGGGAGTTCGAATCTCCCCTGGCCCATCATAAAAGGTTTTAAACCAACATCACTAACATAGAATCTATAAAATGGGCCTGTGGTCTAGTTGGTTAGGACGTCGCCTTGACGTGGCGAAGGTCGCCGGTTCGAATCCGGCCGGGCCCACTCCCCAAGAAATGCTCCGGTCGTCTAGTCCGGTCAAGGATCCGGGCCTTTCGATTTCAGTCGAAAGATTTGATCCCATACCATGTATGGGGATGAGAAGAAGATAGCCCGTGACGCGGGTTCAAATCCCGTCCGGAGCACGCGGGGGTACCCAAGCGGTCAAAGGGGCTAGGCTTAGGTCATTTGTCCCAACCACAGGGGCTAGGTTCAGGACAATCTGTGAGATACCTAGTGGCTTAGTGCCTACCTGGGTTCGAATCCCAGCCCCCGCATATGAGGGCATTCGTAGGGACATGTTTCGTAGGAAGCTTCGCATTCGATGCGGAAGGGAATTTGATAGACAAGGAACTCTTCCCGAAAAAGATCGATGTGATTGTTGAGAAGATGAAAAAATCCAGGGCAGGGGAGGTTCTGCCTGAGGAGAAGAAAATATTAGAGAGACTTGCAAAGAAAGGCATAAAGGAAGTCGTATGGGACAAGAAGGCTGATGTTAGGGAAGTTTCTTGCGTATACAGGAAGGACAACCTTGCTTCAGAAGCCCTTCAGAACCAGTTCAGGAAACTTGCGATGGATTCAAGATGGGCCTCATCCCAGGCAGAATTGAACGAGATCATGAGCAAAGTCCAAATAGAACTAACTAAGAAGGAGCTGAAGAAGGAGAAGAAGGACTTCATGATAATGAGGGTTATTGGTATAATAGACGAGCTTGACAAAACCCTGAACACCCTCTCAGAGCTGCTAAGGGAATGGTATGGCTTGCATTTTCCAGAGTTGGCAAAAGAGGTGGGTTCGAATGAAAGGTTCACAGAAATCATCGCCAAGCATGGAGACAGGGAGAACATCGGTGACAAGAAACTGAAGGAGCTTGCAGAGAAATCATCCGGCATGCCATTATCAGATGATGATATAAGGGAACTCCAGGATTTTTCAAAAACCATGATCACTCTTTTTGAGGAGAAGAAAAAACTGACAAAGTATCTGGAAATCATCACAAAAGAAACCATGCCAAACCTCTCTGCAACAGCAGGACCTCTACTTGCAGCAAGACTACTTGCGTTAGCAGGGGGTCTGGACAAAATATCAAAACTCCCATCAAGCACAATCCAGTTGCTCGGGGCAGAAAAGGCGTTGTTCAGGCACCTCAGGGGAGAGGGAAAGGCCCCGAAGTATGGTGTTATTTTTGGTCACGGATACATACAGAATGCGCCAAAGGAGCTTAAGGGAAAGATCGCGAGGATGGTTGCCTCAAAACTCACACTGGCTGCAAGAATGGATAGGTTTTCTGACAAGGATAGGGGAGAAGAATTGAGAAAAGAACTAGAAGAGCAGATCAAGAAGATAAAATCTAAGAAGGATTAAGTTTTATTAGCTTTTGTACCTCAGTATTCCACCTATCCCCCCAAGCTCCATCAGTTGTTCGCCCATTCCTGTATTGGTAGAGACCACATCAGCTTCTGTTCCCATGTCATCCGCAACCTTTATCAAATCCTCTGTTAAATCCCTTTCTCCTGTAACCCCGAGTTTGTTGTTACACTCTGGACACTTCTGTTCGTCTATCTGCTTCCTGTTCAGGGTTTTTTCGGTTTCGAAGCCACAGGAACATTTGAACTTGGTCTTGACCCAGTCAAACCCCTCGGATAGGAGCAGAAGTTCGAGGTTCCCTGACTTGAGAGCGTTAACAACCTCCCTGAAACCGTAAACAGCGAGACCTGAGTCTTTCGAGAGCTCGGTGAAAAACCTCTCCAGAACCTTCTTCTCCCTTATAGCTGAGGCCTCTGATATGATATCCTCAGCCCTCTCCACAGCTTCCCTTAGACCGTACTCACCTCCTGTATAAGATGTATTTACCACGCCAAGGACCTTGTTTTTAACCGAGTATTCAAGATAATCACCATCCACGAATTGTTCTTTAACAGGCCCTGGTCCACCAACTATGATGCCCTTGAGATCGCGCATACCCTTGAAGTTAGAACTCGCGATTTCTCCTATCTTCTTGAGAAAATCATTCAGTAACCCTTCGCGAATCCGGGCGTATCTCTGCTGTGACCACCCACCAGCCTTGGTTTTTCCAGGAACAATTGAGTCCAAATGCTTCAGAGATTCGATTCTTTTCCCCCTGAGTAATCCTATCTCAGCCTCTGACTTGTCCAGCACGATGAGGCCGTAAATTTCCTTTTCCCTCACCATCTCCTTAAGGGGATCCAGGACAAATTCCTGCCCGCACCTGTAGAGCCTCTGCTTAAGGGGCTCTGGCGGTTCTATGGCCCAGAGCTCAAGATCCGTCACCCCTTCCTTGTCAGAAACGTTACCGCAGAATATTGCCACACCATTTTTCGGGGTTTGTTTGTACAGCTTTAGATGTTGGGTTATCTTTTCCAGGGCTCCAACAACGTTCTTCCTTACGGTTTTTGACTTGATATTTTGAGCGGTGCCCTGCTCTGACTTTATTTGTTCAGCTACCTTAATCATGTTGTAGCCAGCAGGGACGTACACAGTCACGAGTTCTGTGTGCCTCCCTCGTATTCTCCCCATTTCTTTTATTATTGCCTTGAGCCTGTTCTCATCCATCATATCACTTATTTATTAACCATCAATTTATTATAAAAATAGAATAATTAATGACATAAGGATGGTTTTCATGGAAAGGGTAAAAACAGGGATACCTGGTCTTGATGAGATAATGATGGGCGGGGTTCCAAGATCTCACCAGACTCTGATAACCGGTACATCTGGAACAGGAAAAACAATGTTTTGCTGCCAGTACATGTACAACGGCGTGAAGAAGTATAATGACAGGGGCGTTTATCTTTCCTTTGAGGAGCCTGCTGATTCCATAACAGAGAATGCAAAGTCCTTTGGCTGGGACTTCAAATCTATCGAGAAGTCAGGAAAGTTTTCATTCATACGTTACGACCCCTATCACATCGAGGATGTTTTTGACATTCTTGAATCCACCATAAGGCAGGTCAAGGCAAACAGGGTTGTGGTAGATTCCATATCCGCTCTAGGCCTTCATATAAAGGATGAGGCAGAGCTCAGAAGAATGATATTCAACCTTTCCATAATACTCAGAAAACTGGGATGTACATCCTTACTGGTTTCTGAGATCGTTCCCGGAACAAAGGGACTCTCAAGGTATGGTGTGGAGGAATTCGTTGCAGATTCTGTTGTTGTTCTATACTATGAGAGGTTACAGTCAACCTTCGTCAGGGCTGTACAGATATGGAAGATCAGGGGTTCTCCACACTCTGAGAAGCTACACCCCTACAAGATAGACAACAGCGGAGTGACTGTTTATCCAAAGGAAGAGGCTTTCATAAAGCGTACATAAAGAGGTAAAATAACTTCTGACACCTATTACCTGAAGTAAGAATAATAATTAATTAAACATATAATAAAGTATGTTTGAAAAATTTTTCTCCAAGAGCAAGACTTTGGCCAAGGCCAAGAAGTCTATCTACCCAAGGGTTGTGCTGGGAAGACCGAGACACCTGATAGTTATACATCCTATAAAGGACATAACAAAAGTCGATATAAAATATCCACTTATCGATCCGTTCGCCCATGCAGAGATAAAATGGGTCCCAGAGAATAAGGGTCTGATTTACAAGGTCGTAGAACCACATCTATCTGATAGGGAAGAGAAACTTCTCAAAAAGATATAGGAATCCCTGACAGAGTTGATCGATGTCAAGCTGTCCAAGGTAAAGGAAAAGGGAAAGATAATAGAGTATCTTCAAAGCAAAACAGAGTCTGTTCTGGAGGATTTGGGCATACATGTCCCGAAAGAGGTTTACGAAAAGGTGATGTATTACATAATCAGGAATTTCTTCGGTCTAAATGAGATAGAACCCATGATGTATGACCCGTACATAGAGGACATTGGATGTAACGGATTGAACACACCGATTTTCATTGTTCACAAGAGATTCGGCTCAATCCAGACAGACCTTGCCTATACAGATCCAAGCAAACTGACAGACTTCGTTGTCAAGCTCTCGGAGCGTTGTGGAAGGTATATATCCTACGCAGTTCCCCTACTTGATGGGAGCCTTCCTGACGGGAGCAGGGTCCAGGCATCCCTTGCGAAAGACGTGACCACAAGAGGTCCGACATTCTCGATAAGAAAATTCAGGAAGAACCCATATTCCCCAACAGATATTATAGAACTCGGAACATCTTCATCAAAGATGATGGCATACCTTTGGCTCTTGGTTCACTACAATGCATCTATAATGGTATGCGGGGGAGTCTCAACAGGAAAGACAACCTTCCTAAACGTATTAAGCATGTTCATACCACCAGAAGACAAGGTCATTTCGATAGAGGACACAAGGGAGATTAATCTGCCACACGAGAACTGGATTCCATCCGTTTCAAGATTGGGGTTCGGCATACCCGGGGCAGGTGGAAAGAGATACGGAGAGATAAACCTCTTTGATCTTCTGAAGGAATCCTTTAGACAGAATCCGGATTACGTTGTTGTCGGAGAGGTCAGGGGCAAGGAAGCTTATGTGATGTTCCAGGGCATGGCTTCAGGACACCCGAGCATGGGAACCATTCATGCAGGATCAGTGGATGATGTGATGAAGAGACTTGAAACCCCACCAATTGAACTCTCACCATCCCTTATAGAATCCCTGGATCTGCTCATAGTTCTTACAAATGCGAAGGAGAAGGGGAAATCAGCAAGGAGGGTCAAGGAGATAGTTGAAATCCAGTCAGTTGACTCCAGGACAGGTATTGCTCACACAAAGGAGAGTTTTTCCTGGATTCCTTCCGATGACGTATTCAGGGAGAACATAATGGATTCTGACCTGCTGAGAAGAATTTCATTCCAGGAGGGAATAACCTACCAGAAGCTCATGCAGGAACTGGAGAACAGGAAAAGGGTTTTGGAGTGGATGGGAAAGCACAAAATATTCCAGTTTGATGAGGTCTGCAGATTAATCAACCTCTACTACAATGACAGGGAAACCCTGATGGGGTGGGTTGACAAGGATATTTCCCCACATGCCCCGAAAAGGAAAACGGTTGTGAAGAAGGCATGGAAGCCAGAAGAGACAAAGAAACCAAAACCACCGCCAATCTCTCACAAACCAGATCTTTCATACAAGCCCAGTAAGCCGAAGATTGAAATAAAGGAAATACTAAGCAAGGTGAAGACAAAACCCTTCAGAATGCCTAAACCAGAAAGATTCCTAAAACCGGAGAAAAAGAAACCAAAAAGAGAGAAAACAAAGGTTTCAAAGGAGAGGAGAATTAAAAAAATACCAAAACCAAGAACCAGAAAAATCAAGAGCATAAAGGGTAAAGCCCCAACTTCTGCTCAAAAGCAGATAAAGGAGATAAGAAAACTTAGAAGGAAGATAAAGAAGCGGCATCTTTCTTAACGTATTTAAGGTTTTATTCTAATTCCCTGACATGAGAAAATACATAAAAGATATCAGTCACGAAGAAAAAGATGCATATCAGATTAAAATAGCCCTTGGTATTTTTGAATTTGGCGCTCCCAGAGAAGGCGGGGACATAGGATTATATCAGATAGGTGAGCATCCCGAAGAACCAATCGAGCCCCCAAAGAAGAACAATCCTAGTAAATTCAATACTGTTTCTTAAACCCTTGGGTAACTTGTATGTATGAATGCAAGAAAAGCTATGTTCAGGCCTGGTATAATAACCCAGGTCATCATTGCTATTACATCCGGTACGGTCAGCCCAAAGAAGTCCCCACCTATGAGGTTCATCATAACCAGAGCAGTAAGCATCATAAGCGGGGCAGCTATCAGGACAGCAGTGTAAACATCGGATAGCATTGAAAGCGTTCTAGTGTACTGCTCCCTCTTAATTCTGTATTCAAACAATGCCTTCTCTGACATGGTTTTGAGAAAACTCGGAAGATCTCCACCCTTCTCTATAGTTGAAGATATTCCTGAAAGAATCTCCCTGAGCATTGGGGACGGGGTCCTCTGGGCAACATGATTTATCGCGTTCACAGAGCTCATGCCAAAGGTTTTTATGTTCCTTACAATTAGCTTGGCCTGTCTTGATACCTCACCATATTCTTTAAAACCAGACAGAAGTTCAAACATAAACTCCGGAGGGATGCCTGAAGAAACAACAGAGTTCATGTGTATCAATACGAAGGGAAGGTTTTCATCTATCGACTTTCTAACGGATTTTGCCTTCTGCATGGGATATATATACATAACCATGAATGTGAGTGATGCTACCAGAATAGGGGCAAACATTACATAGTAGATAAATGTCACAAAATCCAGTTCAAAGATAAGCCCGAAAAAAACGAACAACATAAAGGAAACCAGATATGCAATAAGCGTTGTCATCAGTAGCATCGAAACCCATGCCTTGAGAAGGAAACTGAGGTTGGCTCCCCTTAGGTGGGGCTTCAGTGAATCAAAACCCCCTATGTACCTGTCCGTAACATTACCGAAAACCCTGAGGGATTGCTTCTTATAGGAATCAATCATAGTTTAATATTGTTTTGTATAATAAAAAATCGATTACCTCTTCTTCCTCACTATGTTCCTGTGCCTTGCGCAGGCTGGGCAAGCGTAAACCTTGCTTGATGCCAGAGACAAGCCCCTTCTTCCCCTAACTCCAAGTTCCTGCTTTAGGAGAGGATCGGTTATTCTGAAGCCCTTGAAAACAGGGAACGTTTTGTACTTAGGAACCTTCCTTCCGCAAAAACCACACGTAACCAGCGACTCTTTCCCCCTGGTTTTTGTGTGTTGCCATCCCCTTCTGTAAAAACCTTTCCTACCCATAATCTCACTTAAATTTTGTGCTCACGATGTATAGGTCTCAGCCTCTTTGATTTACATTTCCTACACTTGATTTTCCCAGACCTAACCTTAATAAGATCAGACCTTATCTTCGCTCCACATTTCATGCAAACAAAGACCCTGTGGAAGAGCCTTTGTTCGGCCTCCGGAAATCTATGTTTTGGCATGCAAATCACTTATATTTGGCTTCAATCCTATTAATTTCTTAGATAAATATATAAGTTTGGGGTTTTTATGCCAGAAAGCATGCGAAGGGGAGTTATTTTGCTCGATAAGCCAAGGGATCTGACCAGCATGGAATGTGTGGAGAGGGTTAAAGATATTCTCAAGGCTGAGAGGGCAGGTCACTCAGGAACCCTTGATCCTTCTGTTACAGGAATCATGCTGATCGCATTGAACGAGGCGAGAAAAGCGATGCCTGTCCTAATGGGATTGAAAAAAGAGTACGAAGGGACGATGCATCTCCATGGGGATATGGATAAAAAAAGGATAAATGAGGTTGCAAGGGATTTTGTGGGAAGGATAACCCAGACCCCTCCTGTAAGGTCAGCTGTTGTCAGAAAGCCAAGGGAAAGGGAGATATATTTTTTCGAAATCACCAAGATTGACGGTAAGGATCTGTATTTCAGAGTGGGGTGCGAATCAGGTACCTATGTGAGAAAACTCTGCCATGATTTTGGCGAGAAACTAGGAAGAGGGGCCCACATGACAGGACTCAGGAGAACGAAAATCAATGGATTCTCTGACAAAGAATGCGTATCCATTGAAAAACTGGAGAAGGAAAAGGAGAAAAACGTCATTTCCCTTGAAAAAATCTTGGAAAGGACAGGTTTGAAGAAGGTTATCGTGAAAAAAGAATCCCTGAACAAGATAAAGAATGGGATGCCTGTTGAAAAAAGAGACATCATAAAAATGGACAGGTTAACCGAAAATGAACATGTTGGGATTTATTTTGGTAGCGACATAATAGCACTAGGTCTTGTCAGGGACAGTAAAAAGCCAGTCATAAAGACGGACAGGGTTTTTAAATAGAACGTCTCAATAATTTACGTATGCAGAGGTGGCGGAGTGGTTCACGCACCCGCCTGCAGAGCGGGTTACCCGGGTTCGAATCTCGAAATGAGCGAAATTCCCGGCCTCTGCTCTAACAGGAAATGATTGGTATGTTGGGAAATATAATCAAGAAAACCAGAGACCCTGAATATTATTTTTTTGCCGGGAAGGGTGGTGTAGGCAAGACCAGCGTGGCTGCAGCGACAGCGCTGTGGTTTTCCAAGAGGGGAAAAAAGGTTTTGATAATATCCACTGATCCTGCCCACTCACTTTCAGATTCCTTTGAGAAGAGGATTGGTGGGGACCTGAAGAAGATTGACAAGAATCTCTACGCAGTTGAGATAGATCCTAAGAAGGCGATGGAGGAATACAAAGAAAAGCTCATGCCAAAGATAGAGAAGATGGACTTCCTAAAGGGCCTGGGGATGGAGGACACGTTCGATTACGTGGGAATGACTCCTGGAATAGATGAGATGGCGGCATTTGACAGATTCCTGCAGTACATGGATTCAAGGGATTACGATATAATAATATTTGATACCGCTCCTACAGGACACACCCTTCGTTTCCTCTCGCTTCCTGATGTTCTGGATTCCTGGGTAGGGAAGATGATAAAGATAAGGATGAGGTTTGCCGGTGTTGCAAACATGGTAAAGAAGGTTCTTCCTTTCGGAAAACCAGAGGATGAAGGTGAAAGTCTAGGAACAGAGCAGCTGGAGGAAATGAAGAAGAGGATAGACTCTGCAAAAAAAATCCTATCAGACCCCAAGAAAACACACTACAACATGGTTATGATACCCGAGGCTATGAGCATCTACGAATCCGAACGCTCTCTAGAGGTTCTGAAGGAGTATAAAATACCAGTTGGGGGTGTAATAGTGAATCAGCTCATACCCGAGAGCTCCAGATGCGAATTCTGTAGGGAGAAGAGAAAGATGCAGCAAGAGAGGTTTAGGAATATCCAGAAAAGATTTAATAAATTCAAGATTCTGAAACTCCAGATGTTCAGGGAGGAGATAAAGGGATCCAAGACCCTTACCAGGGCTGGAAAAGAACTGTACGGTTAAAACTCCTCTTTTTCATGAACTTTTACTTTTGAAAGGATAAGCGCGAATATGAGGATAGCGATACCAACTATTATACTTACGTAACCGAAGGTGTTATCAATACAGTCATCTACAATCCCGTTACAGTCTTCATCCTTCTCATTTCCACATATCTCTTCAGTTGGTCCTATGTAATTTCTACATTCACTCCACTGACCATCCTCACACACCCTTATCCCTTTTTTACACTCACCAATGTCGATACCACAGGGTCTGTATTCCCCTGAAACACAGGGCATCATATCGCCCCAACCAGTTTGCTGTGCATGCACAACGTAGAAAGAGGCAAGTATGAAAATGAATGAAACCAGGACAGCGATTTTTGGCATAATTAAATTATGGACAAAGTTAAATATAAGAATCTAATTTAAAATATGCTCATCCCCAAGAAGGAGATAGTGAAGTTCATTCTGAAGGATGTCCTGCATAGGCAGAGAATAAAATCCCAGGCAAGGCTCGCAGAGGTCGTTGGTAAAAAACTGAAGCAGGGTGACAAGAATTACGCGATATCTGCCCAGAGGGCAAGGATCATAGCGACGGAAACACCTGGAGTAAGGATCAGGATAAAAACCAGGAAGGGCAAACTCCCGAGGAAGTGCCCTGCATGCAACCACAAACTGAAGAAGGTTTACACAAAGAACCTGAGGGGCAGGAAGGTATTGGTTGCTTTGAGATGTTCAAAGTGTAACTACAAAGGATCTGGGAACAAATGGGTACCGAGCATGTACGAGTTTGAATTAAAAGCATCCGATTAGATTTAAATATCTTAATGTGATATTTATTCTTATGAAAAGTATCGCCTTTCTGTTCACACTCTTTGCATTTTTCGCTTTTCTAACGGTTCCAACGCTAGCAGCCCCCCTGGAGATTGAGGTTCTGAACAACAACCAGGAGGTTTACATAGGTTCTGAAGTAACCTATAACATCGAACTGAGAAACAACAGGAATGTTCCTGAGGATGTTAGGGTCTTCGTCAGGGATACTCATTATGGCTGGATACAGAATGTCTACACTCTACTAACGCTAGATCAGAGTTCATCAAAGATACTAGACGTTAAGATTTTCCCGACAGGAGAGAATGAGGGATTGTTTGACTTCGATATAACCATACAGTCCTTTGACATGCCCTGGGTGAAGGCAACAGACACGATATACCTCGATGTCAAATTAAAATTCGACATAGAGGGTTTCTACACAGAGAGGGTTGGTGACAACCTGGACATTTACCTTATTCTGGAGTCCACTGAAGAGAGGGATATTGAAGTTGTTTTTGATATCAAGGACAGCTCTGGTAAAATCATGGGAATGTTATCAGAACAGCTGACCATAAAGGGGATGGAAACCATAAAGAAGACCATCCCAATCGGGGACTTTCTGGCAGGTACGTATTCTGTAGAGGTAAGGGTAACGGGAACGAAGTTGAGCGATATACTTGAATTCGAGATAGAACCTGTTCATGATATTGTTGAGGTGGTGAAGAGGATTTCCACACCTCTTTACGAGGACGTTATAATAACGATTGAGAACAAGGGCAATGTTATAGAGAAGGACTACAAAACCTACCAGACCCTTCCAAACAATGACCTGATAACAGGAATGGTGACCGAGCCCATTGGCTGTGAGGTCGAGGGTGAAAACAAGGTCTGTGGCTACCTTGTTGAGGAACTCACACCCGGTTCATCTGCCATGATAACCTATCGATTGAATTACTGGGTTATCTATGGTGAATATGCGTTAATAGTACTGATAATAATTGCAATA
>CP070801.1:148669-151521 GCA_020343575.1 Candidatus Aenigmatarchaeota archaeon
TCTCCATTCATTTCTCTTCTGTTTACGCTGCTGACCTGTTCAAGGAGTGGAAGTGTGGGAGTGGTTTAACGTGTGGGAGTGACTGTCAAGGGAGTTCATATAAATCCATTGGTGGTACAAATGATCCAGAATTCGCATTCTCTGCAGAGGCAGGGATATACAACTGCGAAGTGAATATCAAGAACTGCTGCTACGGTTTTACAGGCGACACACCTCAATTGAATGAATATAGTGATGTTTATCTCAATGATTTATTGATTGGGAATACGGATGACCTATTCTGCAATTCGGCTCCGCCACCTAATGGGAATGGTCCACCGCCTAATGGTGGACCATGTGATTGTGACTGTGGTGTGTGTGAATGTGGTGTGAGGGCTTCTGGCGTTGATACAGCTAATGTAGGAGTTTGTGATGATGCACCACTTATAATAGATGATGGTGAGTCGATTGAGCTGAATATGGATGAGTGCAGGAGCGATGGTTATGGGTTTATTAAAAGTGGCGGTAACCGACCTCGCTGTCAGGACTGGGATTTCAGTGGTGATCCTTATAATCCACCTGGTGATATAGGAGGAACCATCATTGAAAAATACATAGGTGGTGATTGTGATGGCACCTTAACTGTTAACTTGGGCCCTGGTAGTTATACAATCGGTACATGGGCACCGACGACAGCTCAGCCATGGAGCAGACTCAATTGGTGTAAAGTTCCTGAAGGCGACGGTGATGGCTGCACTCCTGCTTGTGGTACGGGAGAGGTCTGCTGTGATGGGATATGTTATTCAGGGGATTGCTGTACAGCTGCGGACTGCCCGACTATTGAATTGTGCATTGATCATTATTGTGAGATACCCTGTGCACCAAAGGGTCATGATTGCACAGATAGGGATTGTTGTGAACCTTGGGAATGTGGTGACGGTGTGTGCGGACTTCCAATCTATGCTGGTGAGAGTGAAATGGAGACGGAAAACATTCATTTCTCTTTTGAGTTTGTGTACATAATTCTGGTTTTGTTGGTGGGTTCTATGTTTGCTTGGATATTCCTTATCAGAAAGAATTTAACATACCTTTACCAATTATTTAAAATGAATGTAGGAAAGACTGTGTTGATTCTGGTGATAGCGTTTGTCTTGATGTTCTCCGTTCATTTCTCTTCTGTTTACGCTGCTGATCTTTTCAAGGAGTGGAAGTGTGGGAGTGGTTTAACATGTGGGAGTAGCTGCCAAGGAAACCCATACAAGTCTATTGGTGGTACGAATGATCCGCAATTCACGTTCTCTGCAGAGGCAGGGATCTACAACTGTGATTTGAGTGTAAAGAACACTTGGTTCGCTTTTACAGGCACCACGCCTCAATTGAATGAGTACAGTGATGTTTACATAAATGGTGTCAATGTTGGACACACAGATGATCTCTTCTGTAATGCAGTAACAGGAAATGGGGAAGGATGTTCGTTAGGACTGGGTCCAGCCGCATGTAATGCAATTCCTGAATGCGAATATCAATACTATATGTGGTATAATGTGAGCCAAAAGGGGAGATGTGCTGGTAGAAACTGCGCTCCTTACCCACATAGTTGTGGTGGTGCCGGTGGATGTGAAGTAGGCCGAAATAATGAAGGTAGTAATTACTGGCAGACTTACTTCTGGACCTATTTCGGTAGTGATCAACAGTGTACAGGTATTCATGATAACTGCTGCAGTTGCTGGACTCATGGAGCTTGGTGTGGAGGTTGTGACCCGAGCCGTCCTGTTGATCAGGTATGCAGGGTGAAGAGCCCGAAATACTGTGGAGATCTACATTACAATGAAAGATACTGCGAACAGGTTGTACCTGGAAGTGGGGTGCAATGCGAATGGGACCACAATCATAATGTGATGGTGAATGAAAATCGTGGAAGAAAAGCTGAACATACAAGCGGAGTTCCATGCAGTCAATTGACAATAAAAGATGAACTCCGACCGATTGAATATACAAAGTATAACGGCATTATCGGATTCCATCATTTCGCCACTGATCAATACGATACTGACTTTATCTGCTGCTTTGCAAAATCCGGGACTCTTATTGAGGGTATGCACTGTGTAAGGAATGAGGAATGTAAAAATAATAATTGTGATATGACAACACATACATGTGGTGGAGTTGGTGGCAACCAGGCCCCGGACCCGCCCACAATTGTTAACTCTAAAACCACCTGTCCTGTGGATGCTGAAGGTAGTGATAGGTGTGGATTCAGGGTCAGTGCAACAGATCCGGATGAGAATCAGGTTAGATATCATTTTGACTGGGATGATGGTGAAACAACACACACTGTGTGGGTTGATTCAGGAGAAGCGAGGTGGAAACGCCACATATACACTTCAGCCGGAACCTTTACCGTGAAGATTAAAACAGAGGATGCAAATGGTGCGTTTTCTTCAGAGATTTCAGGCAGTGTGATAGTAACATCTGATGAAACTCACTGGAGATGTTTTGGTCCTATATGTGAAGAGGTTCTCGCTCCTGGGGAAGATGAATGCACACCCGAGACTGAATTAGAGGATTGTGGAATAGAATTTGCTGGTGGTAGTGAGTCAGAAGGAGAAAGCGTCTACTTTGGATTAACATTCAACGGGTTCAATGGGAATGTTAAAGACGGTATAGGGGCTGATGGAACGACACTTTCCTTTGCCTCAGGATGTGAGTACTGTGGTGATGTGATAAAGACCATCCATGTTACCGGAACTGAATTGAAAGCGAGTGGTAACAAAATAAAACTTGATGCCCAACAGTCCCATGGTCTTAGGTCTGTCTCAATCACCTGTACCAAACTCGACCCGCCTGTTGCAGATGCTGGTCCAGACCAGACA
>CP070801.1:151621-157837 GCA_020343575.1 Candidatus Aenigmatarchaeota archaeon
CCCAGCACCATCCGCGAAGTTTCTTATAGTATTAGCTATTATATCATTATCTTTAGAATCCCCGATTATCCTTATACCATCTCCATCACCATTTTCTATAACATTATCCACGATTCTGTTGTCATTACCGTGATTAATCAGTATACACTCCTCTCCACAATTATGAATATGATTATCTTCTATGTCAACATAATTTGCAATTCCAGCAGAGGAAGCAGCATGCGGCTGTATGGTCCACTTAATGCCGTGTTTAAAATGACTTATTTCACAGAGTATTATCATGATATTATCTATGGTCCCTGAGGAGTCTGTAACCTCTATCCCCGTGCCCGTGCTTGGGTCTTGGTTTGGATCATAGATTCTATAGTTTTGACAGGAAAAAATTTTGGGATCGCCTGGGGTTCCGCCCTCTCTGATTCTTATACACGAATCAGTCCCGGTATAGAGTACGTTACCTGTCAATACAACAGACCTGCAACCACTCTGACCTAAACGCATGTTACAACTACTACAGGTATTGCACCAACATGTTTGTGCATTCACACTGTTAGAAATTAATAAGATTGAAACGAAAGTTAATAAAAGGATTATTTTTTTATTCATAGTTGCCTAAAACCCCACTCTTAATAATTGTATTTAATTTAATTAATAGTTGAAATTCCTCTATTCTGAAAGCATATCACATGTCCCATGTCCCACAAAATCTTTAAATATATGTGTTTTCATTAAATCTTTGTGGAGAGTATGGGTGAATGGGTTCACATTCGAGAGAGAAACTTGTGATTCCCTTAGCCCTGAAACTGTTTCTTTTCGAAAGATTCGGATTGACTCCAAGGGTAGGATTTCGATCCCAAGCGACCTGAGAAAAAGCCTGGGTCTTGCGAAGGGTTCTGATGTACTGCTTGGTTTTGATTTAGAGAAGGGTATCATTTTCTTGGTTTGTGGTCAGGGTAGTGTAGTGGTTAACATGGGGGACTGTGGATCCCCTGACGCGGGTTCGAACCTCGGAACGAGCGAAAGTCCCGCCCCTGACCCTGAAAACAATTTAATAGATACAAACAAAATAAGCAATAGGTGATTTTATGTTCCAGACGCCGCGGGGTACAAGGGATTTTCTTCCCATAGAAATGATAAAGAGGGACTTCATTCTCGAGACTGTAAGGAGGGTTTTCGAATCGTACGGTTTTGACCCTCTGGAAACCCCAGCGTTTGAGGAGTGGAATCTGTTGGCTAAAAAGGGTAGTGGTGGGGAGGAAATCAAGAACGAGATTTATTACTTCAAGGACAAGAGCAACAGGGAACTGGGTTTAAGGTTTGACCTCACTGTTCCTATGGCAAGGGTTGTTGCAGTCAACCCACAGCTTTCGAAGCCATTCAAGCGGTACCAGATTGGTAGGGTCTGGAGATACGACAGACCCCAGGCAGGTAGATACAGGGAATTCTGGCAGGCAGATGTGGACATAGTGGGAGCAAAATCCGTTGAGGCGGACCTCGAATGCATCGTTGTTATGGTTGAAGTCTTGAAGAAACTTGGGTTTGAAAAATTCTCTGTCAGGCTGAACAACAGGGGGGTTCTAAATGGCATGATCGAGTTTGTGGATATACCGAAAAAGAAGTCTCCAGCTGTCTTCAGAATCCTGGACAAACTGGAAAAAATCGGGGATAAGGACGTAAAGAAGGAGCTGAAATCCGAGATTAACTCAAAGAAGGTAGAGGAACTGCTGGAGTTGATCAATAGGAGAGGGAAGCCTGAAGGTATCCTTAAAAAGGAGATGAAGGCCCTAGGGAGTAACGATACTGCAAGGATAGGGTTAGAGGAACTCAAGGAGATTGTGGAGAAGGCGAAGGTTTACGGCATCGCTGACAGGATAGAGATTGATTTCAGCCTCGTCAGGGGGTTAGATTACTACACGGGTCCCATATTCGAGATATCTGTTGAAACGAAGAAGAACGTTGGTTCTGTTGCAGGCGGAGGGAGATACGATAACCTGATTGAACTATATGGAGGAAACTGGACCCCTGCTACAGGGATATCTCTGGGTGTTGAGAGAATCTATGAGATAATGGAAGCGGAAAAAATGTTCAGGCTTCCGGAAACCAAGACCTTTTTCTTTGTTCTTTGTGTGGATGAGAAATTGAAAAAGAACGCTATCAGGATAGCCCAGAAACTTAGGAAGGTGGGGATACCAACCCAGACAGATGTGATGGGAAGGAATATGAAAAAGCAGCTGGAGTACGTAAATAGTGCGAAGATTCCGTTTGTAATTTTCGTAGGGGAGAAGGAACTGAAGAGCAAGAAATTCACCATTCGGAACATGATAAATGGTGAACAAAAAGTTATGAATATTGAAACAATTCTGAAGGTCTTTTCCAAACTCATTCCCTTATCTTGAACCTCAGGAATCCGGCTATCCCTCCAAGATTGAGGAACTTTTCACCGCTCTCGTGGTCGCTTGATATTATTCTTATGTTCCCGCACTGTTTTTCCACCTTATCCATTATTTCCTCAAAATCCGGGATACTTTCCTCAGAAACAAGGAGCGTTTCTATTGCCCCATATTCAACCGCTTTCATCGTCTCCTTCTTCCCATAAACAGTGGGACCATCCTTGTTTATCTCCTGAAGCATTTTCTCAACCAGTTCTGTTTCCCTTGCAATCCTCGTATCCTTCAGTATCCTATTAGCTGACGTTTTTATCACTTCCTGAATACCTGCTCTTCCTGTCGAGTTGGAATGCTCGAGAAATATCCTCTTTGCAAGATCTGGGTTTTTCTCCTTGATGTATTTGAGGAGGTTTTCCCTCTCAAAACCAGGGCCAGCCAGAACTATTGCCTGGAAATCCTTCTGCTTGCCCTCCAGGTAATCCGTTATCTCTTTATGATACTCCTCCAGAGTGTCCTTGTCCTTATGTTTAACAGAACTGAAGCTTGCCAGGAACTCGAGACCGGATTCCTTTAACTCTGCAAAATCAGCCTCTTCCCTGTCTAGAACACATATCAAGAGAAGCGAGGGCTTTATCCTGGCCTTCTTCAGCCTCTCCAGTTGGTGGGATTTCCATTCCTTTTGTATGGTTAGGATAGTGTTTATGCCAATGGAAAGGGAATGGTATGAACCCAACTGAACGAGATCTTCGGGGCCTGACTTTATTGGCCCGTTCAGTCTCAGGGTATGGGTGCTCTTGTGGAACTCCTTCTTTTCAAGCCCGATTGTGAGGGTTACTGGTTTTCTGTCCCCCTTTTCTATCTCCTGACCCCTCTTTATCGTGGTCTTGCGGAGAGTCCTGGAGGTAACCAAATCCCCTAGCTCAAGAACCTTCTCCAAGTGCCAGAGATCGTCGGGGGTCTCTGTTCTTACCTTCACTATTCCATCTTTCTTGTTTATTCTGATTATCTGCATGCATGCCACCGGATAAAGCTTATATTTATTTACTTTATTACAAACAATATATATGGGGGGCATATGGAAGATTTCCTTTACGTTTTGATTGCAGCTGTCGTTTTTCTAGGGATCATGCTATTAATCACAGCATTCGTTAGCTTCCCCGGCCCGACTATGAACGTTTCTGTCGCGAGTTTCTCTGTCGGTGAGGTGGGTTACCTCACGGATTACCCAAGCAAAACCATTGACCTGAAAACCTTCACTGTTGGGGAAACCCAGGAAGAATCCTTGAAGGCAATTCCTCAGATTGAGGTCTACAGGAACATCTTCACTGCGAATACGGAGAAGTTCGTGATAGCGGTTCCTGAATGGTATGAAGTAACCATGAGGGGAATAAGGTTGAACTTCAATATTTACGAACAGAGCAGCGGGCAGTTCAGCAAACTTTTGATAAAATGGAACGGTCTCGAGGTCTTCAGGTACAGTGGAGCCGCGGTTGATCAGTCAATACTCATAGAAAAAGACAAGGTAAAATCCTCCAACACATTGGAGATAGATTGTGAGTACAATGCATGGTGGTTCTGGGCAACCTCCACTTACACACTTCGTAATTTTAACGTAAACCTTGAGTATGGACCCGAGAGACTGATACCCTTCAATCTTCTTGCGAGTGAACTGCAGGGATTCAACAAGGGCGAGATTAACTTTGACGGCTCTGGTTGTGATTTACTGGTGAAGGTGAACGGGATTGATGTTTACCAGGGAACCCCGGATGGGGATACGAAAATTGAATTCACCTATCAGGAGGTTCCTCTCACACCCGGTGGGAACATCGTTGCATTCATTTCAACCTCAGGTATATGCAACCTGAGAAACGCTGAGTTCAAGATATTCCTTGTGGGGAACCAGGTCGTTGCAACAAGGAAATTCGACCTCACAACTGGGAATTACAATCTTCTCAACCAGGGCTTCACAGGCAAGGTGAACTACAAGATAGACTCCATAATGAGGACAGGTTCCCTTACCATAAAACTTAACGGCGGCTCCCTTTCAGTTCCGAGTCCAAAGACAGGCTGGAACTCCGCGACATTCACAATTTCTGATGTGCAGGATGGGGAGATCGAGGTAAGCTTCTCCGGGACAGGGGCATTTGACATAGCCGAGGCAAGGATTGAGCTGGAGAGATAAATCCCCATCAAACCATCATATTGCCTTCATTTTGCTATAAATTTATACAATTATAACTAATTATTAATAGTTATTCAGAAGGTGGATGAGTGGCAAGGAAGTCCTGGACAAAAGAACAGATTGAAGCTTTGAAGAAGTCGATGAGACTCCATATAGATGCAAGAATTAATGCTTTGTTAAGGGATGCGCACAAACTAGGGTACGGTAAGAAGGAGGCCATAGACGCTGTTGTTGAATCGCTTTTATTCGAGATTGTAGGCGATGAAAATATACCAGATGTTTTCAAAACAAGTAGAGGACAAGACACTCTAAAGAGTTTCATAAAATCAGAAGTTAGTGTCATCATTAAAGAAAGAAGGAAGGGGTGGGCGGAAAGATACAAGAAGATTATGACTTCTGATTATTCTTCAGAAGTTAAAAGAAAGAATATTGAAAAATTGGAAAAATATTATTTTGGCAAAGAAGAAATGGAGGAGATTAGGAAGAAAGAGGAAGAAAAGAGGAAGAGGAAGAGAGAGTTTGAGGATTTTACAATGGAAGAAAGAGCTAGAATACTAAGGGAGAAAGGAAAAGAAAGGAGAGAGCGGATATTAGAAGGTTTAGAAGATGTAGAGGAGGGTCCTTGGACAAGAGAGGGTTTTGAGGGTTTATCCCTGGCTGAAAAGGAGCGGTTAAGAGAGGAATGGTACAAAAAGAGACGCAAAGAGTACAAGAGGAAAAAGAAAAAATATAAGGAAGAGCATGGTGCAGGGCGAAGATTTGCATTCTGGAAAAAAGACGAAGAACTTAGAAAAGCTAGAGAAAAATTGGGAAAAGAAAAAGGGAAATTAGGAAAATATAGGGACATTGCATATGGTGAAGCCAACCCGGAAAAGGTCGAAGAGTATGAAGGGAAAAAGAGAGAGTATAAGGAATTCAAAGATAAGCTCAGGACTGGTGAGATATACAAAGATATGGGCATTGCTGAAGCTAGGCAAAGGGAACTGGAACTGAAAAAAGAGGTTAAGGAACTGAGAAAAGAGGCAAAGGGAAAGAGATGGAAAAGGGCTGCGAGATTTGCTGGAAGGACTGCTGCAGGACCCGGCAAGTTTGCCAAAGGCGCCAAGAGTCTAGTGATGAAGGGTTTCGTTCTGGCATGTTTTGTTGGTTTTGGTGCTGTGGTGACCGTGGCAATCGGCCTGCCGTTTGTATTCTTCCTCGGGTTCCTGTGATGGGGTTTGTATTATTTGCTACCTGACCCGAATGATATTAAGATTCCTGACGAAGCTAAGAACCTGTCAGAGGATAATCCGTTGAGATGGTACATGGTCAATCCCTTTTCTGTAAGGGGTGCATATGTTAGGAATAAGCATACGGGCTGGGGTGTGCTGAGGAGCTTTGTAAAGATAGGGGTCTTCGCTTGCTTCATAATTGGTGTCTATACCACTACTGTCCCTCTCGGGAACATAGCTCTAATAATACTCGCGTTCTTCGGTTATTATTCGCTAAAGATTACATATGATGTTGAAAGACCGTATGAGCTGATAGAATCTATTATCAGGTTTGGCGGGCTTGGTTTCTATTTCATACCGTGGGTCATAATGTACGGAATATTCGATTCCGTGCTCCTGGCCTTGATTGCGATGGCCTTCTTTGCAATACCACCGATTC
>CP070801.1:157937-161052 GCA_020343575.1 Candidatus Aenigmatarchaeota archaeon
CTACAATTTCCGGAACATCTTCAGACAATCAGGGAGTAAAAGTAGTAAAGATAGCCATTCAGGTGAATCCTGATAATGATCCCGCGCCACCGGCAGAGACTCAGGGCTGGTATAATGGAAATGACTTCACTGGTGGGACAGCGCAATACTTCACTACTCAGGCATCTGATGGTTATTTTGGCGGGACCAGTGAGAACTGGCAGATAGATGTTTCCACGTGGGGATTTGTAACTGATAACAAGTATCTAATTCGTTCCAAAGCAACAGACATTTCCAATCGTGAACAGAGTTCTCCTACTGAAAGGACGTTCACTTATGATACAGAGGACCCGCAATCAGTGGTGACTTCGCCTGCTGATGATTCCATAGTAACTGCGTCTCCTGAGATTAAAGGTACAGCCTCTGAGAATGGACCGGGTGAAGTGAGTAAAGTTGAAGTAGCAATAATGAGGGTGGTAGATGATGTTTACTGGGACAATACAATTACTGATTGGGATGAGTTGAATCCTGGATTGGAACACTGGACAGAAGTATCTGCCTCCAGTCCTGCCTATGCTTACTGGTTGTATATAGCAACTCCTACCTGGACACCCAATTATAAATATACCATATGGTCTCGCGCTACTGACAATGCAGTTCCTTCAGGTAATGAAGAGGTGGTTACATCGAGCAATACCTTCCATTACGATCCCAATAGTCCCACATCTAGTGTTAATGTGCCAGTAGACTCATATTATCAGAGTTTAACCCAGCTTTCAGGGACAGCAGATGACGATGGGACGAGTGGTTCTGGTGTAGTGGAAGTAAAGATAAGGATAAGGGACTTGACTGAAGGAGCTACTTACTGGAAGGGAGGAGCCAACAAATGGCAGCCAGGTGATGATAGTCAGGCGTGGAGAGTAGTTGACGGAACGATAAGCTGGACCTATGCATTCAGTGATAGTGACTGGACGAATAACCATACTTACTGGATAAACACTCGAGCTAAAGATGATGGAGATAACTATGAAGTTAACTTTGCCACGACAGAATTTACATTTGATAATGAACAGCCGGATTCAATAATTTCCACGCCCACAGCAGGCGGCTACTATTCACAGGTCAAGCCACTCAATGCCATAAAAGGAGAGGCGAGTGACAATGCCAGTGGAGTTAAATTTGTAGAGGTGAGGATAAAGAGGGGGACTTCACCTCCTTACTGGGATGGGAATACCTGGGTAGCAGTGAGCACGTTTACACTTACCACAGGGACAACTTCCTGGAGTTATACAGACATACCTAACTGGGTTGATGGAGAGGGTTATACAGTCAACTCAAGAGCTACAGATGATGTAGATATAGAGGAAGTCTCCATAAGCACAGTAACTTTCACTTACGATACAGGAAAGCCGACTTCCACAGTGACCATGCCTGGCATGGGAGGGATATACGGGAGTATGGATGAACTCTCAGGCACAGCAGAAGATGGAACAGTGGGAGTAGATTTTGTAGATATAACCATACAGGAGCCGGGAGGGTGGTACTGGGATGGAGTATCTACGTGGACAGCGAGTGTGGAGTGGCTTTCAGCAAATTATGATGATATATTAGAGACCTGGACGTACGATTCCAGCACAGTTACCTGGCTGAACGATAACACCTATACTATCAAGACAAGAGCAACTGATAAAGCAGAGAATGAAGAGACAGTTTATGGACAGGCGAGTTTCACCTATGACACAGACGAGCCCTCATCGGGAATCACCACTCCTGCATCAGATGGGGAAAATAGAGATAGTCTAACTACGATTTTGGGAACATCTTCAGACAATCAGGGAGTAAGTGTAGTAAAGATAGCCATTCAGGTGAATCCTGACAATGATCCTGCGCCACCGGCAGAGACTCAGGGCTGGTATAATGGAAATGATTTCACCGGTGGGACAGCACAATACTTCAGTGTCGAGGCAGTTGACGGTTATTTTGGCGGGACCAGTGAGAACTGGCAGATAGATGTTTCCACGTGGGGATTTGTAACTGATAACAAGTATCTAATCCGCTCCAAAGCAACAGATATTTCCAATCGTGAACAGAGTTCTCCTACTGAAAGGACGTTCACTTATGATACAGAGGACCCGCAATCGACTATCACATTGCCTGCGGATAATTCCATAGTAACTGCGTCTCCTGAGATTAAGGGGACATCTTCTGACAATGGACCGGGTGAAGTGAGTAAAGTTGAAGTAGCGATAATGAGGAAGATAGATTCTGTCTACTGGGACAATACAATTACTGATTGGGATGAGTTAAATCCTGGATTAGAGCACTGGACTCCCACTTACAGCACCACGAGTTATGCTTACTGGGTGTATACAGCAACTCCTACCTGGACACCCAATTATAAATATACCATATGGTCTCGCGCCACTGACGATGCAATTCCTACGGGTAATGAAGAGGTAGTAACATCGAGCAATACCTTCCATTACGATCCCAATAGTCCCACATCTAGTGTTAATGTACCTTCAGCAGCATATTATAAGAGTTTAACCCAGATTTCCGGGACAGCAGATGACGATGGGACGAGTGGTTCTGGTGTAGTGGAAGTAAAGATAAGGATAAGGGATTTGACTGAAGGAACTACTTACTGGAAGGGAGGAGCCAACAAGTGGCAGCCGGGTGATGACAGTCAGGCGTGGAGGGTAGTTGACGGAACGACAAGCTGGACTTATACATTCAGTGATAGTGATTGGACGAATAACCATACTTACTGGATAAATACTCGAGCTAAAGACGATGGAGATAACTATGAAGTTAACTTTGCCACGACAGAATTTACATTTGATAACGAACAGCCGGATTCAACAATCTCCACGCCCACAGCAGGGGGCTACTATTCACAAGGGAAGCCACTCAATGCCATAAAGGGAGAGGCGAGTGACAATGCCAGTGGAGTTAAATTTGTAGAGGTGAGGATAAAGAGAGGGACTTCTCCTCCTTACTGGGATGGAAATACCTGGGTAGCGGTGAGCACGTTTACACTTACCACCGGGACAACTTCCTGGAGTTATACAGATATACCTAACTGGGTTGATGGAGAGGGTTATACAGTCAACTCAAGAGCTACAGATGATGTAGA
>CP070801.1:161152-165379 GCA_020343575.1 Candidatus Aenigmatarchaeota archaeon
ATACAATCGAACATTAATTTATAACCGAGCCTGTTTAAAAAGTAAATGCTTCTAACATTTCCACTGCTTAAGGGCGATTCCCAACTCTTTACGATCCTTTGCGTACTCCTTTATTGCTATGTTCTCCACCACAGAATCAACAGCCTGTCTCATCGCTTTCGCGCCTGCCTCGGTTCCCATCCTGTGACCATGGATTCCACCACCTGCCTGAATAACAATGTCCTTACCAAGCATCTCAATAAGCTTCGGGATATGCGCGGGATGCAGGCCACCTGAGCAGACAGGAAAAACAGTCTTCAGGTCATGGAACTCGTTTCTCAACCACTCAGCTATCCCTATAACCTCCTTTCCTCCCTCCATCTTACCAATAACAGTCCCGACATGAATCTGATCCACACCGGCGAGCCTTGCTAGTTTTGCAACAACCATCATGGATATCCCATGTTTCTTGTTCCTTGTGAATGCTGCATGCATTGCCCTGTGAGCATGCAAAACAAGGTTGAAGTCCCTCTCCCTCAGGGTCTGGAGGGAAGAGAAACCACATGTTATCAGATCCACCATGGCATATTTTCCACCATTATCCTCCACAAATTTCATTCTCCTCAACATCTCTTCAGTCTCTGCTGTTACGTTGGGCATGTATACTTTCTTTTCGCCGGTCTCCTCTTCTGCCTTCTTCCGCATCTCAAGGGTTTTTATTATTCTCTTCAGGAATGGATTGAAACCCTGATTCGAAAGGTTCTCATCATCCTTTACAATATCACACCCACCGACCCATGCTTTATACGCAACTTTTGCATGGTCTTCTGTTTCCAATCCAAGCTTTGGCTTCACTATCGTTCCAACCAGTGGTCTTTCCTTTACCCCAAGGATATTCCTTACACCCTGAATACCGAACTTGGGACCCTTAAAGACCTTGGCCAAACCCTTTGGGATATGTATATCAACAAGCCTCAGGTTCCTGACGGATTTCATCCCGAATATGTTCCCAGCTACGCTGCTCAGAATCTGTGGGATATTTCCAGGTTCAAACAAAGCCAAGGGATACGCTATTTTTACCTGTCTTCCCTTTATGGAGAAAACCCTAGCAGCGAATTTTTCCATGTATGGTTTTTCTGTGAATACCTTTGTCCAGGTTCCTGTAGAAGACTCAGCAGCAACCTGCTCTGACGCTTTCCTGATACTCAACCCCTTTGCAGGTTCAAGGTAGAACTCACAAATCAGATCTTCACCCGGCTTATATTTAAGGTCGATGTGAGGCATATATATAGTATAGACTTGATTAAATAAAATCTTGATTCCCATGGTCGAAATCACCATTCTTGGGGGAAGTAATGAAGTAGGGAGGATTGCAATCCTTATTGAGGCAAACAAAGAGAGGTTTCTATTCGATTACGGGATAGATGTCCAGACAGGTAACCCCCCAATAAGACCAGAATTCCCCCTAACAGCGATGTTTATCAGCCACGCCCATATAGACCATTCCGGTCTCCTACCAGAGCTCTATAAAAGGGGATGGAAGGGGAACATATACGGAACAAAACCAACCCTTGGTTTGTGCAACCTCCTACTAGAGGACTCAATAAAGGTTCAGAGAAAGCGAGGTCAGGTTCCACATTACCACCCACAACATATAAAGATCATGAACAGTTTTTGGAAGACGTTGGATTACAACAAACCAGTGGAATTCAAAAATTCCTCAGCAAGGTTTCTGGATGCTGGCCACATCCCAGGTTCTGCATCTCCCCTGCTTGAGACAGGAGGAAAAAGAATCCTATATACAGGGGACATAAAGTTTGCAGATACCAAGCTTATAAAGGGAACAAGGATATGGGACGAGAAGATAGACGTATTGATAATGGAATCAACCTACCACTACAAAAACCACCCAGATAGAAAAGAGTTGGAGGATGATCTGCGAGAATTGGTACAGAACACTTTTTATAATAATGGCATAGTTCTCTTGCCAAGTTTTGCTGTCGGCAGGACACAGGAACTCCTCTCCATTCTCCAAGACCTTGGCTTTCCGATTTTCCTGGACGGTATGGGTATAGAGGCAACAGAGATAATACTCAACTATCCCAAATTCCTCCGGAGTCCCAAGAAACTCAGGAAAGCCTTTGGCAAGGCCAGAAAGATCATGAAGAGCAAGGACAGGAAAGAGGTTCTGAACAAACCCTGTATTGTCATATCAACAGCTGGTATGCTTAGTGGAGGCCCGATTGGTTACTACATAAAGAGACTGTATCAGAGGGAGGACTGCGCGATTGCTCTGACTGGTTACCAGGTCGAGGGAACGGTTGGAAGGAGACTCATGGACACAGGCCGATATGTAAACGAGGGCTTGGATGTTAAGCTCAGAATGCCTCCCCATTTCATGGACTTTTCTGCTCACTGTGGGAGAGACAACCTGATCAAGCTTGTCAAGAAAACAAACCCGGAGAAAGTCATTGTAATCCACGGTGACGGAACCACTGAATTTGCAGAGGAATTGAGAGGAATGGGATTTGATGCCCGTTCTCCAGCCAACGGAGAAAAGTTCAAGGCTTGATCACTTCTCACTTCTCTTCCAGATAACCTTCCCCTCCAACCTCACCTCTAGGACTCTGTGGAGTGGAATACAGACCTCTTTGCTACCCCTCCCCTTGTAATAAAAATATGACTTTTTGACTTCCGTGACTTTCTTTCCAGCAATGGTTTTTTTGTTGTCAGGGGCCCCTCTATGCCTTATAACTATCTTACAATCCTCTAGACCACCAACCCACTTCAATCTACTCAAAGTTCCGTAAACCATGATAAAAAATTAGAAACAAAGAATAAAAAAATCAGATTGCCCGTCATAATCATAAACAACAAAGAGACGAGCCAAAAATGAAAACCAAACCCGTCAATTTGTCTTTGCTCATACAAAGGGCTCTCATCATCTTCTTAGAACTTGGATTTATGATTTATAAACGTTTGGGTATGGACCGGCCGGGATTCGAACCCGGGGCCTCCACCATGCCAAGGTGGCGATCTACCACTGATCTACCGGCCCATATAACTAAAATAAAACATCCGGTTTATATTTATTTCTTCGGTCTCCTAGACTCGATTTCATCGAGAATTTTAACTAATTCAGGATCTTTTACCATATCCCTACCATATACATAGTAATGGTGGAGGGTTTTTGAGTTGTAGTTACCTTCAATCTCATATTCAAGCGCTTGGAGGACAGTTTCTATTTTTTCAACTTCTTTTACGAATTTAGCTTCCTCTGTTTTACCTTCTTGATACTCCTTCCATAGTTTGAAGTGTTCTTCAGAAAAAATTTTCCTAGCAGCCTCTTCTTCAAGGTTATTTTTCTCTTCTCGTGAGACTTTATCAAATTTTTCTTTTGATGGTCCCTTTCCAGGAAGTGCATAATTTATTTTACCTATCTCTACGATATCCCCAGTCCTCACTTCAGGTATATCATGTATAAGTGCCATTTTGATAGCTCGTTCCAGGTCCATGCTCCTTTTCTTACCAAGAACCATCACAATAATAGCAGTTCTCCAGCTATGTTCAGAAACACTCTCCGACTCTTTCACACCATCAATTATCCATCCTTTCCTTTTAACCTTCTTGAGCCTGCCAATTTCCTGGAAATAAGAGATAATATCTTTCATATGGGCCGACCCAGATTCGAACTGGGGATCTCTGCCTTGTAAGGGCAGCGTCCTAACCAACTAGACCATCGGCCCAATATTATCTATATGTTTATCGAGTTTAAAATAAGCAGATTTATAAATGCGCCGACCGGGATTTGAATTCCCGTGTATCTAACAAGATGTTAGACACATCCCGGGTCGCAGGCTTGGGAAGCCCGCATCCTAACCACTAGACTATCGGCGCATAGCGCTGGGAGAGGGATTTGAACCCTCGCGTGCTAACGCACACACGGTTAGCAACCGTGCGCCTTTAACCTGACTCGGCCATCCCAGCAATAAGTTTATAAACCTTTATTTTATATTTAGTTTATAAGCTATATTTCATATTAAAGGGTGGAGGTGTTCTAATGGCAATAAAGATCGCAAGTGTTTCTGAAACATGGATGAAGGACGTTTTTACGGATAAAGGTCATTACTGCGGAAAGGTTGAGGATGTAGAGTGTGACCTGAAAAGATTCAAAATAAGATCACTGGTAGTGAAGGCGGCAAAGAGCTCTTATCTGGGCAAAATGCTTGGTGACAAGAAGGGATTGAT
>CP070801.1:165479-169256 GCA_020343575.1 Candidatus Aenigmatarchaeota archaeon
ACTCTATCGTGCTTATCTCCTGTGGTTGCATTTCAATGTTTTCACATTTGTTTTTACCAGAACTAGATCCGCTTGGACATTTTACGCTAACGCTTGAAAAAAGGGTTGTGCAGTAATCATATAATTCGATTGCAATGGGTGTTTCCTCCCCGCCAAGCCTTGGCTCCTCTATGGTCTGTATATCTGCATAAAGCGTAAGGGCTTGCCCTGGTTTAACCTCTGTGCCCGGTGTTGTCTGCAGTGTCTTTATTATTATTACATCATCCTTATACTCCACTGTCTGCTGTCCTCCAAAACCTGGTATTGGTATGTTTATGTCAGTGCCTGGTATTGTACAGCCAGAAACAAGTATTATTGCTGCCAAGACAGAGGGTAATAGCAAAAGGGCTTTCATAATTATTAATTATGCAATGGAAATATATTAATATGGGCCAGGGTATGAAGGGTCAGATGGTATTTGAGTTTGTGATCGCTGCTGTGATATTCTTTGGTATAGTTTTCTACACTGTGAACTATCTGAGTTCCAGTTTTTCCTCGTTTAGTAATGATCTGTATATGAACGATCTTGAATCAAAGGTTATACAGGTATCGGATCTCCTTGTCCATAATCAAGGATTATGGGAGAATGGCAAACCCAAGATAATCGGTCTTAGCAAGGAGTGGCCTGTCCTTGATGCGGCAAAGATTCAGGATTTTGAGGATTTTTGTAATGACCCTGCAAACTATACATATCTTTTGGAAAACCTTGGTTTGGATGAGATAAAATTCGGTGTTGTACAAACGCATAGGATAAAGATCAAGATAGATGATGATTCCGGTACCTTGGTGGATTGCGGCCCAAGTCCACCAGAGAAGCAAATGGTCAGTATTGAAAGATTTGCGCTGTCAGAATATAATGATATATTGAGGATCAACGTGTGGATATGGTAAGGGTTTGGATCTAAACCATCTTGACGCCTGTTATTCTGGATACTGTTTCATCAAGCGATCTCAGGTCGTTCTTGTTTAGATCATGCACATTCCTTTTTCCTGTGGCTGCAGCTGCCATTTTTATCTCTTCTGTACAGGATTTCAGATAATTAATAATGCTTGTTGCTGCCCTTTTAACATGGAGATTCCTCCTAAACTTTGGGGTCTGGGATGCTATTCCTTTAGGGCATTTCCCTTTGTAGCACTGTCTGCAGTACTGGCAACCCATCGCTATCATCAAAGGGAAACCTATGAAGACAGCGTCTGCTCCGAGAGCAAGGGCCTTTGCAAAATCAAGCCCTGTGTTAAGGCCCCCACCTGCAATCAGCTCCTGTTTTGCATCCAGCCTGTCAAGGGTTTCCCTTGCCTCAGCTATAGCAGGGGTTGCGGGTATTCCAAAACAGTGAAGCATTATCTCTGGTGCTGCGCCTGTTCCGCCAGACATGCCGTCTATTGCTATCGCATCCGGGTCTGCCTTTACAGCAAGTTCAACGTCCTTTCTTACATCGCCTGAACCCAGTTTTATGATTATAGGTCTGCCTCCTGTGATATCCCTTAGCCATGTGACCTTCTTCTTCAAATCAGTAATAGAGCGTATATCAGGGTGGTTTGGTGGTGAGTGCAGGGTCTCTATCTTCTTTAGCTTTCTTACCCTTGCTATCTCCTTCGTGACCTTTTCCTTTGGTAGCAAACCCCCCTGACCTGGCTTTGCTCCCTGTCCAATCTTTATCTCAATAGCATCACCTGATTTCAGGTAGTTTTCATCCACACCAAACCTTGCTGTTGAGTACTGTGCTATCAGGAGTTTTGCCTCTTTTCTTTCTTCTGGAAGCATTCCGCCCTCACCTGTGTTTGTTGCTGTTCCAACCGCTGCAGTGGCCTTTGCTATTGCGATCTTAGCCTCCTTGCTGAGGGCGCCGAAGCTCATAGCAGCAGCGAGTATGGGTGTTGAAAGGACAAGGGGTTTTTTGCTTTTCCTTCCTATAATGGTTTTTGTTTCTATGTCCCCCCTGAAGTAATCAATAGGTGTTTTTGCAAGCTGTGCTGGAATAAAAACAAGGTCATCAAAGCTGGGTTTTTCAAAATTACACCTGCCGCCTGAAACAGGTGGTTTTGGGTTCAAAGCCCTTTTCTGTATTTCTAATATCCAGTTCATAATGCTCTCATTTTTTTATATCCCTTTTATATTTAACAACAGTATAATATAATTTATTGGGTGTTTTGATGAAAATAATAATAGCTGGAGGGGGCCAGTTAGGTACAAAACTGGCAGAGCTCTGTGCAAAAGAGAAGCATGATGTTGTGGTTGTTGAAAAGGAAGAGAAGGTTGCTGAGAACCTTGGTGAGAAGCTTGATGCGCTTATTCTTCGTGGGGATGCTACAGACAGGAAGATCCTGAAGGACGGAAACATAGAACACTGTGATGCCCTGGTTGCACTGACCGGCGATGATAAGACCAATCTTATGATATGCGAGGTCGCAAAGGATTTCAAGGTTCCTACCATTGTTGCAAGGGTTAATGACACATCGAGTGAAGAGATATTTATGAAGCTCGGTATAACAGCGAGTATAAATACAACAACGTCTGCTGTTTTTGCGTTTAAAAAGGCCATAGAAAAACCGGGTGAGAGGCTTATCAGTCTTGTTGCGGGAGAGAAAGCAGAGATATTTGAAAAGGTCGTTTCCAACAACTCGCAGCTCATAAACAGGACACTGAATGAAGTGGTGAATGAGTTTATAATATGCGCTATATACAGGAGCGGGGACCTGGTAAAACCAAAACCCAACACAAAAATACAAGAGGGTGATATTATTGTTATCTGTGCTCCTGTTGAATCAGTAAAGAAGGTCAGGGGCTTATTCTAGTCTTGTTTTTTACATAACGCCTTACTATATCCATTATGCTTGGTTTTTCTATTGTGTGGATATCATATGTTATGTTTACTACCGGCTTGTTTATCTTGAGGTATCTTCCAAGATCAACCGGTGTGCCTACTATTACAGAGTCGCATGGTGTTCTGTTAATGGTTTTTTCCAGTTCAGCTATCTGCTTCTTACCATAACCCATTGCAGGCAGAACCTTTTCAAGGTGTTTAAACCTCCTGAAGGTCTGCTTTATTGTGCTCACTGCATAAGGCCTTGGGTCAACAATCCTTTTTGCCTTGTATTTCATAGCTGCTAGATAACCTGCCCCAATATCCAGTCCGCCGTGTGTAAGTGTGGGCCCATCCTCCAGAATCAAAACCTTCTTCCCCTTTATTAAACCGGGTTTGTCTGCTGTTTTTGTCATGTTGGCTTTAACCACCAGGGCTTTGGGGTTAAGCTTCCTTATGTTTTTCATAACCTGATTAACGTCCCTTTTTCTTGATGTCTTGACCTTGTTTATTATTACAACATCTGCCATCCTGACGTTGGTCGAGCCATGATAATAAAGAAGCTCGTGCCCTGGTCTGCGTGCATCAGCAAGGACTATGTAAAGATCTGGTTTATAAAACGGAAGGTCGTTGTTTCCGCCATCCCATAGGATTATATCAGCCTCCTTTTCAGCTGCGCGGAGGATCTTTTCATAGTCAACGCCTGCATAAACTATTGCACCTTCACTGAGGTGCCCTTCATATTCCTCCCTTTCCTCTATTGTACATCTGTGCTTCTCCAGATATTTGTAATCAGCAAACCTCTGCACAGCCTGTTTTTCCAGGTCTCCGTAAGGCAATGGGTGCCTCACTACAGCAGCCCTGATTTTCATGTCCTTCAAAACCCTTACAATCTTCCTTGTTGTGGGTGACTTGCCTGATCCTGTCCTAACAG
>CP070801.1:169356-175227 GCA_020343575.1 Candidatus Aenigmatarchaeota archaeon
ATAGAGAGGGTAAGCAGGGCACCCAAGCTAGAGGTCATAACAACATGACACGCGAGACTACTGAGGATAGAGAAGAAAAAAGAATAATAAAGGAATATAAATAATTAAAAAAGAAAGGTGATGTTATGAATGAACCAGTTTCCATCAAGGTTGGTGAACTGACAAGCAGGGACGAATTCGGTAGAGGTATTGTTAGGATTGATACAAAAACCATGAGCAAGCTTGGAATAAAGGAAGGTGATATTGTTGAGCTCCATGGAAAGAGACTCACAGGAGCCATAGCTATAAGGGCGTATCCTGCTGACATAGGCCTAAGCATCATAAGAATGGATGGGATAAGCAGAAGGAACGCAGGTATTGGAGTTGGAGAAAACATAAAGGTAAAGAAGGCAGAACTCAAAGAGGCAAAGAGGGTTGTACTTGCTCCCACACAGAAGGGAATAAGACTCATGATGAACCCTGAACTTCTCAAGAAAAACCTTTTCATGAGACCTGTTGCTAAGAAAGATGTTATCAAACCGTTCCCTGTCGTGAGGCAGAGGAGGGACTCCTTCGAAGACTTCTTCAGGAGCATGGGTATGAATATAGAGGGACTTGGGGACTTCTCATTCACACCAATCCCAGGAGAAACCCAGCTGATGGTTGTTTCCACAAACCCCGAAGGAATAGTAAGAATAACTGATGCAACAGACCTCGAACTCAAACCAGAGGCAGTCGAGGCAGAGGAGAAGGTTATACCGACCATAACGTATGAGGATATAGGGGGACTTCATTCTTCAATAGAGAAGATAAGGGAGATGGTAGAGCTCCCGCTAAGACACCCCGAGCTCTTCACCAGAATTGGGATAGAGCCACCCAAGGGGGTTCTGTTATATGGACCGCCTGGCTCTGGAAAAACCCTGCTCGCGAGAGCGGTAGCGAATGAATCTGGAGCTTCGTTCACAGCGATAAATGGACCGGAGATCATGAGCAAGTGGTATGGACAGTCAGAAGAGAACCTGAGAAAGGTCTTTGAGGAGGCAGAGAAGAACGCGCCAAGCATAATTTTTATAGATGAGATAGATGCCATCGCTCCGAAGAGGGAAGAAGTAACAGGGGAGGTTGAGAGGAGGGTTGTTTCCCAGATTCTCACCCTGATGGATGGACTGAAGAGCAGGGGCAAGGTAATCGTTATTGCAGCGACAAACAGGCCCAATGCCCTAGATCCTGCCCTTAGGAGGCCCGGAAGGTTTGACAGGGAGATTGAAATAGGGGTCCCGGATGCAAAGGGAAGAAAGGAGATCCTTCAGATACATACAAGGAACATGCCTTTGTCAAAGGACGTTGATATCGATTGGCTGGCATCAATAACCTATGGCTTTGTTGGAGCTGACCTGGAGGCCCTGGCGAAGGAAGCGGCAATGCTTTCCCTCAGAAGGAACCTACCTTCGCTGTCATGGAAAAAGACAGAAGAGCTTCCTGAGAAAGCCCTTGAGAAGCTGAGGGTTGAGAAAAAAGACTTTGAGAACGCCCTGAAGATGGTTGAGCCCTCTGCAATGAGGGAGGTTCTGGTAGAGGTTCCGAAGGTCAAATGGACAGACATCGGTGGCCTAGAAGGAGTGAAGGAGACTCTGAAGGAGGTTGTGCAGTGGCCTCTGCAACACCCTGATGCATTTGACAGGGTTGGTATAAGACCACCGAAGGGGGTTCTACTTTACGGACCACCTGGCTCTGGAAAAACACTTCTAGCAAAAGCAGTCGCTAACGAGTCAGATGCAAACTTCATTTCCATAAAGGGTCCAGAGGTTCTCTCCAAATGGGTCGGGGAGAGTGAGAAGAGAGTAAGGGAGATTTTCAAGAGAGCGAAGCAAGTCGCACCAACCATTATCTTCTTTGATGAGATAGATTCCATAGCTCCGAGAAGGGGACTGGAGGTCGGAACAAGGGTCATGGAGAATGTGGTCTCCATGATATTGACAGAGATGTCCGGTCTTGAGGAACTTCACAACGTTGTCGTTATAGCTGCAACCAACAGGCCTGATATACTCGACCCAGCATTCCTCAGGCCAGGAAGATTCGACAGGCAGATACTGGTCCCTGCCCCAGATGAGAAAGCGAGACTCGAAATCCTGAAAATCCACACCACTAAAATGCCAGTCACAAGGGACGTGAATCTGAAGAAACTAGCGAAGCAGACTGATGGCTATTCAGGAGCTGACCTGGAGGCCCTAGTCAGGGAGTCCGGACTGTTCGCACTAAGGACGGATTTCAAGGCAAAGAGCGTGACCAAGAAGAATTTCAGCGAGGCAGCAAAGAAGATACAACCCACGATAACGCCAGAAATGGTAAGGTTCTACGACAGCGTATCCCAGGGATTCAAGGCAAGGGTTGTGGAAAAGAAAGCGAAAAAAGAAGAGCTCGAGTACGTGGGATAGGTGTCACAAAAAATCTTAAAGATTTATTATTTAATTTCTTTATTTTTTCTTATGGGCAAGCGTCCGGGTTTAGATTTTATAGAAACCGTAGAACCCGTAGATAAAAAACTTATAGAGCTAGGTATAGATCCAGGTTTACATAAAAAATTATACCTTGAACCCGTATCCTTCACAGAACTCAAATACGAACAGAAGGAAGAGGTTGTTGATTTCTATACAGGTAGGTGGAAACATATTCTTGTACCTGAATGGCATGCAGGAAAAATTAAAACCTCTATAAAAACCACAGGTATGCCTCTCGATGATGTAATACGCATGTGTGCCTGGGAACAACTGCATACATCAGGAAACTTCTTCCCTGAAGGCCAGATGGTTCTGGTAAAGGACGGGAGACCAGCAATTCTAACAAGGTCCCAGCCATGGCACGTTCCAGATATTTCTGATATAGACAAATATTTTGAGATCCATTATCCCAATAAATGGGGACTGGTTTCAGGAGATTACGGATGTGGCTATCCATGGATTCCAATGCTGGTTAACGGAGAACCCCAGAAATTCAAGGACTATGATGAAATTCTCAGTCCGGATGACGATGTAATCATCTCAAACTATGCCCTCACAGGAAACCCAAGATTCAAAGTCAGTGGGGCTTCCAGAGCAGCTGTCTATGAGAGGGCAGCTTTTGCGGTTAATAGAGGAATAAAACACTGCGATACATGCAGTCCACTCAACAACTACTCCAAGTGGATAGCAGAAAAGAAAAGAGAATATCCAGATTATGAATGCACCCCTGAAAAATTCATTGAGGAGAACGTGGTGATACCGCTTAATGAGGGTATAGAACCAAAGTATTATACAGCGGTTGGAATGCACATGAAATATGGTGCACGTTCAATGAAAATCTTACCAGGAGCAAGGGAAGATGATGAAGATTCTGATGGCCACTGTGGATTTTGCAGGTATTTTTTAAAACCATCCTCTAATTTCTAATCATGGAAACTAGATACCCTGCTGTTGCAGGAATGTTCTACTTCGGTGACCCTGAGAATCTGAAGAAACACCTTGACAAACTCTTCTCTGGTGCCAAGCCCGGGAATTACCTGGGTGTTGTTTCTCCTCATGCTGGTTACGAATATTCAGGAAAGACAGCTGCCCTCGCTATAGGTTCCCTCAAACCCGGGACGAAATTCATAATCCTTGGCCCGAACCACACGGGTTTCGGGAATGAGTTCTCAATGATGAGCAAGGGGAAATGGATAACCCCGCTCGGTGACTGTGAAATCGATTCCAAACTCGCGAAGGAACTGAAATCATGCAAGGTTTTGGAGGATGATGTGTTTGCGCATGAAAGGGAACACTCAATAGAGGTCCAGCTCCCGTTCTTACAGCACACGTTCAAGAAATTTCAATTCGTTCCCATAACCATAATGGGCATGGGATATTCAGAGGATTTCCTGAAGAGATGCGAAATACTTGGGAAGGCAATAGCAAAGGTAATGAAAGATAAAGAAATTCGAGTGATAGCGAGCTCTGATTTCTCCCACTACGTTCCAGCGGAAGAGGCAAAAGAGAAAGACAACAAAGCAATGGAAAAAATAAAGAAACTCGATACAGCAGGATTCTTCGAAACCCTCCGTGAAACCAACGCATCCGTTTGCGGTTATGCTCCGATAGCAGTTCTTCTCTTCACTGCAAGGGAACTGGGTCTGAAGAAAGTGGATATGATTGATTACACAACATCTGGGGATAAAACAGGGGACATGGGATCGGTTGTGACGTATTCTGCAATAGGTTTTGGAAAAAATAGAGCTAAACACTAGTCAAAGAATTAAAAGGAGAGGCAGCTCTCGCTTCCGATTCAGCCACCCTAAGCCTTAATTATCCACCTATTCTGAAGACCTTTGTTCCACAGTCTGGGCAAGTACCCTTGGTTGCTGGATTCTTGTTCTTCAGAGTTACCTTCTGTGGGTTCTTTATCTCAACTTTTTTCTTACACTTCACACAATATGCCGTTACCATTTCAAAACCTCCAAAACTACAATACGAACATTTATTAATTGCTTATTAATATCCCTGATTTATAAATATATAGGAAAAAACAGCTAAAACAGGCTCATGAAAGGTGATTTTTTGGTCAAAAAAGAAAAACTGCCTTTGAAAACGGTTGAGAGGATTTTGAGGGAAGCTGGAGCAAAAAGGGTTAGCAAATCCGCTACCCAGGCCTTTGCCAAGTATCTGGAGCAGTTGACAACACGGATAGCAGAGGAGGCAGGTGGTCTCGCAGAACCTTCCGGAAGGAAGACCATAACAGAGAAGGATATACAGCTTGCGAAGAAAAGAGTAAAATCATTTTCTGAAAAGTAGATATTCGTTTATCTCCCTTGCTAGGAACGGACCCCTTGTTATGAAACCCGTTACGTACGATATCGCAGACGCTCCACTTTCCATCGCTCTGTAAGCTTTTTCCCCAGAATCAATCCCACCTGTCGCGATTATATACAAATCCTCTCCGAACTCTTTGCGAATCTTCTTCACGATTCGAATCGTATCCTCATAGAGCTCTGGCCCGCTAAGGCCTCCAAAACCCATGGGAAGTCTCTTCTCCTTGACTGGAAGGGTGTTAGCGTAGTTCACTATCCCGATTTCCGAATCAATTGCATGGGAAATTATCTCTTGGTTTTCTCCCCTCGATAGTTTAACAATCAGGGGCTTCTTACCCACATTATTGGCTTCCCTGAAGAGCTCTCTTGCTTGCTTGGGGTTCTCTGAGAAATATAATCCATTCTCTATGTTTGGGCAGGATATGTTCAGCTCAATCATATCTGTGTAGTCCTGGAGATCTTCGATAACTTCGCAGTATTCATCTATGGAGTCTCCAGCTATGTTCAGGATAACCGGGACGCCTTCATAACCTTTCAGAAATTCCCTGGTCTTCTCCATCCCTGCGTTTTCAAAACCCACACAGTTTACGAACCCCTCCTCCCTCCTCACTATGTTCGGTTTCGTTCCCTTCCTCGGGTTTTTCGTGACCTTTAGGGTAACTGCTCCAAAACCCATCTTCGAGGCCTTTTTGATTATCCATGGCTGGTGGTAGCATGCTGCCATTACAACAGGGTTCGGGAGCTCGCAGCCACCGAGGTTCGTTCTCAGCTCGAGATCATCCGCTTCAAAAACAGGCAATTGTTCGATAGGAAGCTTCAGAAGTCCCCTCCCAATCGATATTGCCAAATCTTCTGGTAACTCAGACAAGAAATTATCGTAGAAGAATCTGTAGGTTTTGTCCAGGATCTTGTGGACCAAATAAACCCGTCTATAATTAGTTTGCGAAGTTTAAATAATTTTTGATTTTGTCTCAAAAGATTTAAATCCCTGAACTGAATTATTAACATGCCCTGCGGAAGAAAGCGAAAGAGAAAAAAGATCAAGAAGCATAAACTCAAGAAGAGAAGAAAGAAAA
>CP070801.1:175327-178303 GCA_020343575.1 Candidatus Aenigmatarchaeota archaeon
AACATCCTGCGGCTTCATTATAAACCTGGATATCTTTTTCCCAGTAGTAGCCGGGACATCAACAGAAGCGAGCTTGCTTGTGCTTGTTGGAAGCTTCCACATAAGCCTACCTTCAAGGTTCAGGCAATAGAAATTGCAATCCCAGCAGCCGAAATATATCCTGTTATTATGAATTAATGGTCTGCTGATTATTATGTTGTTAGCTCTATATGTCCAAACCTTTCCCCCTGTTTTGGCATCCAATGCATACAATTTGAAGTCATGCGAACCAAAATAAATAACACCATTATGCAAAACCAGTGTGATAAAATTAATTTTCCCTTCAGTTTGGAACTTCCATTTTAACTTCCCATCAATACCAAGTGCATAAGCAATACCCCCGTCATTGGCGAAATAGACGACATCATTTACTACTAAACATTCCTTGTAACTTATTGGTGCAGTTGTGGTGAATTTCCATAATAACCTACCACTCAAATCCAAAGCATAAAGATTATGATCATAGCTCACGACATAAATAACGTCCTTGTACACAACAGGCGAACCCATTGCTGCATTCCCTGTGAATCTCCATATCATTTTTCCTGTTTTAATATCACGCGCATATACATTCTTATCCTCTGCCCCGAATATGACCATGCCTTTATGAACAACCGGAGCAGAGAAAACGCGTTCCCTGGTGTTGAATTTCCACACCAAATCACCTTTTAAAGAGATTGCATACAGGTTCCCGTCTTCAGAACCAAAGTAGACCATGCCACCATGCACGAATGGCCTGGAAACGACTTTTCCGTTTGTAGCAAATTTCCATAAACCCCTTCCTTCCAAAGAAACAGCATACAAGTTTTTGTCATAACAGCCAAAATAAATCACACCATCATAGATTGTAAGATGGAACGGAATATCCCTGCATTTGAATGTCCAGATTTTCTCTCCATCCGGGCTAATGGCATATAGATTTTTATCGCTTGCATTGAAATAAATCACACCATTGTACAAAACAGGATCTGTGTGGATGCTTCCACCCTGTGTTTGATTAAAAGTCACAGTTGTTTTTTCCTCGCTGACATAATCAACAATCTCCTGAAGCATGCCTATCGTTTCAATTTCCCCGAAAACAGATTCCTCTATCTCTATTGCTACCATTGGCCCTGAACCTTCAGATATGTATTTATCCATAACTATCTTGTTTTGTACCCCTTCTTTTTCCTTCCAAGGTAATCGGTTTTTGTTGTGTCTATATAAGTCCCTGAGAATGTCCCGTAATCTGCTATATCAGCTTCACCCCCCTTGTATTTTTCCTTCTCTTCCCCTGTTTCCGGTTTCCAGACAACCTGAACTGTCCTGGGCAGATGCTCGGATTCAATATCTATGCGCGACTGGTTACTCAGACTGGTCGGGAACTTCCATACCAGCTTGCCATCAACAGTGACAGCATAAAGATTGCAGTCAAATGAGCCGAAATACACCTTTCCATTATAAACAGAAGGTGATGATGGGCAGAAACCGTTTGTAGTAAATCTCCACATCAGTTTCCCATCCATATCCAGTGCATAGAAGTTCTTGTCATCAGAACCAAAGAATATCCTTTCCCTGTCTACAGCAGGTGTTGTGATTATGATGTCCTTGGCAGGGAATTTCCACAAGAGCCTGCCACTCTTTGCATCCAGTGCGAAAAGGTTTCCCTCACGCGAGCCAGTGTAAACAACATCATTATGAACCAGGGGCTCCCGAAGGGCTATTGCCGCTTTGGTTTCAAATTTCCACAAAAACTTCCCTTCAATGGATAGCGCATAAAGATTATGGTCCATTGAGCCAAAGTAGATTATATCATTACATATCTCCGGGCTTGCACTTATGCATCCATTCACAGCAAAGCTCCACAGCTTTTTACAATCCAGACTCACAGCATAAAGGTTCATGTCATCAGAGCCGAAATAGATAACATCCTTGTACACCTTTGGTGAGGTTGCAACAGAGTCCTTGGCAGGGAATTTCCACAAGAGCTTACCTTCTGTGGATACTGCATAGAGGTTTCCATCCTTGCAACCGAAATAGACAACACCCTTATGTACAAGCGGTGTTGAGAATATCATATCATCTGCACTATGCTTCCATATTAATTTCCCGTTTTCAGCGGACAGTGCATAAAGACAATTATCATAAGACCCGAAGTAAACCGTTCCATTGTGTATTGCAGGTGAACCGATTATAACACCATCTGTAACAAACCTCCACTCTTCCCTGCCTGTTTCCACATCAACTGCATAGAAATTCTTGTCACAGGCACCGAAGTAAACCAAACCCTTGTAAACAACAGGTGTTGAGTATATGCTCCCACCAAGGCCTACACTAAATATCGGGGCTTTTATTGTCTCCTTTATCATGGAAAGGATGGCTGTCATCTCCACTTCCCCGAACTGGTTTTCATCAACCTCAAAGATTGTTTTACCTCCAATACCAGAGTCTGATACGTATCTCTCCATGTTACCCAATTACATTAAAGAAATAAAAACTATGCAGCCATGCTCTTTATCTGATTTTTAAGTGCTTTCTTCTCAGTGAATTCCTTCCTTTCCTTGAACTCTTCCTGTTTACCATCATTCCATGTCTGGACAGGCCTGAAGTACCCAACAACCCTGGAATAGACCTCGCAGCGCTTCCCGCAAACATCCTTACCACCATTGGGCTGGGGGCATTTGAAGTGCTCACCCCTTATGTACCCATGTTCAGGACACCTTGAGAACGTAGGGGTTATGGAGAAGTATGGAAGCTTTGTGTTATATGCAATCTTCCTTACAAGCTGCTTACATGCCTCGCCTGATGACATACTTTCACCAAGGAATGTATGGAATATGGTTCCTCCTGTGTATAAGGGTTGTATATCATTCTGGTGTTCCAGTGCCTCTATTACATCGTCTGTTTTACCAACAGGAAGATGTGTTGAATTGGTAAGGTAAGGTTCCTTTTTTCCTG
>CP070801.1:178403-197295 GCA_020343575.1 Candidatus Aenigmatarchaeota archaeon
CATTATTTTTAAATCTGCAGGTTTCATTATTCTTATGCTGCTTGCTGCTGTACTGGGCGTGTTGGATATTTTGGGGGGAATCCTCTTAATCGTAGGTGGATTTATCCCATATGGAGAAAGTGGGTTCATGCTAACGGTTGCTGGTGTTTTCCTCACAAAGGGTATACTGCTTATGATTTACGGTAAATTCGGAGGAAAATCTGGTTATGATTTGGGTTATATTGTAGGGGGCTTTCTGGATATAATAACAGGAGTTCTCTTCACATCAATGTTTTACAATATCTACTTTTTCATATTTCCAGTTATGGGTATAATCATGATAGTAAAAGGGGTTATCTCGTTTGTAAAGAGTATAGTCTGATTTCATGCTTCTAGCAATTCTCGGTGTTCTGGATATAATCGGTGGGATTCTTTTAGGGCTAAGCGGTTTCGTTCCATACGTAGGGAGTGGTTTCGTTTCCGCATTCGGTTTTATTCTTATCATAAAGGGGATTATTTCATATATCTCAGGAGCAGCTAAGGGATTCTTCCTGGATTTCATGGGGATTCTGGATATTATAGCGGGCATCATGCTAATTTTGGCAACATGGGGATTCGTAATCTTCTTCTTCCCGTACATAGGCATACTTCTGGCGTTGAAGGGGATCTATTCGGTGATTATTGGTGTGGTAAAGTAGCTGATTAAATTTATTAATTCTAACTGTTCATAGAGGATTATGGATATCAGGGCGATTCAGGAATATTACTCCAGGGAAGATATTCAAAAAGCTATACTAGATCTGGCAAAGAACAGGGAAGTAGTTGGTGTTTTTAAGTCAGGATCATTTGGGAGCAGGCCGAATGTTCTGGTTTATCCGCAGGATATAATCGCAATGGTCAGGTCAGGGGTTCTGGAGTTCCATTCCTCTCTGGAGAGGTGGTCAAATCCGATGGCCCTGAAATCAGACAACTACGAGGATTTGAGGATTGGTTGGGACCTCATTCTCGACATCGACTGCAAGGAATTTGAGCACGCAAAGATTGCTGCAGAGGTTTTGGCAAAAGCACTGGAAAAGCATGGTGTCAAGAACTACTCCTTGAAATATACAGGAGGTAAGGGTTTCCATCTCGGAATTCCCTGGGAAAGTATACCGAAAACCGTTGATTACAAGAAAACAGTGGGTCTGTTTCCAGACATCGCGAGAAATATTGGCCTTTACCTTAAAAAATTCATCAAGGAGGATCTTGGCGAGGCATTTCTTAAGAAATACAGACCAGAGGAGCTTGCGGAACAGACCGGGAAACCACTTGGAAAGATTCTGGTTGAGGACAATGTTGATCCTTTTCAGATAGTTGATATAGACCCTGTTCTCATCTCACCACGCCACCTCTTCAGAATGCCCTATTCCATGAACATCAAAACCGGTCTTGTCTCGGTTCCCATAAGGATAGAGAATCTCAGGGCTTTCAAAAAGGACGATGCCCATTCAGACCTTGTTAGGGTGAGGGAGAGATTTCTGGATAAAGGGAAACCGAAAGAGGCGGAGATTCTTGTCACAGAAGCAGTTGACTGGTGGACAAGGAGGCAGGTTGCTGAGAGAAGGAAGTTCCAGAGGAGGGTCAGACTCACCAGGGCAATTCCAAAGGAGCTGTTCCCGCCCTGCGTACAGAATATAAGTGATGGTATCCCAGATGGAAGGAAGAGATCGGTATTCATCCTCATAAACTTTCTCTCCTCCCTGAAGTGGGGAAGGGAGAACATGGAGAATTTCATTCTGGAATGGAACAAAAAGAACAAGCCCCCGCTGCCAGAGAACTACATGAGGGGTCAGCTGAGATGGCACAAGAACAGTCGCAAAACCATCCTACCGCCAAACTGCCTCAAGGAGGGTTTCTACACGAGCTTCGCTGTTTGCAAGCCCGATAACTTCTGCGGCAAAGACAAGAACGTGAAGAACCCTGTCAATTATCCCTTCAGAAAGATGGAGCGAGTGAAGAAGGGGAAGTGAACAGGGAATAATATTAAAATCTTAATGTTAATTCTGAATAGGTGTTTCGAATGCTCACGTATGAGACGCTTCGGAGAATGATGACTGATGAGAAGAATTCCAAGAAGCTGCTGAACCTTCCAGAGAACTTCTTTGAGGAAGTCAAGGCATATCTTGAGAACAAGGCGAAGTTCGCTGATACCAAGGAGGATGCCTGGGAACTGGATTCAGCTAGGAGGGTCCTCCAGGATTTGTTGGAGATTAGGGAGAGGAAACTCCTCACCATCGCCCTCTACAATGTAAGGTCTGGGGAAACTCCAGGAAGCATTACAAGGGAAGAGAAGGAATTCTTTGATGGTATTGTGAACAAGATAAAGGAGTTCCAAGATAGAAGGAGAGAGATGTTCGAGGGTAAGAAGGAGGATATGCAGACTGTCGCCTTTCTCGAATCCCTCCCGCAGTTTGTGGGGGTTGACATGAAGAATTATGGTCCATTTGAAAGGGGAGATATGGCAACCATACCAGAGGCCAACGCCAAACTGCTTGTGGAAAGGGGTATTGTAAAGCAAATCAACCCGAACAAGTAGAAAAATAAATTTAAATAAACAACCCTTATACATAGTTAATCAATCGAGGTGGGGAATGAAATTTCCTAAAAAGGTAAGAGTGTATTGCCCGACATGCAGGAAACACACTGCTCATAACGTGAAGATGGCGAAGAAAAGGGTCAGGGGAACCGCTCACCCCAACGCCCAGGCTGCACATAGAAAGGACAGACACAAGAGGGGATACGGTGGTCATGGAAAATATTCAAAGCCTGCAGCAGGCAAGAAACCTACCCAGAAGGTTGACCTGAGGTTGGAATGTGGGGAATGTAAAAAAATGCACACCAAGGCCGGCTTCAGGGTTAAAAAGTTCGAGATGGTATGATGGGAGTGGACATTCTTGCAAGAACGTACTTGAAGAGAATGAATAAATTGGATAGTATAAATATCCTTCTCAGGTTCATCTATGAGAGCGATATGGACATGGATAAGATTGATAAGAATGATGTGATAATTAAGATGATGAGCCTGGGCCTTGAAATAGATTTGAACTTGGATGAGATAGGAAGATATATAAAAAGGGATCTTGGTGTATTGAAAAATCATACGCTCAGTGATTATGGGGGTGTCGAAGATGACGGGGAAGTTTTTGAAGGTTAAGTGTGGGAAGTGCAAGAATGAGCAGGTCATATTTGAAAAACCCGCAGACGATGTGAAATGCCTGGTTTGTGGGGAGGTTCTGGCTAAGTCCATGGGTGGCAAGGCCAGGTTAAAGGCAAAGGTACTGGAGGTTGTTAGATAGTTATGAAAAAACATGGGAGGCCCTCTGTGGGGGAGCTTGTCATATGTAAGATAACCAAGATACACCCGAATTCTGCTTTTGCTAAGTTGATAGAGTATGACACGAATGGAATGGTCCATGTTTCTGAAGTCGCATTGAAGTGGGTCAGGGACATCAGGGATTTTCTGAAGGAGAACCAGTACGTGGTGTGTAGGGTAATGAGGATTGAAGGAGACAGTATATCACTTTCAGTTAAGAGGGTAAGAAAGGAAGATGCTGAAAGAAGGTTGAATGAGTTCAAGAGGGAGAACAAAGCCGAGAAGATGCTTGAACTTGTTGGCAAGAAACTCAAAAAGAGTTTAAGCGAAGCATATGAAGAGGTTGGGTACAAGCTCCAGGAGGAGTTCGGGTCCCTTGTGAAAGCGTTTGAGTTCGCATTGAAAAACCCAGAGCTGCTTAAAAGCAAGGGTATTCCTAAGAACTGGATAGATGCCCTCACAGAGATTGCGAAAAAATCCTACTCAGAGAAGGTTTACGAGGTGAAAGCGAAACTGAACCTCGTTTGTTACCAATCCGACGGCGTTGACGTGATAAAGAGTATCCTTTCTGATGTTGAGGGAGACGGGTTGGAGGTCAAATATATATCTGCTCCTGAGTACATGCTCGTAGGTAAGGGGAAGAATTACAAGGAAATTGAAACCAAGATAAGGAATGCAGCGGAAAACATAGTAAAGGAAGTGAAAAAGCAGAAAGGTGAATGCTCTTTTGAGATTATTGAAAGATAATCAAGCTCTTTTTCCAATATTTAAAAACCTCTGGTGTAATTTGATATTATGCTTGATAAATTTGGAGACTCGTTGAAGAAGTCGTTCAGGAAGATTGCAGGTCTCGGTGTAGTTGATAAGGAGGCTGTGGAGCTTGTTGTTAGGGACCTGCAGAGGGCCATGCTGCAGGCTGATGTAGACGTTGAACTCGTTTCTGGGTTATCGGATTCTATAAAGAAGAAGATTATAGGAGCAAAGCCCCCCACCGGTCTTACGCTGAAGGAGTACTTCGTGAAAACACTCTACGATGAGATTGTAGAGTTTCTTGGAAAGGAGAAGGGGGAAATTGCTCTCAAGCCCCAGAGGGTTCTGCTCATAGGTCTTTTTGGTTCTGGGAAAACATCAACAGCTGGGAAGCTTTCCAAGTGGCTCCAGACAAAGGGTTTGAAACCCGCCCTGGTTGCGTGCGACACCCACAGGGCAGCGGCCCAGGAACAGCTTAAGCAGGTTGGGAAGAAAGCGAAGGTTAACGTTTACTGGGAAGGTAAAAAACCAGAAGATATAGCTAGGAATGCGTTGAAGAAAGCGAAGGAGGAGGTTCTGATATTCGATTCAGCAGGTAGAGACGCCCTGGACAAGGTTCTGGCGAAGGAGCTAAAGAGTATGGGAAAGGTCATAAAGCCGGATGAAGTTCTCCTTGTTATTCCAGCAGACCTGGGTCAGGCAGCAAGAAAGCAGGCAGAGGAGTTCAACAAGCTTGTAGGGATAACTGGAATAATAGTTACAAAACTCGACGGAACCGCTAAGGGTGGTGGTGCGCTGGCAGCAGCGTCGGTCTCAGAGGCAGAGGTGAAGTTCATAGGAACAGGTGAAGGAATAGGGGACTTCCAGGTGTACGATCCCAGGAGATTCGTAGGGAAACTCATCGGCTACGGGGACATACAGGGGTTGCTGGAGAAAGCAAAGGAGATTGGTATAAAACCAGAAGAAGCAAAGAAGATTCTCGAAGGGGAATTCACACTTAATGAGTTTTTCGAACAGATAAAATCAATGCAGAAGATGGGTTCCCTCTCAAAGGTTATGGACATGGTTCCTGGGGTTCCGGGATTAAAAATACCAAAGGGCTTCATGGATGTTCAGGAGGAAAAAATGAAGAAGTGGAGCCACATAATCAACAGCATGACCCCTCAAGAGAAGAGGGAGCCTGATACCATAAAAGCTTCACGCATAAAGCGTATCTCAAAGGGGGCTGGCGTAAGCGATGGTGATGTGAGGGAGCTACTTAAATACTACAAGCAGGTCAAGAAGGTTATAAAGCTTACAAAGGGTGGAAAGGGGCTGAAGAGGGGACCCCTTGCAAGGTTTGCCAAACAATTCGGGTTCGGCATGGAGGCTTAAGTATGGCGAAATATAAGTGCAAGAAGTGTGGATGGGTTGGAAAACCGATATTCATGGAGCCTGCAACAAGGCTCTGCCCACAGTGCAGGAGCACACATGTTCAGAAGGTGAAGAAGAAAGATTAACCAATCGGACGGAATGAACCAATATACTGATGCGCCAGTAGTCTAATGGTAGGACGTCGAGCATTTGCGTGGAACCCTGCCACGGCGGCAATTCGGGTTCGAAGAGTGCATGATGGCTTGGGAGTTAGAAGCAGGCCATCTCTCGAATCTCCCGACTGGCGCATGATTAAACTTATTTAAGGAAAGAACCAAATATTTAATAAGTGGTTTTATGGTTAACGAAGATGAAGAGGGAATATCAATACCCGCTGTTCCGAAACCCATTCCGAAGCCAATCCCAAGGCCTGCTTCTGAGAGGGAGATGCCAGAGGCGCCCTCACCGGAAAAACCAGTACCGGTTGAAAGAAGGGCTGAGAAACCGATACCAAGGGTGGAACGTGCCCATCCAAGGTCTCCACCACCACTCTTTATAAAGATAGACAAATATCAGGAGGTCGTTGACAATCTGCAGAAACTGAAATATATAGCGCTTGGAATCAGGGACGCGTTGGATGCGTTGGCTGATATAGAGAAGGAACTGACAACAGGAATAACCATAGCACATAAAGCTTTAGACGACTTCAACACAATAATATCCATGCTCGATTCCAAGCTTACGAGGGTAGGGGAAATAGGCACAGGTAAGAAGACTGGAACAGCAGGAGAGGTAGACACTTACGTTAGGAACATTTACAGCCAGATGGATAAAATCAAGCAGGAGTTGAAGAACGTTGAACAAGAGATATAATAAACTTTTTCTTTTTTTATATAAGTTAGCATTTACAAGAATATTCTACATAACGTCGGTTTGGATAGGTTGGATAAAGCCATCTATCGAAGGATTGCGGAGGTAGCGAAGTGGTCAAACGCGCTGGACTCAAGGCTGTGCTTGAGTTATGATTCAAGATGATTGGGTGCGTGAGAAATCCAGTCCCTTAGTGGGTTCGGCGGTTCGAAAAAGCGTTTGACGGCTTGGTTAAAACGGATAAAGCCGTCATTCGAAAATCCGCCCCTCCGCATAGGCCGACTTGGATAGATTTAATAAAGTCGGCACGCGAATAAGATATTTAAATAAAAACAGGAAATAGAAGAAGATTAGAATGAAAATAAGAAAAAAGGGCCAGAACCTGCAGGAACTGATTGGAAATCTTAGCAGGCACGGGTCTGAGAAGAAAGCAGATGCCTGGAAAGCGGTAGCCAGGAGTCTAAACAAACCTAGAAGGAAAAGGTATGAAATCAGTCTCCACAGGATCGAGAAAAACTCGAAACCCAGGGAGACCGTAGTGGTTCCTGGGATTGTCCTGGGTTCTGGTGAGATCAAGAAGTCGGTGACTATAGCTGCCCTGAAATTCTCAGGAAAAGCGAAAGAAAAGATTGAGAAAGCAGGGGGTAAGTGTTTGGAAATCGAGGAACTGCTTGAAAAGGACCCCAAGGGTCATAAAATAAGGATAATGGGATAACATGGAAGAGATTTACATAGACGCATCAGAGCAGGTGATGGGAAGACTGGCATCAAAGATAGCAAGGGAACTGCTTAAGGGAAATAAGGTTTATGTTATCAACGCTGAAAAATCAATGATATCCGGGGACCCCAAGCATGTTTTAAAAACCTATCAGGAAAAAATCAATAGGGGAGACCCCTACCATGGCCCCTTCTCCCCCAAGACATCTGAAATAATCTTTAAGAGGGTTGTGAGGGGAATGTTACCGAAAAAGGCAAGGGGTAGGGAAGCCCTGAAGGGTCTAAGGGTTTTCAGATCAAGACTCGAATCATTTGAGGGAAAGGAGTTCAAAAAGTTCGAAGAGACGAAGATAAAGAGAGATCAGAGCTACATGGATCTTGGAAAACTCTCCAAAAAGTTAGGTGCAAGGTCGAGGTAATATGGCAAAGAAAGTGGTAAAAACCAAAAAGGTAGTAAAGAAAACAGAGAAGAAGGAGAAGCCAAAAACGGTTTTGACAGTGGGAAAAAGAAAGAGAGCGATAGCAAGGGCTAGCTTTAAGAAGGGTTCTGGCATAATCAAGATAAACTCAAAACCCCTTGAGCTGATTCAGCCTGAGATGATAAGGCTAAAGATACAGGAACCCCTGAAAATCGCGGGTGATGCCTGGAAGAGTTTTAATGTGAAGATTAACGTAAAGGGCGGAGGTCCGATGAGCCAGGCCGAAGCCGTAAGACAGGCATTGGCAAGGGGGATGGTTGAACTGGTAGGTGGGGATTTGAGGCAAAAGTATTTATCTTACGACAGGAATCTATTGGTATACGATCCCAGAAGAACAGAACCCCACAAACCACCACACTCCTCGTGGGGAGCAAGGAGATACAAACAGAGAAGTAAGAGGTAATTGTTATGGAGTTCGCAAGGATCAAGCTTGCTGGAAGGAATATTGAGGAACTGAAGGAGATATGCAATCAAATCAGGGAAATCGCTAAAAAATACGGAGTTTCCTGCAGGGGACCCATACCTTTACCAACAAAGAAACTCAGGGTCCAGACCCTCAAGACACCCTGTGGCGATGGAACAGGTCATGGAAACGCTACATGGGACAGATGGGAGATGAGGATTCACAGAAGAATCATGGACATAGGCAGTAACGAGAGGGCCCTGAGGCAGGTTGTGAGGATTCCTATACCAGAAGGTGTTAAGATAGATATAGAATTAAAGGAAAAGTACGAACACAAATAAATTTTTTCGTCTCCATATAATATATATGGATAGAATGACTATTCTGAAGTGGAATTTCTCGGTTGATCACATGATAAGGTCATTCGAGAAAGAATCCTTAAACTATAACCTTTGGTCCTAACGTTTCTGGGACTCCCTTACTATCTTCTCTATCTCTGGTGTGAGTTTATTTATGTTCTTTACAACCTCGTACATCTGGACCTGAATCTTTTTCCTATCTTCTTCTATCTCCTCTTTCCTATACTCGAGAAAGGATTTGTCAGAGTTTACACTTTTCGTTACCATCAACCCTGCCCCGATGTCCAGGAGTACACCGGAACCGAGTATGTTTCCGTGAGCATAGCACCCGGATCCCAGAGGAACCAGAGTTTCATTATCCTTCTTGAACTTTACCATCTCATTCAGTGCATGCTCTGTGGTTTCGATATCCAGCAATCTGTTCTCAATCAGGAGGGTCTGCCTCTTTAATTCCTCAAGTTCTGCCTGAAGAACCTGGTACATGATTATTTTTCCCTGATCCTTTTCCTTTTCACTCATAGTATTCGGCCTCTTTGCTAAATGTTGTATTGTATACTTATAAAATCTTTAGCTTTCCCGTCACCTTGTCCAGGTCCTCCTCTTTACATGGACCTATACCAAGCACTGTTATGGTTCCGGGAGGGACTTTCGTCCTGCCTGCGTCCCTTATAAGGGAGTATGGTAAATCAAGGTCCTTTGCTTTTTTATGGAGATCCAACATCTCCCTGAGACTCTCAACCCTGACAACAACCTTCTTGCCTCCAGAATCTTCCCATTTCTTCCTGGCATCTGGATCGGATTTTTTGTAGGCATTAAGGGATGCATGCGCGACCTGAACAGCTAGCTTGCCCTTGTCCAGTTTCAGATCCCTCCTAACAACAACGACCTGCTTGTACATGAAAGTTATTTGTACTGGTTCACTTAAAAATATAAAAATAGAGACATAGAAACAAGTAAAAAAACCAAAAAATAAAAGACAGGGCAATCAAACAAAACTATATATTAAATTACTGTTCCTGTCACCTTTCCGTTCTCTCTGAATGACAATCCCTTGTCATTTGTTCCTAACATTGAGATCTCAGCATTGTAGACTGATCCTGAAATTGGGGTTCCGCAGGTTGCTGTTACGTTGAAATCTGCTCCCATTCCAATGTCAACTCCTCCTCCAGGTATTGCTGCGGCATTGACTTGCACGCCTGTGCATGACGTTGCTCCTACATCCACTGTTACTGAGGTAAGGTTTATTGCGTAAGGTGCGTTGTTACCCAGCAGAACTGTAAATGTACCAGTACTTGCTAATTCCCATGCACCTGGTGATGGTTTTCCTATGTTATCAAATCCTGTTGCTATTGACTGTGTCACTGGACTGAAAAGACCCATTGCGTAAAGTGCTGCTGCCACTATTATTACAATTATTATTGCCCATCCGTATGTCATCAGATATTCCATTGCTGCTTGTGCCTTTTTCATATGCATCTTTTAATAATTAGGTCTGGTTGTATATAAATATTATCAGGGTATCAGTGTACCAAAAATACCAGATATCAACATCCTTGCGGAAAAGAAAACCACTAACGCTATGACTGTCAGAATGGGTATGTATTTTATTCCTGCCTTCTCTTTTCCTGAATCTATTATTCCCATTATCAATCCTCCAAATATCGTTGTTATCAGTATTGCTGCTATCGAGAACATGAGGAGGAAATCCGGTGATATGCTAATTCCCCCAAATCCTACCATTGGGAGACCTGTTGCAAATTCCTCAGGTACCTGGGTTACTGCTCCTATCTGTCCAATGGTTGTTACCAAGAATGTTGATAAGGCATAGAGAACAGGAGCTCCTACTGCACCGGCAAAGCCTATGAATATTCCGTACATTAGGATGTTAGCCTTCACTTCCTTCCTTATGGATTCCTTTCTCCTCATATCTATTGCCGTTTCTTCAAAGAGGGAGACAAGCTGCCCACCAGACCTTATTCCCCTTACAATCAATCCTATTGTTGTTTCCAGAATCTCGGATTTTATGGTTTTCGGGATCTCTCTTAGACTCTCCTGTAATGGTTTTCCGGTCATCATCTCCTTTCCGGATCTCTTTATTGCATCGGAGAGGGGACCGAACTCCTTCCTTGCGGACAGGAGCATGGCCCTGCTTGGTATGAAACCGGATTTTATGTTCGCAGCCATCAGCTGGAGAGCATCAGGGAGGATTTTCTCTATGAACTTTGTTCTTCTGTCCACCGCAAGAATCAAAAATCCATGAAATAGGCCAAAAAACGCGATAAAAACACCAACCCCCATAAGGAGGGCATATTCTCTTACAAAAAGAGCTGCAATAAAACCAATTGCAATGCTAATGGTAATACTGTAATTTACAAATCCCTGCGGGCTTTTTCTGCTACCCGAAAACTTGAGCAATTCCTCAATCTTCTCTTTATAACTTCTGGGCATTAGTACGTACACATATTATTCTTGTTTTCCGGGATTTATTAATTTAGAAATAATCAAAGACCTGTTATCCACTGCCTCTGTATAAGATCCTGGACGCTTGTACACTCCTGAGCCTGTATGGTCACCTCATCAATTGTGCTGGATATTCCTGTAAAGGTGAATGTCCTCAGCTGGCCCCCATCAACAGTATAGGTCTGGGCTGCCTGGGTTATTGTGCCGTTCTGGTATTTCAACAAGGTATCAAAGGTCAGAGTCATCGTTCCCCTGTTCTTCACATAAAGGTTCAATGTTCCGGTTGGTTGGTCGTAGGTTGCTCCCTGGATTATCACATCTATGTTAAAGCACTCTGTCGGGGGCAGGGTTTCCCTCGCGAACCTGGAAGCCCACGTGGCCAGCATACCTGCAACTATAAGGGTAAAGGCAATCAGAACTATAACAGCAATCAGTGGTGAAACACCTTTTTTATTTCCCATATATAGAATATTGTTTTCTGTCCTTTATAAATTTAAATCCTATACACTCAAATTAGAGAAACGATATCTGGAACTGCACAGCGAAGGAGAAGAGAGCGTATCCTATTATTATCAGGAAAACCGAATGCTTTAACCCTGCAGCAACCGTTCCCTCTGCCATCTTTCCTACTGCAAGACCTGCAAAGAATCCTTGGATTATAATGAAGAAGATGAAAGTTTCTGTGTACAACTCTGCGGGAACGAGTGTGGTTTGCGAGACTAGGGCTAAGCCTCCTATTTCTTCTGGTGACAGAACAGGTATGAGTGAAACCTGCATTATTATCAGAATCCCTATGAATACAAAGAAGATGAGGAAGAGCATGATTACCTGCGAATACACGGATGATCTCCTTTCCTTGTTAATCTTCTCTATGGTCAGCATGGATTTTGAAACAGCAGAAAGAGTGTCTGATATCTTTCCTCCAACCTTGTAGGTTTCTATTATGGTGGTTACAGATCTTCTGATGGGTCTTGAACGCGTAGCCCTTGCAAAATTCTTCAGCGCTTTTTCAAAGGGAATTCCCCAGTTCACCTGTGCATTCAAATCATTTACCAACAATGTAAGGGATGAGTAGTCCCTATTTGAGCAGTGCTCCAGTGCCATTGGTAACGTCATTCCGGAGTTTATCGAATCTGCCATATCCATTACGAATCCTACGAACCTCTGCTCCATCTCCCTCTTCGTTCTGTACTTGGTGTAGAATATGAGTGTGGGCGGAACCACCAGAATTATCCCACCTATTACATTCAGAACAGGAACGAGGAATGGTATGATCTCGGCTACGAATATGTTGTTGATTCCAAGAATCACAACACCTATTACTATTGAAATAACCTCGAAAAGGTATTTGAATTCTTTCATTCAGATCCCTACAGGTCTCCTGCTCTTTATCAAACCTATAATCATGAACTGGAAGATTAGGAGGAAGCCGAGAATTCCAAGTAGTATCCATTGAACATCAAAACCTATTCCTATGAAAGAGGATATGACCAGCAAAAAGGTTATCCCAAGTGTGGGGAATATCACAGCAAAGAGCATGTACATGAGAGCCATTGGATTCAGGGCAGAACCATATATCGTTATCGATATCCTCTGATCCTCTGAAAGGGCATCAACCAGGTTTTTTATCGTATCCCCTATATCCGCTCCGGATTTCAGGGAATTAACCAACTGCCACATAACCCTCCTGAAGTAGAGGGAGGGATTCTCCCTTGCAAGTCTCTCCAGCGCTGCGATCTCGGATTTTCCTGTGTTTATTTCATTCACCGCCTTCCTTATCTCATCTGATAGGGCACCGTACCTACTCTGAGCTATTGATACGAGGGAATTGTAAAGAGGGACACCCGATCTGATCTCGATAAGCAGGTGGTGAAGAGTAGTGGGGAGGTTTTTTTCTATGTTCCTGATCTTTCTGTTAACATGGAGTTTTGGGTAGAATGTCAGATACAGCAGTGAGACAAATCCTATTACAAGGCCGACTGGAATGGATACAGTCAGAATTTTTATTATTTCGATCCTTGCTGCAATCATGATAACGGACATGAGACCAGACAGTAGAATAAAGTAAAATAGAAAACATAACACCGCAATAGAACACCCATCTCTTGGATCGTAATCGAATCCTGCCTGCTCCAGCTCAAAATCAAGAGCAGGGAAAACATGCGATAAACTCTCACCCACACTCATGAAGCGTTTCGATATCTTGGCTGCCTTATCCAGTGGAAGGGGTAGTATTGGTATCCTTTTTTTCATATATTATATTTATTTTATTATAATAAATGGTTCGGGAAAACGGCTTGGAAAGATCAGGCCTTGGCCATTCTCTTCTCCCTCTTTACCTCGTCTTTGAGCCTTGGCAGCCTTATCAAGAAGCCACACTTTGAGCACTTGACTGAGAATGGCCTCTTCCAGGGTTTCCTTGTCTGCTCTGAGAATCCGCATTCAGGGCACCTGTATCTAACGTCAGCTTCATCAGAATCGTTCCTTACAAGGACAGCTATGTTACCACTTTCCTCGCCTACTACGTTTAAAAGCGTCCTGTTGGTTATGTACTTAAAGTTACCCATAATTATCACTATTGAATAGTGATTGGTTATATATAAATTTATCGGTTAAGTTTAAATAGGGTTAATGCTTCAGTGCTAGTCTCATCCCGTCCTCTGCTATCTTGGCCTTTGGAAACGTCTTCTTAGCCTCATCCCTTAGGGGCTTTACATCTTGGTATCTTCTTGAAAAATGTGTGAGCATAAGCTCCTTGACCTTGCATTTGTTCGCGAGCTTTGCTGCCTCTTTCGCACCTGAATGCATTCTGTTCTCCTTCTCGTCCATGAAGGTTGCGTCGTGTATAAGCAGATTAGCCTCATTGCATATTTTTTCAAGGTTTTTGCAGGATCTTGTATCACCTGTGTACACAACCTTTATCCCTGGAGTCAGAATACCAACATCCTCTAAGCTTACTTTCTGGCCTCTGAACCTTATCACCCTATACTTCTTCAATCTACCCACTGCGGGGCCCTGGGTAAGACCGTAGAGCTCCTCTGCCTTCTTTATGTCCACATTCCAGGTGTCCTTTTCCCTGAAGAGATAGGCAACAGCGGGAACAGTATGGTTTACAGGTATCGAGTTAATCTCGAACTTCTTTGACACGTAAACAATGTTTGGTTCGTCTCCCTCAAACGGAACATTCTTGGGTATTATCTTGAACCTAGGTCCCCAGTAGTCCAGGTCAAGAATGTCCCCAACAAATCTCTCTGCCTCAGGTCCATATATGTAGAGGTTATCTTTCCTGCTCTCCAGGTTCATGGTCTGCATCAGTCCTATCAGACCAGCCCAGTGGTCAGCATGCCAGTGTGTTATAAAAATGTGATTGACCTTCATGAAGCTTACCTTGTACATCATCATCTGCCTCTGGGTTCCCTCACCACAGTCCCAGAGCATTGATTCGTCTTCGTATCTCAGCCATATGCTTGCTGGGTTTCTCCTCTTGCTCGGGATGCCAGAGCCTGTTCCAAGAAAAACTATTTCCAACATAATCTATTTTTAGTTCTTATAATTAAAGAAATAATCAGTTCAGTCTCAGAAGCTTTTTAATCTCTTTGGTGTTTCCAACCATGTCCATGATTTCCTTATAGTGTGGAGAATCCTTTTTAAGTCTGATCCTAAGGTTCTCTTTATACGCATTCCCCAGCATCCTCTCGAGATTCGCAAGTTTTTCAAACACCATGTTAAAAAATTGAATCTAGTATTTATAAAGTTTTTCCCTCGCTCTCCCGGGTGAAAAATAGTTTATAATCTTATCTTCAGTTTGTCCCCGTACTCGAGATGTTGTATGTTGTGAGTTTCAATCAGGTCTTTCTCTATTTTCCTGAACTTCTCGGGAATGGTTGCCTTCCTGATTGGAGCCTTCAGTGACAAACCCTTATCCTTCTTCGCTTTCCATATCCTGCTGCTCAGCTCCATCAGTTCCTCTGTCTTGAAACCTATTCTTTTTCCTGTATATTTCCTATCGGGCTTCGGGAACTTCTGCTCCTCCACTATCTTCCCAAATATATCCTTGTAGAGTTTATGAGTTATGAACGGGGTTATTGGGGCGAGTAAAAGTAGAATCTTCTCAAGAACCTCGTTCAGGGTATGGATAGCAGCAGCCTGCTCGGCCTTTGTGAACTTCCTGTCCTGGTTGTATGCCCTGGATTTGACCAGCTCCAGGTAATGGGAAGCAAAGGTTTCCCATATGAAGTGTTTCAGATCCGAAACAGGTCTGTGGAAATCAAAGTTTTCGTAACATTCGCTGGTTTCCTTCGCGATTCTGTTTATCTCATTCAGTATCCATTTATCTGTTTCGAGAAGCGAGTGTTTTGTCTTCCTAACCCTGAAGGTAGAGACGAACCTTGCGATATTCCAGAGCTTCGTAAGGAATTTTGAAGCTCCCTCTATTCTTTCGTAAGAGCATCTTAGATCCGAAAGAGTTATGTTGCCTTCGAGTGCGCACCAGATCCTGAAGGGTTCTGCACCGAATCTCTTTACAACATCTAGTGGGTCTATAACGTTTCCCAGGGACTTGCTCATCTTGTTTCCCTTCTCATCCAGAACATGGTAGTGAATCCATATGTTCTCGAATATAGGTTTCTTTGTCAGCTGATAGGATCTGAGGAGGGTGTAGTAGAGCCATGTCCTGACGATTTCTTTGCCCTGGGGTCTCAAAGAGCATGGCACAGATTTTTTGAAAAACCCGTTTTTCCTCCCGTAACCAAGCACGTAAAGAGGTGATATGGAGGAATCGAACCATGTGTCAAAAACCCTTTCCTCCCCTATGAAATCCTTGCCACCGCACTTAGGGCATTTCTTTACAGGAGGCTTCTCTTTCCAGGGCTGGTAATACTTTCCCTTCGGGGGAACTATGGTCTCTCCACATTTCTTGCAGTACCAGAGGGGGATCTCTGTTGCATAGTATCTCCTCCTAGAGACTGCCCAGTCCATGGAGAGTGTATCAATCCAGTCAAGTAGAATCTGCTTTGATCTCTTTGAAAAGAATTTTATCCTGTTAGAAACTCTGACTATATTCTTCTTCATGTTTAGCTGTTTCAGGTAATACTCAGAGATGGATACGAACTCTATGGGATTTCTGCTCCTCTCACACACAGGGGTTCTGTGCATAACCTTCTGCTCCTTCTCTATCAGATCCTGTGACTTGAGGATCTCTATCATCTTCTTTCTCGCGTCATCCACACTCATTCCCTCCAGAAATCCTGCATGCTCATTCATTGTCCCGTCCTGGTTTATCGCAACTATCGGTTTCAGCTTCATCTCCCTGAAGAATCTTATGTCTGTATAGTCACCAAAAGAGCACATCATGGCAAGGCCTGATCCTGTTTCTATCTTTGCTGAGGTATGCGGCATGATGGGGACCTCCTTTTCGTATATCGGAAGAACCGCGTGCTTTCCCTTCAGATGCCTGTATCTCTCATCCTTCGGGTTGTAGATAATCATACCACAAGTGCAGATAAGCTCTGGTCTAGTGGTTGCTATGGTAATGCTTTCGCCTGTTTCCCTAACCTTCCATTTTACGTGTACAAAATCAGAGGACAGGTTCTTGTATTCTATCTCTGCATCAGCTATGGTTGTCCGGCAGCCAGGGCAGTAGTTGCTTATCCTCTTTGCTTGGTAGATCATTCCACTCTTCCATAAATCGATAAAGGTTTCCTGTGTCGTCTTTCTGTAGGAGTCTGAATCCGTGTAGTAAAGCTCACCGATCTCCTCACCATGCTTCCATGAGGTATAGGAATGACCAAGCTTGTAGAAGCTGTCCAGCGACTCTAGACTGGATTGCTCCAGAAGCTTCTTACACAGAGTAATGAACTTCTCTCTTGGTGTGTCTTGTATTGAAACGTTGAACTTCCTCTCCACAGCCATCTCTATTGGCAATCCGTTTCTGTCAAGCCCAAGAGGAAACAAAACATCGAACCCTCGCATTCGCTTGAACCTTGCAATAAAATCCATTATCGTGTATGTAACAGCCTGTCCTATGTGAACTGGAGCATCAACATACGGGGGCGGTGTGTCTATCGAAAAAACAGGTCTCCTTGTTTTGTGGTTGAACTCGAAAACCCTTTTCCTTTTCCATGACCTCCTTATGGGCTCCTCGAATTCCTTGCTCCATCTTTTATTCTTTATTTTCGGTTTCATAGAAAACAACCTCTTAATATTCCCTTCCTACGTATGCTACACATGTTGCAGGCTTTCCGCAGATTATGCACTTCCCCTTTGGCCTCTCAGCCTTGTCAAACCTCTTTCCTCTAACCTGTGCATGGAACTTATCCTTTATCTTCTCTGCGCATGGCAATCCCTCGATATCTATCGAGCAGAAGTCTACCTTAACAAAACCGCCTTTCTTCAGCTGCTCACCCAGTTCTTTCAGATCCTTGGCCTCCCTTACATTCTTTCTCAAGAACCCTTCAGCCCCTGTCCTGAGTTTTTTGTTTATGTCTTTACCTGCCCTATCGATGGTCTTAATGAGATTCTTCTCCAGGGCCCTGTGTCTTTTTTCGCTGTCCCTTCTTACCAGGGTCACGCTTCTGGCCTTGAGTTCTTTTGGTCCTACCTCAATCCTTATTGGAACACCCTTCATCTCCCACTGGTTGAACTTCCATCCTGGTGTGTTTTCTGAGAAGTCTATCCTTGCCCTTATGTTGGACTTATCGAGTTTTTCTGCTATCTCCTTGCATTTCTTGAAAACCCGCTTCTCCTCACCCAATCCTGTTATGGGGATTATTATGACCTGCACAGGAGCGATTTCGTAGGGGAATCTCAAACCCCTATCATCCCCGTGCATTGCAATGACTGATGCAAACATTCTCCATATTGCAGGACCATAACAGGTCTGCCAGACGTACTTCTCCTTCTCGTCTCTGTCCTTGAACTTTATACTGAATGCCTTTGCGAAGTTCTGGCCGAGAAGGTGTGTGGAGGGCTGCTGTATCACCTTGCCGTCGGGCATCAGGGTGTCTGCTGTATAAGTATGAATGGCTCCTGGGAACTTGTCCCATTCAGGTCTCTGAATCTGTATGAAGGGTATACCATAAACCACATGCATAACGTTCTCGGTTATCTGCATGTCCTCCCTTACCTGCTTCTCTGCTTCCTCAAGAGTCGCAAAAACATCATGTCCCTCTATCCAGTAGAATTCTCTCCCGCGTATGAAGGGCCTTGTTGCCTTGGTTTCATATCTCCACACCTGGCCTGACTGATATAGCTTCAAAGGTAGGTCTCTCCAGGAGCGGACCCATTTCGCATACATGGGATACATTGCTGTCTCGGAGGTTGGTCTCAGTGCAAACTTCTCTGTTAATTTCTTCCCACAACCCGTCTCTGTTACCCACATAACCTCTGGAGAAAATCCTTCCACGTGCTTCGCTTCCTTCTTGAGGTTCTCCTCTGGTATGACAACAGGGAACCATACAGGCTCGTGACCAAACCTTTCCATCTCCTTTTCGTAGAATTCATACATTCTCTTCATTGCAAGAACAGACCACGGTCTGTGAACAAGGAAACCCTTGACTTTGTATCGCAGATCTGCAAGCTCTGTCTTGGCAATTACCTCAGAAAACCATTTAGAGAAATTCTTCCTCTTATATTTCATCCCAATCTTCTCTTCCTTCCTCCCCTCTTCCGTGGCGGTTTTCTTTTTCACGTCAAGCTCCTTATTTAATTTATGACAGAACTTATATTTGTTGGTTAATTAAGAACAAAAGCGAAGGCCAATGCAACTAGTTTTTAGGTGGCACTACCACTTTCACTACAGAAACCACATCTACAGAATTTTGGATTTTATCAATCTTCATGCCACCACCTATAAAGTTATAGAGTATATTTATAAGCTTTCCTTTTTAAACCGAAATTCGATTAAATACAGTATGTCGAGCGAAGTCGTAGCAAGGGGAGCAGAAGCGATTCTCTACTTGGAGGAGCAGAATGGAAAAACTATCCTGGTAAAGGATAGGATAAGGAAGGGTTACAGAATTCCCGTGCTCGATGAGAAAATCAGGGCAAAGAGAACCAAGAGGGAGGCGAAGATGCTTTCAAGGGCTGCAAGGGCAGGAGTTACTGTCCCGAATGTTTTGGAGTTAGAGAAGAGTAGCATAAAGATGGACTTCATCGAAGGAAAAACCGTCAA
>CP070801.1:197395-201301 GCA_020343575.1 Candidatus Aenigmatarchaeota archaeon
ATCTTGTAAAATGTCTCGAATCTTCTTTCTTCAGCTGGTTCAATAAGCTTTGCACAGTATCCATGGTATAAAGAGGTTCTTGCTTAGAAGCCAGTTCTTTCTTCCATTCTTTGTTTAATATAGATGCCTGTTTGAATACACCGTAATGATGTTCCTTCATTATATCTACATTTAATTGATTAGTTATTTTTTATTCTTTAGGTTAACTATTCTATACCTATGAGAGATAAAAAAGAGCTCGTACAGAACCTTAAGAATTCTGGTTATCTGAAAACACAGAAGGTGGTGAAGGCTTTTATAGATACCCCAAGGGATGATTTCATCCCGAAGAAATCCAGGGACTATGCGTACGCTGACCAGCCACTTCCCATAGGCAAGGGACAGACCATCTCAGCTCCCCACATGGTTGCGATGATGACAGAACTGCTAGAACCAGAAGCAAAAGACAAGGTCCTGGAGGTTGGTGGGGGATCTGGCTACCAGGCTGCGATACTCTCCAGGCTCGTGAAGAAGGTCTACTCCATAGAGGTTGACCCCGAACTCGTTTCCTTCGCAAAGGCTAACCTCAGAAGAGTGGGAATAAAGAATGTTGAGATGATTCTTGGGGACGGGAGCAAGGGATACCCAAAAGAGAAGCCGTATGATAAGATAATGGTTACGTGCGCGACCCCGGAGATATTTGATTCCTGGATCAATCAGTTGAAAATGAGAGGGGTTCTACTCGCACCTGTCGGAGGCGGATTCTACCAGGAACTGATAAAGGTAAGGAAAACGAAAAAAGGACTTGAGCAGAGAAATCATGGAGGATGCGTATTCGTTCCTCTCAGACACTGATTTAATAAAATAAAAAAAAAGAGAATAGGGATTTTATCCCTACTCAAGGAGTTCGCTCTAAAGTTCTTCCAGGTTCACGTCTTCAAGGACGTCTCCCATCTCCTCCTCTACTGCTTGGGATGCAATATCATCCATTTGCTTTTCTGTCAACTCCCCTGTAGGACCTTCCTGAACGCAGCCGCTTATGAAAGCCACTGCCATCAGAGCTACCAACACCAACACAACTGCCCACTTCATGGATATCACCTTATGCTGCTGCCTGAGGACCCAACCTGTTTCTCACTGTTATAAGCCACCGTGGTGCCTTTCTCACAACCTCTGGATTCTTCTCTATATTTTTGTTGTAGACTGTGCCCAAGACATTGCATGCATTTTCTGTGGCGTTGTTCTCACAAACTCCCCTTATTTCTGCCCTGCATGTTGAGTCTTCAAGGTGAGTTCTGCAGTATGCCAAACGCAACGCCTTGCATCTATTGTCATCTGGATGTTCCTCGCAGAAGGTCTTTATCTTGTCCCTACAGGTGACATTATCTTCTTCAGGATCACATATTATGCTTCCAACATCCTTAATTACTGCTCTGCACCTGACCGGGTTGTTCTTGCAGTATTCGTGGATCCTTCTCGCCTTTTCTATGGGTCTCAAAAATCTTGGAGCATGTATTACGTAGGCATTATAGTTTTCACCGTTCAGTGTGAGTGTTCCTGCCCATATCTCTCTGTCTCCCTTGACATAGGCGTCTATCGCAAGGGAACCTACCTGGCTCGCGTTGTAGTAGATATCCGCTGTCACTGAACCATTCCCTATGACCACATTCCTGAGCCTGTACTTGTCTTCTCCGAAACGAAGTATTCCTATCTTTCTGATAGTCTCGTTCTCATCCATGATAATCTTCACTCCTGCCACACCGATTCGGATGAGCTCAAAATCCATGGGATCCGCCTGTGATATTGCAAGGCCATTACCGAACGCTCCTCTAGTCCAGATCCTTGCATTAACCTGCTGAGCCCCTGATTGTTGAATCACTAGAGTTGCTACAAAAATCAGAGCAATTGCCAAAATGAGTAACTTTTTCATAGCTTAACCTCCTCTTATTATTCTTTGATTAACTCTAATTTATAATTTTCTGATATTCACTTTCTTCGCAAACAGTCTGGCAAGCGCACATTACTTGGACCTTTGGTTATTCTAGATTTATGCTTATTATATCCCACCTCAGCACTTACACACTCTGATTGTATCATGAAGAAAACGTCATAAACCTCGCTAAGTATCCCATATGGATAAGCATAAGTACCAATACTCTGTGGAAGACCAGGAGTAAAATTATCAATCATATTCTTTCCCATAAAATCACTTAAAAATATTATTAACAGTTAATTTTAAAAACTCAAGCGCCCTTCACTATGGCTCCCAGAGTCTTGTTTGCATTCTTCAGGACGGGTTCCCCGTGCCCTGGTAGAATCTTCTAAACATTGATCTTCAGAAGCCTTTGCAGAGAGCTCTCCAGTCCCTTGGGATCCCCACCGGCTATATCGGTTCTCCCAACACCATCTGAAAAGAGCGTGTCTCCTGTGAAGAGGATTTTTCTCTTCTTGTCATAAAGGCATATAGAGCCTGGGGAATGGCCGGGTGTATGGATAACCTCCAGATCAAGCTTGTCAGGATTGAGTTTATCCCCCTCCTTCAGGATTCTCTCAGGTTTTCTGGGATGAAGTTTCCCGTCGAAGAAATCAGCGTTGCTTAGCTCACCGTCTCCCTTCTCCAGAACCTTTGCGTCATCCTCATGTATCGCAACCTTCGCATTCAGGAAATAACCGTTTCCTCCAACATGGTCAAAGTGACAGTGTGTGTTTATAATCTGCTTCACATCATTCATATTCCTTTTCAGAGCATTGAATATGTCCCTAAGCCTCGTGAAGTTGAACCCTGTCCCGCAGTCAATAACCGTGTCACCAACCAGGTAAATATTAGAATCAATATCGGAAAGCTGTATGAGAACTATATCTCCGATCCGCTTTATCATATTTATTATATATGGTCGCGAAATTTTAAATAATTAAAGTAAAGCTCGCTAATTCTGAGTATTATAATATAATCAAAGTTGTATCCCCCGACTTGGACTTTTTCCCTTCCAGGTAAGATTTAGCTTCTCTTTGAGATTTTTCACTCTTTTTTTCTTCTAGATAAGACTTGGCCATTTTTTTCAATTTCTTAACCAGTTCCACTTCTTCTGCCCCCTCTTCAATACATGAGGTATTCAGAGGACAAATTTGACAAAAACTATCAAATCCGGATTTAAGAATACCATAATCTATGTTATCATCCTGACTTCTTATCTCACCACCAGGTGCAATACCAATAGTATCCAATTCAAGAGCTTCTATGACATGTGGATTTTTACAGTATGATTCAACCCTTTCTCCTCTCAGGTGTAAGTAATCATCACAACCATCCCTGTATTTTTTATCCATACTATCACTTACCACTATATAGTTACAAACATATTGAATATACTATTTATAAAACTTTCTATTGGCCGCTTGATATCGTTTTCAATAGAACGGATAACCTACTTCACCAGCTTCCTGAACCAGTCCGTGAGCCTGGTCTGGAGCTTGTCCTTCAGCATACCGTCAGCAGTGATCCATGTTGTCCTAACAAAATCAGGGAACTTCCTATTGTTCTCAAGCCAGTTCTCCAGCCACTGTATTGTTACGGGGTCGCTCGTGTAACCAGAACCTATTTCCCCATGCTTCTCCTTCAGCTCCTCTATGTCCTTGTCCCTCATGACCTTTGCTATTATCGAAGCAGCAGCCACGCTCATGTACTTGGTGTCAGCGTAGTGTTCAAGAACCATCTCATGCTCGTGGTTTATCATTCTCTTCAGAAAGCGCTGGAACTTATTTATGTTAGTGTCAGGGGACTCTATATAAACCTTTCCGGGTTTCAAGTAGTTGACTATATCAGCCATTTTCATAGCCTCTATCTGGTTCAGATTGACGCCTGTTTTCCTGTAGTTGTCTATCTTGCAGGGGCCTATCTTTATCACTATAACGTCTCTCACGAGTTTC
>CP070801.1:201401-204435 GCA_020343575.1 Candidatus Aenigmatarchaeota archaeon
AGAATAAGATAATCACCTTTTACCACACCATAGTTCAGCCAGCCACCCCCCGGGTTTATTCCTTCTGAACCAATTCTGATTACTACCTTGTTGAACTCCGTCCTTGTCTGAAATCCGAGCTGACCTGCCATCGCTATCTTTCCAGGAAGCACCCTTGCCACTCCCCTAACACCGATAACACCGGTATGCCTTCTTTTCCCCTTGTTTTTCCTGGACCTTATTATAACTCCGAACCTCTTGACATGACCCTGGTAACCCTTTCCTTTGTCAACTGCAGAAACATCAACCCATTCTCCATTCTTGAAAACCTCACTAGCCTTTATCTCACCACCAAGCCTTCCCTTCGCATACTCCCATTTCTTCTGTACATCGCCACCAAGCCCAATCTCAAAAATCTCTGGTTTTTTCTTTCCAATACCAGACTCCCTTGGCTGGGTGTGAACCATCAGTCTTACATCATCCATCTTCTCTATCTGACTGTCCAGATTCTGTATATTGGTCTTTGGGTCTACCTTCTTTGGAACCTTTAACTTTCTTTCCAAGTCCTTGGACAACTTTTCTGCCCAGATGGTCTTCATCAGCTTAAGACCACTTTCGGATTTTCTGTAGACCTGTATTGCACAAACCCTAAGTGATGGACAATCCAGAATAGTCACAGGTTTAACTACCTCTTCTCCCTCTGTTGCAGATTCCTTTTTCTGATTTATGAAAGCGATCCTTATCATACCTGCCTTGTAACCAGCAAATGCCAGCGGCAGGGTTTCTTCAGACTTCACTGATCTGGTCCTGGCTCTGGGATAGATCCTCTTGGCTCTTTTTTTTGGCCAGTATGCCCTTGAACCAGCAACGGGTTTGTTGTGCTTCGCCATATATCTCACCTCCCGACTTTATCCAACCTTTCCAAGTCGGGTTACAATTTTATCACCTTAAACTCTTCTTCCTCTCCTTCCACCGGGTTTTCTTGTCTGGTCGTGTGGGATTGGGGTCACATCCTCTATTTTTCCTATCCTGAGACCAGATCTTACGATAGACCTTATGGCTGGCTGAACACCCTGTCCAGGCATTTTCTTCTTATGTCCACCTGGTGCACGGATCTTCAGGTGAACGCCCACAAGGCCCTTGGACAACGCCTCAAATGCAGCCTTTCTTGCAGCATTCATTGCAGGGAATGGCATCCCCTTGTCTTTGTCCCTGTTGGTAACCATGCCTCCGGAAAATCTGGCGATTGTTTCAGCTCCTGTTACATCAGTGATGTGGATTATGGTGTTGTTCTCAGATGAATAAACATGAGCAACACCCCACATATCTCTTTTTTTCGTTTCTGAAGTCATCATTTACCACCCTCTTTAATCATTCTTACTCCCTTCTCCTCCTCCAAGGGAACAAGGTATGATGGGAAAACCACCCTCTTCCCATCCACAGAAACATGACCATGAACTATCATCTGCCTGGCCTGATCGATTGACTTTACCAACCCTTTCCTAAAAATAACAGTCTGTAGCCTCCTCTCAAGTACATCATTAACTGTTAAGGCCAGGACATCATCAAGGTCCATGCCCTTTGAAAGCAAACCAAATTTCGAAAGCTTGCCCAGAAGGATTCTCTCCTGACCCTCATCCTCTGATGCGATCAAATCCCTGGCTCTCCTCCTGAAACCCCTCAGTATCTCTTCTGCTTTCCAGAGCTCTCTCTTTTTCCTCAGACCATAGTTACTGAGCAGGATTTTCTCCTCCTTTATCCTAGCCAGATCCCAAGCCTTCTTCGGCCGCTTGAACGTTTTTCTTATTCTCCTCATAAAATCTCCTTACTTCCTTTTGGATTTTGCGGGTCTCTGCTTCTTCTTTGAAACCCCAACTGTCTTTCCTCCACTCCCGGATCCTGTTCTCTGGCCACGGACAGGCAGACCAAGTATGTGCCTCACCCCTCTGTAGGATTTTAGTTTCTTCATCTCATTTATGTCCATTTTCTGGGTGAGCTCCAGCTTGGATACGCTCAGATGCGTATCCCTGCCTGTTGCGGGATCCCTCTTCCTGTTGTAGAGCCAGGAAGGTATACCAAACTTGTCCGGGTTTAGTATGATATCCTCTAATCTCTGCACCTCCTGCTCAGATAACTCCCCTAACTTTTTGTGACCAAATCCACTCATCTGTGAAACAGCGTTGCTGAACATGAAAGACACGCCCCTTATACTCCTTATAGCCACATTCACAGGTTTTCCACCATCAAGATTGGTTTCAACCAGCCTTATGATATCCTGCACCCTTTTCTCTTTTTTGACAGCCTCCCCGGGCTTCTTACCTTTGGGTATTTCCTTCTTCTCTGCACGGGTATGTTTTTTCTTTTCCATTATTTCGCCTCCTGACTTAGATTTTCCCAAGTCAGGTTTCAGTCTCATCACTAATAGTTACTACTATATGTAAAAGGTATTTAAATTAATTAAATTTTCCCTGTTTGTCTGAAGAACTTCTCATAATCGAGAGCAGACTTTTCATAGTCCTGTATGAATTTTTCATAACTCTTTATCATTTTCTGGTCAGTAGGTCTTAGGGCTGGTTCTGATCTTATCTCCTCAATCCTCTCTCTGAACCTCTCGATTATCTTATCACACATCTTTGTCTCGAATTCGTAAATGTTCCTCTCGATGTTGGACTTCCTTTACCTCCAAGTAGAGAACAGAATCGAGTCTATCTCAGGTTCAGAACCAAGTTCATAGGACTTTATCTTAATATCCGTGATGAGTTTCTTGAGTTTAAGATTCTCCCTTTTGTTAAGTATAAGTCTTTTTGCTCTCTTCAGAGTAAGGGAATCAAAGTACGCGAAAAGCTCGCCCACTACCTTGAACCTGACCATGACATACCAGAGCAGTCCCAGGAAGAACACGTAGTAGTTTACGAAAATAATGGAGTCTATCAGAAATTTCTCTATAAATATATTGTAAGACCAAAGAATCAGAGTCATCCCAGACGTTAACACTGTTAATAAGACATGGGACACTATATAGCCAGAAGATTGTATCACCACAAACTTTCTCATC
>CP070801.1:204535-211864 GCA_020343575.1 Candidatus Aenigmatarchaeota archaeon
AGGAGAAAGCGTCTACTTTGGTTTGACATTCAATGGGTTCGATGGGAACGGTAAAGACGAGACAGGGACTGAGGGAACGACTCTTTCCTTTGCATCAGGATGTGAGTACTGTGGTGATGTGATAAAGAGTATTCATGTTACTGGGGTTGAACTGAAGGCAACTGGTAACAAAATAAAGCTTGATGCCCAACAGTCCCATGGTCTTAGGTCTGTCTCAATCACATGTACCAAACTTGATCCACCTGTTGCGGATGCTGGCCCAGACCAGACAGTCAACTTGACTGGCACTTACGTGACGGTTTACTTTAATGGTTTAGGTTCTTATGACCCTGACGTGTACATTGTTGATTACAGGTGGAATTTTAGTGACGGTTATTTTGGTTACGGTGCCACACCCTCCCACAACTACTACGATGAGGGTATATACGAAGTGACGCTTAACGTGACCGATAACCATGGCCTGAAGGACAGTGACTACATGATCCTTACAGTTGGTGATACACCAACCATAACGGATAATTATCTCTATGACGGGGTCTGGGTCAACACAAACCAGGTAGTTATCCTGACTGCGCAGGACTCCTCTGGCATAGATGTAGTCAAATACTGCTATGGTGTGGGTTGTGACCCTGCCAGTGGTCAGACACTCTCAGGTCCGCCCTATACACTGAGCTTCACTCAGGATATGAACCGCCTGGTTAGGTACAAGGCATGGGATATCTATAACAACCCCTCTGAGACTGGTGAGTTCAGAGTCAAGATAGACAAGACAGCTCCTGTTACAACAGATGACTCTGATACTGAAATCCATGGTAACAACTACGCTGTTAAACTGACATGCACTGACGGTGTTGGTTCTGGGTGCGACAAGACCTATTACTGTGTTTCTCAGAACGGCAGCAGCACATGTAATCCAACCAATATCGGAACAACCGTTTATGTGACATGTGGTTCGTTCGATTACTGTGAAAAGGTCATAAAGTATTACTCTGTTGACAAGGTTACCAACACAGAGTCAACAAAGACCTCCAACACCATAAGGATAGACACCAGAATACCAATCTGTGATATGGGCACATTGAACCTGTATACGACAACCACGAGTATCAGTCTCACATGGTCTGGTGAGGACCCTGGTGGTAGTGGGGTGACAGGATACAGGGTTCATTACAAAGAGGGTTCTGGCTCATGGGATGTCTGGAATGATTTCTCAAGCTCGACTGAGTCAGGGACGTTTACAAATGCAAATGAAGGGAAATTGTATTATTTCCGCTGCCAAGCCAAGAGTGCTATATACCCTGGTGGAGGAAGCTATTCATCACCAGTCTCAACCTTTGTAGATACAACACCACCAACCGCTTCCATGGATGATATGCCTACTTGGACAAACCAAGAATCTTTCCCTGTCTCCTGGTCAGGGAGTGATCCCGGTGGATCGGGTGTGAAGGATTATGATGTCCAGTATTCAACCTCGCCACCGTCATGGAATACCTGGTTATCAGACACTGAGCTGACTTCAAGGGATTTTGGTGATGGAAGCCCGATCAATCTGAATGATGGGACAACCTACCACTTCAGGGCAAGAGCGAGGGACAAAGCAAACCTTCAGGGAGCATGGTCATCCAATGAATCCATAGGAGTTGACCTGACTCCACCAACGTGCTCAATCGATGACATGGACGAATACATAACAACATCCCAAGTCACTGTTTCTTGGTCAGGGGATGATGGCTCAGGCTCTGGTGTGAAGGATTATGATGTCGACTACAGCACTGATGATGAGAACTGGGTCCCCTTTGTGAGCCAGACAACCGATGAATCGAAAACCGAAACTTTTATGGATAGTGAATATTATTTCCGTTGCAGGGCAAGGGACGTCGCAGACAACGTTGGGGATTGGTCCGGAAGCGAAAGTGTTAGTGTGGATACAAGGGCTCCGGGTGCAGATGTTAATTATACCTCACCTGTTCTGGTAGGAAAGAACATAACCGTAAACGCAACCCTTTACGATGTGAGCAACATAACCAACGTTACCCTCAAGTACGATGATATTCTCATAACTGAATTTGAAAAGATAGAGACCTATGGAAACCGGTGGAATGTCTTCTGGACCTTCACCGTCTCTGATGAGTATGGACCTGATGAATTCCATGTGATTACAGAGGATATTCACGGAAATTCCAAGAGCGAAAGATACTCGTTCAACACCGTTCTCTGTGAAGAGGGTGAAGTTAGGGGGTGTGGAACAGATGTTGGTGAGTGTATAAAGGGAAACCAGACCTGTATTGAGGGGATATGGGGAGAGTGTCTAGGTGGCCTTAGCAAGAGGCTGGAGGTGTGTGATAATAAGGATAACGATTGTAATGGTCTGGTAGATGATGGTATTCAGTGTTCATGTGTTCCTGGGACCGAAAGGGATTGTGGAACAGATACTGGGGAGTGCCAAGTGGGTACCCAGAGTTGTACATCTGATCAGATATGGGGTTCATGTGGCGGTAACTATGTTGGTCCAGTGCCAGAAGTGTGTGATGGAAAGGATAATGATTGTGATGGGGAAGTGGATAACGGAGCCAACTGTTGTCCAGAGGGTAAGAAGAGGCCGTGTGGTTTTAGTAATGAAGGAATATGCAAACTTGGTCAGTCCCAGTGTTTGGGTGGTGTCTGGGGAAGTTGTATAGGATCGGTCATGCCAGAGCATTACGATATATGTGACAATGGGCTGGATGATGACTGTGATGGAGAGGTAGATGAGGATTGTGCCCTTTGCAGCAACAATGAACAAGACGAAGGAGAAGGAGGAGTAGACTGTGGGGGTCCCTGCCCACCATGTCCTGAGTTTCCGTGGTTTATCCTCAGCATAATCGGTGTTATAATCTTAATCGTTCTGTTTTTCCTATGGAAGAAGTTGAAAGAAAAAGGAGAAGAACTAACTTGGAAGAATTTAAAGAAAACATGGACTCCTGCCTAGACTAATAATCCAAATTATAAAATCTTCTGATTTTAGCAAGAGCCTGGGTTTGAAGGCTCACCTGTGCCTATTACCCCATAACCTCTTGGCGGGTTCTCTGTATTAAGCTGCTCACTACACTCTGGAAGCTGTGTGTTCATGCCGCAGCAAAGTATGTTCTTAAGGTTATCTGGTGACCTTCCATTCTGACTGAATGAGTATTCACTTATCTTTACACCATTCATGAAGAAGCTTGGTGATCCTCTTCCGCCTGCTGGTTGGTAAATGGTTTCCCAATCAACTGCCTCTTGAAGCATGTAATCCTTGCCTCTGTTCTCAAAACAATCATTCAAGGCTTCAGAATCGACTCCCGATGTTGTCTCGCATGTTGTTGCATCTCCTGTCTCAACATAGCAGTGTATGTAATCCCAGAACTTATCTGGCTGTTCCTCCCTGAGGCATGTCTGCCTCTGGTTTTCATTCTGTTCATCAACACCATGCATAGCGGTCGGGTTGCCGTTCCCATCCACGTCGGTTATGTACCTAACAATAACATCAGCTTTGTCACCGAAAAGTTCCGCAACGTAGTACATTCCATTCATGGCCTGCGTTCCGAACGGACACATTGAAACAACCCATGCCTCCATCTTTGCCTTGTCTGCCTTTTCCACATCTTCACAGGTAGCTACTGGTTGTTCTGGTTGTTCTGGTTGTTCTGGAGGTGGTTCCAGCTCCTGAGTCATGTCATAAACCGTTCCAACAAGCAGCATAATACCATCCTTCGTTGCATACACAGGAATCTCATTCCCCTGATATAGGGTTGTCACCAGATATAAACCGTTTTCCTCCTCTACAGAAACCGCTGACACACTAGAGCCAGCTGGAACAATATTATTGTTGATGTAATCCACTACCTTTGCACTGATATCCTCCTTGCTTACAACCATACCCGTTGTAGGAGATCCTGAAAAGCCCATGAAGGCGCTTATAGCAAAGCCGATAACAAAGAAAACGGCAGCTACAAGAACAACGCCCTTCTTTTCCTCGCCAAATATTCTTTTCAGAAATTTCTCCTTTTCTGCCTTCTTCTTGTTTTTAACTTCTTCTTTTTCTTCTCTTTTCTCGGAGTTCGTGTGCTTTGGTCTTTTTCTGGACATGTAAAACCCTTTCATTTTCTATTTAACCTTCTATTTGATAGTAGGTATTTAAATTGTTTTTGATTTTCTACGGTTTATAGGTTAAATTTACTATTATATAGTAACTAAGTATTTATAAAGTTATCGGTGGCCTCAAAATTTATTAACTTCAAAGTCCAATTCTTAATATTCAATAGAAGGTTCTGACTATGAAAGATAAGATGGAGGCTATGGTAAAGGAACTGATAAAGGCAGGCAGAGTTATCAAATCCTTTTCAGGTGATATCAGGCTCGTCTCCCATTTCGATGCAGAGGGGATAGCATCAGCTGCGATAATGGTTAAAGCAATGGCAAGGTAGGGAAAATCCTTCCACCTTTCCCTGATAAACCAGCTGAGTGAGAATTCTCTGAAAGAGTTCGGGGGGGACGGTAAAAGGCTCGTAATCTTTACAGACTTGGGTTCTGGTTACCTGGAAAACATTCAGAAACATCTGATGGAGGATGGGAACACAAGTGTTATAGTGCTTGATCACCACCAGACTGAGGGAGAGGTGAGAAGTGAGAACCTCTTCCATATAAACTCAGTGGATTTCGGGATAGTGGAGAACATATCCGGTTCTGGTATTGCATATCTCCTTGCAAGAGCAATGAATCCAGATAACAGGGACCTCAGCGAACTGGGAATCATAGGAGCGATTGGAGACTCCCAGATAGGCTCTATAGGGGAAAACTGGGGTCTGCTCGGTCTGAATAAAGAGATTCTAAAAGACGCGGAACTATCCAAAAAGATAAGGGTTAAAAAGGGTCTGAGACTCTGGGGGCGATATACCAGACCTATACACAAAACCCTCCAATATTCAGTTGATCCCTACATACCGGGAATCTCTGGCTCAGAATCTGCCTCTGTCCAGTTCCTACAGGAACTTGGTATCGAGTTAAAAGATAACGAGAGGTGGAGAACCCTTGCAGATCTTAGTGAGGAGGATAACAAGAAACTCGCATCTGGAATAATAGCTGAGAGGATACGTGGAAAGCATATGAACCCAGAGTGGATATTCGGGGATATCTATGAGCTTCTTGACAAGAAAGGAGAACTCAGAGATGCAAATGAATTCGCCACCATACTCAATGCATGTGGTAAGATGGGTAAGGCTTATATGGGTATTGCGTTCTGCTTGAATGATGCTGACCATTCCGAAGCCAAGAATATCCTGGAGTCCTACAGGAAAGAGATTGGAAAGGCAATGGCATGGGTGTACAAGAACATCGAATCGGTAAGGAAAACAGATAACGCAGTCTACATATTCGGTGGGGACAACATATCAGAGCATGTGATATCCAATGTTGTTTCCATACTCAATAAATCCTGCATGGAACTGGATGGTGTTGGTAACGTATGTGAAAAACCGGTATTCGCTTTTGCTGATACAGAGGAAGGGGATGTTAAGGTTAGCGCGAGGGTAAATGATTGTTTGGTTGAGAAAGGTGTGGATCTGAAAGAAATAATGGTAAAGGTTACGATGAATATAGGCGGTGAGGGTGGCGGACACAAGGGAGCAGCAGGAGCCAGGATAAAGAAGGATAATGAGGATAGATTTATAAACTCAGTGGAGAATATCCTAGTCAAAAAGGATTTAAATAAGACTGAACAAAAAACACAGATAGAAGCTAGGGGTGTAAGAAAACAAGACCCGACTTGGAGCAATCAAACAAAGTCGAGAGGTGAAAGAGATGGGACAGCAAAGAGTGAAGGAGCATCAACCCAAAGAGAAGGAGAAGAAAGAGGAGAAACCAAAGAGACCGGAGAGGATAGTGAAGAAGTGGAAAGGAAAGGACTGGTTCGTTATTTTGACTCCTAAATCCTTTGGTGAAAACGCAATAGCAGAGACCCCCGCAACGGACCCAAAAGCCCTTGTGGGGAGAAGAGTTGAGGTTAGTGTTGCAGATCTTCTCGGACAGAAGGGGAAGGATTATCAGAAACTGAGATTCATGATAGACAAGATTGATGGTAAGAATGCACATACAAAGTTCAATGGGTACTCATCCGTAAGGGAATTCATATCAAGGTTCGTAAGAAAGCGACTGCAGAAAATAGAAATAATAGGTAATGTCAAGACCAAGGATGAGTGGTTTCTACAGATATCCTCTATCGCAATCATGAATAGGAATGTGGAGAAAAACATCCAGAGGAAGGTCAGGGCATGGGTAGGTAATGTCCTCACTGAAACAGCTGGGAGATCAGGGATTGATGACTTCGTGAAGTTCATAATTGCCGGAACCGTACAACATAAAATAAAAAAGCAGGGAAGCAAAATCTATCCTGTTAGGTTTTTCGAAATATCAAAGATTGAGGTTGTTAAGGAACCTGCAAGCTGATTCTCTGAAAAGAAAAACTTTTAAATTCAACTGAACATTAAATATGATTTAAACCAAATATCTTTATTGGTGATTGATATGGCCAGGGATGTTGTACCCCTAATAAAGGAGTTGATGAAGAAGCCGGAGCATATCAGGAACATTGGTATAGTTGCCCATATAGACCACGGAAAAACCACGCTTACCGATAACCTTCTGGCAGGGGCAGGAATGATTTCTGAACAGCTGGCAGGACAACAACTGGCAATGGATTTTGATAAACAGGAGCAGGAGAGAGGGATAACCATATACGCTGCCAATGTTTCCATGGTTCATGAGTGGGGAGGTAAGGATTACCTTATCAATCTTATTGACACACCAGGACACGTTGATTTCGGTGGTGATGTAACCCGCGCTATGCGTGCAGTGGATGGTGTGGTAGTCGTGATAGATGCTGTTGAGGGTTGCATGCCGCAAACCGAAACCGTTGTCAGGCAGGCGGTTAAGGAAAGGGTTAAACCCGTTCTTTTCATAAACAAGGTTGACAGACTGATAAAGGAACTGAAGCTAACTCCAGAACAGATGCAGGAAAGGTTCAAAAACACAATAACAGAGGTCAATGTACTCATCCAGAAATATGCAGAAGAAGAATATAAAGACAAGTTCGCTGTCAATGTGAACGACGGTTCTGTTGCATTCGGTTCTGCTGTAAGAAAATGGGCAATATCCGTCCCTATAATGCAGAAGATCGGCATAACCTTCAAGGACATAATAGATATGACAGAGCAGGGGAAGGAAGATGAACTGGCAAAGAGATCCCCGTTGCATGGAGTTGTTCTTGACATGATCATACAGCACCTGCCCAATCCACTGGATGCACAGAAGTACAGA
>CP070801.1:211964-239040 GCA_020343575.1 Candidatus Aenigmatarchaeota archaeon
AATAATGATCTAAAAGCGACTGTTGTGAACTATTGTCATCTGAACCACAACAACCAAGGCATCAAAATGATGAAGAGTCTCTTCGATTACTTCAAGGAGAATGCCAGAGATTATAGGAGACTGGGTTCTGGGGCGCTGGATTTCTGCTGGATTGCGTGCGGGAGGAATGATGTTTACGTAAGACCTGATATATCCATTTACGATATTGTTCCTGGTTATGTGATTGCGAAGGAAGCAGGCGCAAAAACAACGGACTGGCAAAACAGACCATGGACCCTGGAATCGAAGGATCTTCTGGCAACTAACGGAACCAAAATACATGAAGAGGTTCTGGAGATTATAAATCGCTCTAAGTAAAACTGGAAAGATTATATAAGGTATTTAAGAACTGATTGTTTACCTTCTTCTCCTCGCTGTCTTTTTCTTTGCTCTCTTTGCCCTTCTTCTTACTGCCATGTAAATCTGTATAATAATTGTTTTTCTTAAATAAAAAGTTTTTCAAAAAATTTTCAAAAATTGCTTTTCTAACGCAAAATCCCTTTAAAAGATTATCTGAGAATAGATAACTTCTTAGTGAGTAATTTTAGGTGAAAGGATGGACTTACATCAGAACCCGAAAATAAAGACGTACCCCATGCTAAATGATAGCCCTGCCAGCCGTAAGAATATCAGGAAGAAGTTGAGGGATTATAAGGGCGGTATTGCCCTTGTTCTTCCATCACTCTACAAGGAGATTCAGGGAGAGGGTCTTCCCATTATAGGGGAAAAACTGAAGGATGTGGATTACATCAATCAACTTGTTGTTGTTTTGGACGGACCATCAAATAAGAAAAATTTTGATGAGTTTAGCGAGTTTTTCTCAGGGCTTCCGGGGGATCCCAAGATTGTTTGGACAGAGGGTAAAAGGGTAAAAACACTGTACGAGTCGTTAAAAGAAAAGGACCTTGATTTCGACCACCGCGGTAAAGGAAGGGCTGTTCATCTGGCAAATGGGTACATACTTGCAACAGGAAAGAGTAGGGTTATAGCATTGCATGACTGTGATATAAAAACCTATGATACGAGTATTGTTGACAGACTGGTTTATCCGATTGCTAGACGGGGAGACGAGTTCTGCAAGGGTTTTTACAGCAGACATACGAATGAAAAGATGTACGGGAGGGTTGCGAGGCTTTTCATTACCCCTCTGCTAAGGGCTTTGAAAAAAGTGGATAGTATCAAGAAAAACGAAGATGCCATGGAATTTCTTGAGTATATGGAATCCTTCAGGTATCCTAGTGCAGGCGAGGTTTCAATGAGGCGAGGACTTGCACGCACAATCAGAATGCCCTATGACTGGAGCCTTGAAGTTGGAATGTTGGCAGAGGTTTACGAAAAAATGTCATTGGATAAGATATGTCAGAGTGAGCTTTTGGGTGTGGGATATGAACACAAGCATCAGGAATTATCTCAGGATGATAGAGAAATGGGTTTGCATAAGATGTCAAGAGAGATCGCCAAATCCATATTCAGAACTCTGGCAAGACATCATGGCGTTACTTTCACTGATGACATCTTCAGAACCCTGGAACAGTTATACGTTAAAGAGGCAGAAAAACTGATAGATGTTTATGAGGGTGATGCAGAAATTAACGCACTTGGTTATAACAGGCATGAAGAGAAGGTTATTGTGGAAACATTCGCTGATAAATCATTAAAGGAGGCTAAAGACGAATATAACCGATATGTGGAAAGAGAACCAACGCTCCCATCCTGGGAAAGAATCATTTCAGCAGATCCTGATTTTTTCAAGAAGTTTGAGGACGCTATTGGAGAGGACAACCTACGTCATGTTATGGTATAGTTTAATGGCTGACGTTTTTCTAAACATTATAAATCCAAAGAACATATTTTATTATTAGGATTTTTTATGGAGAAGGAAATTTTGGAGAAGTACAAGAAGGCTGGAAAGATTAACGCAGAGGTAAAACAGGAGATTTCTCATATGCTCAAACCCGGATTGAAAATTCTGGACCTTGCAAACAAGATTGAGGGTTTGGTAAAGAAGAAGGGAGCCAGACCAGCATTCCCTGTGAATATCTCGATAAATGAGGTTGCTGCCCACTACACCCCGTCGTTCGCAGACACTCGGGAAATCCAGGAAGGAGAGTTGGTGAAGATTGACATAGGTGTTCACATTGATGGTTACATAGGGGATATGGCATTCACTTACTGCTCACAACCGAACCACCTGATAAAGGCATCGGAGAAGGTTCTGGAGAAAGCCATCAAGATTATAAAGCCGGGGGTTTCTATTTCAGAGATAGGAACAACAATTGAGAATTCTGCAAAGGCTCAGGGAGTCGGGGTTATCGTTAACCTTACCGGCCATACCCTGGACAAGTACGTTTTCCATGGCCCACCATCGATCCTCAACGTGAAGAACAATCTCGATCATAAGTTCAAGGAGTGGGATGTTATTGCGCTGGAGCCGTTCATAACAGAAACCAATGGACACGTAAAGAATTCTGGGACAGTTGAGATATACAGATATCTCATGGACAGACCCGTGAGATTGATGGAGGCAAGGAAGATCCTGGCGATGGCAAGGGACGAATACAATTCCCTTCCTTTCGCAAAACGATGGCTCTACAAGAAATTCTCGCCTATCAAGGTTTCCCTGGCACTGAGGCAGCTCGGGGCAGTGGAGGCGTTGGAAACCTACCCTGTACTAAAAGAGATTGAAAACAAACCCATCGCCCAGTCAGAGCACACGATAATTGTCAGGGACAAACCAATTATTACAACAAAACCGGTTGAATAAGGTGTTGTTATGAAATTCTCAGAAAGGGTACTTGATCTTTGCAGAAAGGTTCCGAAGGGGAGGGTTACAACCTATGGAGAGATTGCAAGGGTGATGGAAAAGCCCAGAGCCTCCAGAGCAGTGGGGCAGGCTCTGAAGAGGAATCCAAAACCCATTGAAATCCCATGCCACAGAGTGGTTCGCTCTGATGGAAGTTTGGGAGGATATGGTGGTTCTGGTAGGAAAGGGGCAGAGAAAAAGAAAGCGCTACTGAGGGGAGAGGGAGTAAATGTGAAGAAAGATAAAATAAAAATAAGAGATTATCTGTATCGTTTTTAAGACCATATATTTGGATATTCCAGTTCTGATTCAAGTATGAGGCCAAACTCTGAGAATATTGCGAAGCAGTTCGGGCATTTGAAAACATCTGGGTTCCTGTTCCAGACACCCCCAGATGTTCCGCAAAGGGGACACTTGTTTCGCATAAAAACCAACCAGACAAGTTGTTTAGTTTAATAATAATATGTGGCAAAACCTTTAAATATGGCTAAATGCCCTGGTTTACTATCTTTATCTTTTTCTCCTCTGCCTTCTTCATGATTTCTGTTCTCTTCTTCTTTCCCACTGATGAAGATATAAGAGCGATTTCTTTCTCAGGATTCAGCTTCTCGAGATCGTTCGGGTTCGAAACCCTGATCTCTTTGTACCCGTATCTTGTCAAACCCCTCACGCTTTTTGGAGAACCGTAACCAACTCTTGGGAGCCTGCCTCTTGCCTTTTCCTGTTTCCTCAGTTTTGAATGACGTCCTCTTGGTCTTCTCCAGGCCTTTTTCAGTTTTTTCAACCTGTACCCTTCCTGTCTCTTAAAATCTGGTTTCTTCTTCTTTACTTTTTTCCTAACCTTGAGTATGGGCCTGAATTCCTTCTTTACCCTTTTGGTTTTTTTCTTAATCATTCTTCTCACCCTCTTCTGGTTTCTCTATGGGTCTGCATTTCTGGATCAGGTGACAGCCGTCCTGGAAAACCCTTCTGTCATAACCCTTGACCTTTGTTGTAAGCTCTATGTTCGCGGCTGTTTGGCCAACCTCGTCCTTGTCTGTCCCCGTAATCAGAATCTCATCCTTCTTTACCTCAACCTTTGTGTTGCCGAATATCTTTGCGACTCTTGGTTTTCTCTCTCCCATGAAGTTTTGTATAACTACCCTTTCACCCTCTATGTTGAACTTTACAGGGAAATGAGAGTAGACTACCTTGAGCTTGGCCTCCCATCCCTGGGTCACACCGATTATCATGTTCCTCAGGTGAGCACTCCATGTTCCTACCAACGCCTTCTCCTTTCTTCTTTCAGTGCCTGAGCTGAGCGTAACCTCTTTGTCTCCTATACCCACCTTTACACCCTTGATGGGTTTCCTCAGCTCTCCATTCGGTCCACAGACTACCAGATTCCCTTGCTCCATTCCGACCTTTACGCCGTCAGGAATCTCAAGTGTTTTCTGCATACAATCACCATCAATTAAGAAAATTAACCGTAAATGATATAAATTGTTTTCTACTTTTTCTTCTTCCTGGGTTTCTTTGCCTTCCTTTCCCTTGTTTTTTTCGGTTTTCTGGTCTTTTTGATTTTCGCTGGCTTCTTTGTTTTCTTTGGCTTTTTGGGTTTCGCTGTCCTCCTCGGTTTTTCTCTCCACTCCTTTTTTCCTGCAAGTCCCGGGAGTCTCCTCACCAGGGTGAATGCGCCTGTTCCTATGGGAGCAACCTGATTCATCATTATGTTTTCTACGGTTCCCCTCAGGTCATCCTTTTCTCCCCTTATGGCTGCGCTGGTCAGATGTTTCTTGGTCTCCTCAAACGAAGCCCTAACAAGTACAGAGGCCTTTTGACCGGAAAGTCCGTATCTTCCTATTGCGCGTATGTGTCCTTCTACAGTCATCAGATCAGCCAGAAGCATTATATATCTGACATCAACCCCCAATCCCTGCTCCTCCAGTGTATACTTGGCCTGCTTTATTATGACGTTTCTTGCTGCCTCAGTTCCCAGAACGTTGAGAACCTCGAATATGTTGTTGCTCACTATTCTGGTGTAATCAACCCCTTCTATCTCGAAAACCTTTTTCAGGTTTGAACCCAGGGTAGTTATTATCCATTCACCTTCCTCCTTTGTAACAACAACCTGCGAAATTCCCCTTATTCCCTTAACATGCGACTCCAGGAGGGAATACTTGAGTTTGTGCAGATTCTTCAGGTCTACTTTTTTCGGTCTGACAATGAGTTCATCGCCCTCAACCAATGTTTCGGTGTTTCTGAGCCTCACACACTTCGAAACCTTCTGGGGATCCATTCCAAGGCTTGCAAGTTTTTTCGTATCGAGTTTGCACCTTATCTGGACTTCTGTGAGGTCAGTGGTTGTGGAAAGGATAACATCCTTCGCTTTCACTTCCCTTAGGCTGCTTGCTATCTTCCTTACATCCTCGATGTTCTGGTGGTCCTTCTTCATGTAAACGGTCATGGTTGGTGTTCTTGGTTCCCTCCGGGCATCGAATATCTCGAGCATCCTGGGAAGACCGAGTGTTACCTGTATCCCTGCTGTTCCAGCGAAGTGGTAGGTCCTCATGGTCATCTGGGTGGCGGGTTCTGAAAGGGACTGGGCAGTTACCACACCAACGGGCTCCTCCGGGTCATAGGAGGATTTTGCATAAAGTATCTTGACTGTGTTTAGGATATCTCTCTTCTTCTCTTCTGATAGCCTGTTCTGAGTAAAGTAACCATCCAGCTCTTCCCTTATTTTCAGTGGTAACGTATTCATTCCACTCACCTGCCTTCAACCTGCCTGGGTTTCTATGAATTCCCTCCAGTCCAGATTACCCCAGTCTGATTTTGAAGGATCGATCATGTCCTCACCTGCTGTGAATTGCACTACCTGGTTGTGTGCATTCCTTATAGACCCGTCGTAGTTCACCTTAAGATCCTGCAAAGCGTTTACAAGCCTCCTCTGCATGTAACCTGATTTTCTGGTTCTCAGTGATTTATCCATAAGGCCCTCTCTGCCGTTCATGATGTTCCAGAACAGTTCAAACGGTGTAAGTCCGTGCTTGAAACCCTTTGAAACAAACCCGTGGGATCGTGGGGAAAGATCGTGTGGTTTTATGTGGGGCAGGGTCCTGTTGAGATAACCCCTCTTTATCCTCTTACCCAGGATGGTTTCCTGGCCAACAACAGCTGCCATTTGTGTTGTGTTTATCAGGGAACCCTTTGCCCCTGATGATGACATGAAAAAGATATCGTTATTATCAATGTTTTCAGACACTATGTCCCCGACCCTGCTGACCCCTGACGCCAGAACGTTCATTATCTGCGCTTCTAAAGATTCCTCCTGGGTCATACCAGGCAGAATCGTAAGCTCCCTCTTGTTGTACTGGTTTATCAGTTTGTGCGATTCCTTAACTGATTTGTCTATCTCCTCTCTTATGATCTTGTATGCACTATCAGGCAGGTCCAGATCAGAGACTCCAAGGGAGAACCCCCTCTTCATAAGGAAGGCTGTTCCGAGTCTCCCATAACTGTCTATGAAATCCTTTATGTTCTCGTTATCCACAAGTCTGTGAAGCCTGCCTATTATCTTTCCGTTTTCCGCACCAACACCTGCCTTGTCAACAACACCCCTCTTCAGAATCCCTTTCTCAATTATGACCCAGCAGTCATAGGGGCAGTCCTGTTTCTTGCACGTATCACAATTCCTGCACGCGTGCGCTTTGAAATCTATGTTAAGGTTTTTGGGTAGGAAAAAGCTGAATATCTCCTTGCCTGTAAACTTCTCCATGTCAGGCAGATCGATATCGATTCCTGCATCAGAGAAAAGCTGTGCGGTCTCCTCTCTGTTGAGAACGGTTTTCTTCATGGTCAGAATGTAAATACCCGATATCTGGTCAAGGTCCAGTCCTATTATCGGACCTCCGAATTTTGGGGATATTATGTTGTGTTTAACATCCATAAGGAAGGTAGCCTCTGTTCTGGATTCTTGTGTCTGCAGGGCATGGAGGTTCATCTCGTCTCCATCAAAATCCGCGTTGTAGGGAGGACACACAGAAGGATTCATCCGGAATGTTTTGTGTGGCATGACCCTGACTCTGTGGGCCATTATGGATATTCTATGAAGGGATGGTTGTCTGTTGAAGAGTACTATGTCACCATCATGGAGCTGCCTCTCCACGATCCAGTCAGGACCCAGGTTGCTCATCAGTTCCTTTTTGTTTTCTATCGTGACCTTTATCCTCCTCCCGTCTGCCCTGACAACGTAATTGATCTTGTCAAGACCGAACAGTTCCTTTACATACTTGATGTTGGGCGGCGTCACATATTCAGGGATGGTAAGCTCTTTCGCTACGGTCTCGGGAACACCTACCTCGTTTATCGATATCTTGGGGTCAGGGGAGATAACAGTCCTTGCAGAGAAGTTCACTCTCTTTCCTAAGAGGTTACCCCTTATCCTTCCCTCCTTTGCCTTGAGCCTTTGAACCAGACCCTTTAGGGGTCTGCCTGACCTGTGCCTTGCAAGTGGAACTCCGGTCAGTTCGTTGTCAAAATATGTTGAGATGTGGTATTGAACGAGTTCCCACAGGTCATTCAATATAAACTCAGGCGCACCGATATCGATGTTTTCCTTCAGGCTCTGGTTTATCCTGACCACATCGACCAGCTTGTGTGTCAAATCGTCTTCTGATCTCTCCCCGCTCTCCAGGGTTATGCTCGGTCTCATGGTTACCGGTGGTATGGGGAACAATGTAACCATGAGCCATTCAGGTCTCCCTCCCCTGAATCCTATCTTTCTCAGATCCTTGTCAGGGACCTGTTCGAACCTCCCCCTTATGGTTTCTGAGCTAAGCTCGTTCTTGTCCTCGTAGTAGGTGTAGGGTTTCACAAAGGTTATCTTCTTCTGTTGTGCTTTGCAGTGGGGACACCTAGACGGAACAGTCTTCTCAGAGGTTTTCTTCTTTGGCTTCTTTTCCTTGCCCTCAGGTGGTATGGTTAGAATTCTGCCGCATTTTCTGCAGGTCATCCTAAGTAATTGGTAAATGGTTTTTGTGTAGAGAACATGAACAACGGGTTTTGCAAGCTCCAGGTATCCGAAATGTCCCATACACTCCCCTATACCGCCCCCGCATGTTCTGCAGTGGAGTCCGGGATCTATCACACCGAGCCTGGGATCCATGACCCCTCCCTCAACCGGGTAACCGTCTGCATCGTAAAGATCCGAGCTTACAACCCTTACCCTTGCGAGGGATTTTATTGCCTGTGGTGACATTATCCCGAATGCAATCTCTGATATTTTTGAAGTCATAATCATACCTCCTCTGTTCCGAGTTTAGGGTATATTCCCATTGATTTCAACTCATCTAGAGTGAGTTTGAAGGCGTAAGAGGTCTCAACCCAGACAACCTCTGAATCCTTGCATACACCACAATAGCTCCTGTTCTTTGCTATGTCACGTATGGCGACCAGACCACACTTGGTGCATATCGGAACCATGGTCTTGTCAGAATCGAACCTCTCCTTAAGAGCAAGGACTGCTCCATGACCAACCAAACACTGCTGCTCCATCTCCCCAAGCCTTAATCCCCCTCTCTTTGCTCTACCCTCTGTTGGTTGCTTGGTGAGAAGGGTCACGGGTCCCCTTGACCTTGCATGAATCTTATCAGAAACCATGTGATCAAGCTTCATGTAATAGGCCAGTCCTGTGAATATCATAACCTCGTATTGCATACCCTTCTTCCCATCATAGAGAACCTGTTTACCATCTCCCCTCAATCCCATGCTCTTCATAACCTTTCTTATCTCATCCTCCCTTATGTGGTTGAATGCCGAGGCATCGATGCTCTTTCCTGACATTGCCCCCATCTTTCCTGCCAAAAGCTCAAGTAACTGGCCAATGGTCATCCTGGAGGGAATGGCGTGGGGGTTGAAAATCAAATCAGGCACGACACCTTCTACAGTGAAGGGCATGTCCTCGTGGGGAACTAGAAGGGATATCACCCCTTTCTGACCGTGCCTTGAGGCTAGTTTATCACCGATTTCCAGAATCCTCTGATCCCTTATCTTTACTTTTATGAGCTGGTCAGAATCCACTGTTTCGGATATCAGAACATCATCTACGATTCCCTCCTCCCCGTATCGAACAGTGACAGATGTTTCCCTTCTGTTCTCTATGTCAGCTGCAAAATCCTCAGCAGAAAGGAATCTTAGGGGAGAGATCTTTCCTATCAAAACAGAATCAGACACAACCCTTGTTTCCGGATTTATTATCCCATCATCCCCAATATCCACATACGCTTCTTCACCAAGGTATCCCTTTACCCCAGGTTCAGGAACCCGAATCTCATCCTCCTGGCCTCCCCAGTACTTCTTCTTTATGGTCTCATAGGTTCTGAAATAGACTGACCTGAACAATCCCCTTTCAATGGAGGATTTGTTTATAACAATAGCGTCATTCAGGTTGTAACCGTCATGGCACATTATCGCGACCACGATGTTTTGTCCCTCTGGGTATTCATCAAGGATGTCGCTTATGTTAGTCCTCACGAGAGGTGCCTGTGGATATGAAAGGATGTTGAACTTGGTATCCGCCCTCATAGGGAAATTGCTGGCCATCAGACCTATTGCCTGACCAACCATTTTCGCTCCATAGTTTATCCTGTCACCCCTGTTATATTCAGGGTAGGGGATAAGGGCAGCTGAAGTCCCTAGTATCGTTATGGGGTCTATCTCCAGATGGGTATGCTCCCTGGTTAAATCCTCTGGTTTCAGTGCGATGTACGTATCCTCCTCTTCCTCTGCATCCAGATATTCGACAATACCATGCTGTATAAGGTATGACCAGTTTATTTCACCCTTGTTGAGCTTTTTCAGTATCTTATCCGTGAGTTTTGGTTTTCCGTTATCCACTATTATAAGGGGTCTCCTTGTCCTGCCATGGGTCGTGTTCACTCTGACTTCGTTAAAATCAGGGTAGTACACGATATTCATCTGATGGGATATAAGTCCCATTCTTCTCTTCTTTCTCAGGTTCTCGACAAAATCCGCCGGGTTCTTTATTTCACAGGCAACCCTTCCATTGAAGTACACATCAGTCTTTCCGCTAATCCGTCTCTCAACTACCCTAATTTCAGGTCTTCTGGCTTCATGTTTTATGGGTTTGGGTTTTCTGGCCCCAGGCTTCCTTCTAACTCTTCTCACTACTTTTGGTTTCTTTATTGGTTTTCTTGTTGGCCTTTTTGTCAGCCTTTTTGGCCTTTTCGTTAGTTTTTTCACTGGCCTTTTCTTCACCTTCTTCACTGGCTTCTTTAACGTCTTTTTCTTTTTCATACCATCACTCAGATGTTATGGTTTTATTTATCCTATCGTCCTCCTTTTCCGGCAGTCCCGGGGTTATCTCTGACATCATGGCCAGGTGCTTCCTTAGTCCTATGCTTGAACCCTCTGGAGTTTCAGCAGGGTCCAGTCTTCCCCACTCTGTTGGATGGATCTGTCTGGCCTTGAAGTGTTCTTGTGTAGAAGTAAGAGGAGATATAATGGATCTGAGATGAGAAATAGTCTTTACGTAAGAGCTTCTATCGAGCCTCTGGGAAACGCCTGTTCTCCCACCAATCCAGTTCCCTGTTGCGAGGGATGAAAGTATCTGTTTTGTAACAGCGTTTGCCTCTATTATCCCCTGCATTGAGGGCTTCTTTCCCCTCTTTACAAGCTTCTGGTAATTATAATTCATCTTTGCAAGCAGACCCCATCTGCCAAGCATAATTGACCTGAAGAGCTGGCCCATAAGTTCGCCTGACATCAGAAGACGTTTGTTGGAATAGTGATCGATATCATCCTGGGGGATCATGTCCAGGGCAAGCATCACTGCCTTCTTAATGATCTTTGAGATAACCTCTGCCTTTTCTATCCTGTTTTCTGTTTCCTGGCCTATGTGCGGGAGCAGGTATCTGTCAAGAATCTGATTAACCCTCTCTGTCCTGTAGTCCTCAGAGACCCTGAGCTTTCTCCCTACGGTATCTATCGCCTCATCAGAATTAGTAACCTCGCACTGGTATAGATTAATATAGAGTTCATTCAGAATCCTTGGGTCATCAGAAATAGAAAGGCATATGTCCTTGTCGGTTTCAAGGCCAAGGGCCTTGAGAAGAACGATTATGGATAACTTCCTTATATTTGCAAAGGATATGGTTATCTCGCCATCAGGTTTCCTCTCTATCATATGCCTCTGCTTGAATCCAGAGCGTTCAGAGTTTATCCTGACTGATACGAAGTCACCTTCCTTTTCAAATATGGGCTTATTCGGGGTTATCTCCTCTATCAGAACCAGAACCCTTTCTGTTCCGTTAACAATGAAGTATCCGCCCGGGTCCTTCGGGTCTTCCCCGTTATGTATCAGTTCCTTGTCAGTTAAACCATGGGTAGAACAGAGTTTTGACTTGACCATTATCGGGAGATCTCCTATGTGAACCCTCTCAGGTTTCTCCTGAATCCCGTTGATTATTGGTGTGATGTCAACAAAAACAGGTGCAGAATACGTAAGATTCCGAACCCTTGCCTCGTTTGGGTATATCTGCCTTGTCGATCCGTCAGCTTCCTTAACAACCGGTTTTCCGATCTGAACCTTCCCGAACTTAACTTTCATATCCCCAAGATCGGGGTTCATCTTAACTGTCTCTATCTCATTTATTATGTTCTGAATTCCCTCTTCCACGAAGTGGTTAAAGGATTCTATCTGGAAATCGACCCATCCCCTTTCCTTCTCTATGCTCCTGTACAGAGGCATGAACATTCGAATCACCTACAATTCCAACTCCTTATCAAACTCCATTTTCCTTATTATCACATTTCCATTGACCGTTATCACGAACTGGATCATGTCACCTTTCTTTATCCCTAACTTCTTCCTTATATCCTTTGGGATAGTTATCTGCCCTTGCTTCGTGATCACTGAGGTCCCAACTACAGACGCCTTAACCATATTAATATATTATTTCTAAGTATTTATTAATTTTACTCCTTCGCCCTCTACATACCTATGGATATACCAAAGAAAAGGCAGATTCTAAACCACAATTCTGTAATAGAATGTCTGGCCTGCTGTGGGAGACTTCCTTGTTATCCTTATAACGTCCCCTGGTTTCGCGTTAAGATTCCTTATAGCAGGATCGTCTGAAAATATCTTAGGAAGCCCTTTTTCAGTAATACCGAGTTTTTTCAAGAGAACTTCCTTTTCCTTTTTCGTCATGAGTTCATGCTTAGGAACCATTTCATGATCCAGGATATCGATTGCCTTAGCCACTTCGCTGCCCCTTCTTTTTGTATATGTTGTAGGTATCAAATATAATACCTACTATTTAGGTCGCGATCGTATTTATACTTATCGCGATGAACATGGTTTTTGCTTTGCGTTATACCTTAAACATCTCCACGGACTTTATGGTGTTAGTTGATATTAGCTTTTGCTTTATATTTTCAAACCCGTCATTGCATTGGGATATGTCAACCACAAGGTCCCATTCCGTGAGACTCTTTGACAAGGATCTGCTCTCACTCGCTATGATGTTTATGTTGTTCATATCCAGGATATTTGCGATGCTTGCAAGGGAATCAGGCAGATCAGTTAAGACGAACCTTATCTTTGCGGATTTTCCCTTTACCAGCGGGAGCATCCTCAGCTCGTCCTTCTCATGGTCGGGAATCAGGATTAACTCGGTTCCGTTCTTCACCTTGAATCGTTTTCTAACATGGGCAGGAATCAAAATCCTTCCCTTGGAATCAAGCCTCGCAACGTTTGTCTTCCTCATTTTCCCACATCTTACACATTTAGTTTCCTTGTTTATAAAGTTTACTCGTAATTATGGGTTAATTACAGCATTGTTTTAATCTTTTTCCATGGTTTTTTCTTCGCTCTCAATAATTCTATGTTTTCGTAAAACGGCCCCGCCGGTATGGGCTCCTTGCCCGGTTCAAACTCACCAGGAAGTTCCCCCTCATAAAGCACTTTAATCAAAATATCAAGATTCCAACAATGTTCATCTTCATTATATCTTAGTGGGGTACGGGCATCTTCTTTCCATCCCACCACATTGATGCCTGGGATTTTTTCCTTCAGTGAATCTTTTATAAGTGTGTCTGGGTCTTCCTCCCATTTTAATTTGGAATCCTTATCCATGGATAACAACTCGCCTATATCTGCAAGAGCAATTAGCATTGGGATACCAGGCATTTTATAATCTCCATCCACAGATCCGAAAATATACAATTCATCATTCTTTTTAAATTCTAGTATTGGTAAAATTCTGCAGTATATCTTTTCCTTTTCTTTATTAGTAGGACCAGATTCTGAATACATAAGTTTATAAATATAAGAAAGATTTATAAAATTAACTCGTATAATATAGTAAATAATCCTATAAACCAATTTTATGTGATTGTATGACTAAAATTAAAGAGTTACATGATTTCAGGAGGGTTGGGGACGTATACTCCTGGTTGAGAAAACATGATATAGAACCGAGTCTTCTCACTGGTAAGAAAGCTTTAAGCATGTTTAGACAGAAATACCAAGCATGGGCAGAGGGCCTGGACTGGACATCTCATGATTTTGATCTAATTCTTACTCCAATTGGATTCCCTTATCAAGACAGATCAGAGATGGTATCAGAATATGAATTACTAAGTTGGTTGAAAGGCAAACCACCTGGTTCAATTAAATCAATTAAATCTTATCTTGATAGGGTTAATGTGGGTTTTAGGGCTCTTAAACCATGGCTTGAGGAGTTACGAATAAACCCCGAAGAGAAAAGAGATGTTGAGATGCGTGCCTTGGTTACAGAGTTGAAGCGTGGAAATATCCCCAAATCTGTTCTTAAAGCTATTGATCTGGGAATTGATGTTAGAAAATATGAAAAGTTTGAGCCAGGTACCCATGAAGATCAGGCAAGGGGTGGAATAATAAGACTGGATAAGGAGAGAAAGATAGCTTACAATGTCTTTAGATGGTTAGATGTTGATAAGATTATTCCTGGAGTTCCTCAGAATGCCGAAGATGGTGAATGGCTAGCTCTTGCTTATTCAGGGAATCCTGCAGAAGAGCTTAGTGAAATCTGGAAAGATGAATATAAAAAATCTAAAACCAAGGAGCAGGTTGAAATGGAAGAGCCCGAAACAGGTTTCAAGGAATTACAGGATAAGAAAAAGGCTACTGATTTTGTAAGAGGTATTAGAATTCTTTAGACTATCTTCCAGTAAAGATCGAAATATTCCTTCATTATATTTGCAAACACTGGGTTTTCAATCACAACCATCTCATAACCGAATTCTCTGTCTGTTCCGGGAACTCCACTAAAATCCTCTTTTCCTGATTTGAAGAATAACAGACATGTGTTATTATCCAAAACATTTCCTCTCATGGACCCTGTGTACCCTGTTTTTATCTCAGCTCCCAATGACAGGAGTTTTTCTATGTTCTTTTTTATCTCTTCGTTCTGTGGTTTATGAAGGAGCATCCTTATCTTTATACCCCTTTCAACTATTTTTTTCAGAAAGCTGAAGTCTTCTCTAATGAAAGAGGCATCACCAGTTAACATCAGTATCTCCTTCCGGGCGCTTTTCTTGAAGTCACGTCTCATGGAAACGATATTGTCTTTGGTTTTGGTTGACCATACCTTCCATTCCTCTCTCTTGGGTGGCTTCTTCTCTGGAATGACTTTTGAGAAATCATCTACTATCTTCTCACAAACCTCTTTCATGGTCCCCATAGCCCTTTCGAAATCCCCCCTCCTATGTCTCATGTAGTGTTCAAGTGCCATTCTGGAATCTATTGGTTTGTAGCGCTTGGGTCTTGTTTTGGTGGAGAGAACGAATCCCATCTTGATCAGCTTCTCAATCGTGTCATAAACCCTGGGAAGGGGTATCTTGGCCATTCTGGATATTTCCTCTGCAGTCGAGGTTCCATGAGTCATGAGACAAATCAAAGTCTTAGCTTCGTATTCGCTCAGACCAATCTCGTGCAAAAGCCCTTCAGTCATATTCACAATCTCACCAAGAGTTTCCGAGGAGTTTATTATTCGGTTTAGTATTTAAATACTTTTCCGTCCAAATCCGGAAAATAAGTGAAAAATAGGTGGGCCCAGAGGGACTCGAACCCTCGACACCCGGGTTTGGAGCACACCGATTCTCCCTGTCATTGGCCAATGGCCTCAACATGCTTTTATCCCAAGACAGATAAAAGCCCGGTGCTCTACCAACTGAGCTATGGGCCCACGTGTTAATAAGAATATAGGATAAGGGAAATTTATAAATGTAATTTTTTATACAACGCCCTGGCCGGGATTCGAACCCGGGTCCTGGGAGTGACAGTCCCAGATGCTAGACCACTACACTACCAGAGCATGATATTAAGAGTATTTTGTTATTTAAATAATTAAAACTTGCTGTTTTTGAAAAAGGAAAAGTGGAGGCAGCTATCTGGATTTCCCTCACGAATGAAGTACACACCAGACCGTTGGGAGGCTTGACTTCCGTGTTCGGAATGGGTACGGGTAAACACTCCCACTTTGGCCGCCATCAAATAATTATTGCGAATCAAGTATTTAAACGTTACCTGTATGGGCCCGGTGGGATTCGAACCCACGACACCTCGGTTAAGAGCCGAGTGCTCTAACCAGGCTGAGCTACGGGCCCATGCGAGTAATATGGGTTTTATTTTATAAATTCTTTTTATAAACCTTAACGACTAAATTGAATTAAAAATCAAGCGGGGTGATTACCTTCCCAAAGAAAAAAGAAATCAAGAAAGCAAAGCCCAAGAGGGCTAAGAAAGCTGTGAAAAAACCGAAAAAGGCTGAGAAGAGAACTGTGAGGCCTCTTCCAGAAGTTAATATAGGTCTTGTTGGTCACGTTGATCATGGCAAGACGAGCCTTACCCAGGCACTGACAGGAAAATGGACAGACACCCATTCTGAGGAACTCAAGAGGGGGATAACCATAAGAATTGGTTACGCTGATGTCACCTTCTACAAGTGTCCGAAATGCAAGGGTTCGAATTCGTATGGCACAACAGAAAAATGCATAAAGTGCTTCTCGAAATGCAAACCCCTGAGGACGGTTTCATTTGTTGACGCTCCAGGTCACGAAACCCTGATGGCTACTGTTTTGTCAGGGACGGCCCTTATGGACGGAGCTTTGCTCGTTGTATCCGCGAATGAGCCCTGCCCGCAGCCCCAGACACGCGAGCATTTGACCGCACTGAACATTGTTGGCATAGACAAGATGGTGGTTGTGCAGAACAAGATAGACCTGGTTACAGAGCAGGAGGCAACCAAGAACTACAGGGAAATCAAGGAGTTCCTTAAGGGAAGCGTTGCAAAAAACGCTCCGATAATTCCTGTTTCTGCCCTGCAGAACATAAACATAGACGTCCTTGTGGAGGCAATAGAGAAAACCATAACCACACCTAAAAGAGACCTCAAGAAGCCACCAAGGATGTTGGTTGCAAGATCGTTTGATGTGAACAAGCCTGGGACACCAATAAAAAAACTCAGGGGTGGAATTCTGGGAGGATCCCTTATAGAGGGACAACTGAAGGTTGGTGATATGGTTGAAATAAGGCCGGGGATAAGGATTGGTGACAAGTTTGAGCCTGTGAAAACCAAGATAACAAGCATCCAGAAGTCAATGATCGATATCCCAGAGGCAGAGCCAGGGGGTCTCTTAGGGATTTCTACAAAGCTCGATCCCTACCTGGCGAAGTCAGACACGCTTTCCGGCAACATCATGGGTTCCCCCGACAAGCTGCCAGAAACCCTGAGCAGTTTCACTATGAGTCTTAACCTTCTGGACAGGATTGTTGGATCCAAGGAGGAGCTAAAGGTGGAACCAGTCAAGACGGGTGACGTTTTAATGGTAACCTCCGGTACCACCAGAACAATCGCCACCGTCACTTCTGCGAGGGAGAAGGAAATCGAGGTCACCCTGAAGATACCTGTATGCCCCCTTGAAAAATCAAGGATAGCGATATCCCGCCAGGTCTCTGGAAGATGGAGACTTGTTGGCTGGGGAGAGATAAAATAATTGGTTTTTATTTTCTTACTCCAAAATTAATTGTATGAAGATGATTGAGAAGCCTGACTGGGGACCCCTAGCAACCTACGCGCCAAACAAAACCGAACCCGTCCACAATTGGTTCTACTACAAGGAATCCTTTTCAAAGCAGCTCGTTATGAAGGTTCTGAACTTGTTCGGAGCGAGGGAAGGGAACCTTGTTCTTGACCCCTTCTGCGGCGTGGGAACAACCATGCTTGCCTGTAAGGAGATGGGGATTGATTCGGTGGGGTTTGATGCCCACCCCCTTGCTGTGTTTGTCTCCAGAGTTAAGTTGAGGGACTACCACAGGGGAGAAATCCTGAGGGAGATGGACAGGATATTGGAATCGAAATTTGTGAAGCCCAAGCTGCTGATAAAAAACAAAATCCTGAAAAGGGGTTTTCCGAAACATAGCCTAGAGGAGATAATATTTTACCGGGACCTAATAATGCAGGCACGGGATAAAGATGTCAGGGACTTTCTTCTTCTGGGACTGATGAACGTGGCAATGAGGTGCAGCTATATCAATAAGGACGGAGCAGTGATAAAGATAAAGAAGAGAAAAAACATCCCCCTTCCGAGGAAGGTTCTGAAAAACCAGTTCGAGAGAATGTTAAAGAATTTGGATAGGATTAAGTTCCAGAGATCCAGGGTGAGGGCGGATTTTGGGGATGCAAGGAAGCTTGGCCTGACAGATAACGTGGCTGATTTCATAATAACATCCCCTCCCTACCTGAACAAGAGGGAGTATGAAAAAATATTCAGCATAGAGCAGGGTCTTTTCTTGGATATGGTTGGTTTTGGTTCCTATTCAGATTACATTGGATCAGATATAAGGGAACTGGAGAAGGATTCAGCAAAACTCCTGAATGTTCTTGGGGACGAAACCAACAAACTCCCAAAAACTGCCAACGCCTACTTTATGGACATGTTCCAGGCAATCGAGGAGATGTACTGGGTCTGCATACCAGGAGCAAAGGTCGCGGTGGTGGTAGGGAACGGTTGCTTTCCCACTAGGGTTGTGGATTCTGATGTTATTCTGAGCAAAATCGCTGAATCCGTAGGTTTTCGAGCAAAGAGGATTCTTGTTCTGAACAAGAGATGGTGCACAAAGAAGAGAACGAAGAAGGTAGGGATAATGAGGGAGAGTCTCCTGTTGTGGGAGAAATGATTTCATGGTAAGAAAGCACCCGAAGCTTGATAGGGAGATTGGTTTGTGGCAGGTTATCCTGGCAGGGGTTGGTATAATACTGGGAGCCGGGATATACGTTCTGATTGGAAGGGCTTCCGCTCTCTCTGGGAACGCTGTGTGGATTTCTTTTCTCATATCCGCTCTGGTGGCAATGTTCACTGGCCTGAGCTACGCTGAACTGAGCTCTATATTCCCCAAGGCCGGGGCAGAGTACGTTTACACCAAAAGGGCATTTGGGTACAGAATTGCTCTTGTGGTTGGTTGGCTGCTTGTGTTGAGTGGTTTTGTTTTTGCTTCAACCGTCTCCCTTGGATTCGCTGGATACTTTCTCAAACTCTTCGGTTCCCCAATAATTCCCACAGCAGCAGTCCTTATCGTACTGCTTTCATTTCTCTTATACTACGGGGTAAAGGAGTCAATCTGGTTCGCAGTGGTTTTCACTCTTATAGAGGCATCCGGCCTGGTTATAATAATAGCAATGGCAGCTCCCTACCTGGGAAGCGTTAACTACCTCTCTTTTCCCAGCATTTCAGGAATATTCCAGGCAGCTGCGCTGATATTCTTTGCATATATAGGGTTTGAACAGATAACCAGGCTCTCAGAGGAGACCAGGAACCCTGACAGAAACATACCCCGCGCTCTCATCCTTTCCATAATAATAACAACCGTTCTCTACATATTCGTTGCCATCTCCGCGGTTAGTATTCTGGACTGGCAAATACTGGGGCAGTCCGAGGCGCCCCTCGCTGACGTCGCTGCCCAAGCATTCGGACCTAACGCGTTCACAATAATGTCTGTTATAGCGTTATTCGCGACTGCCAACACTGTCCTGTTGATGATGCTCGCAACCTCCAGGATTCTTTACGGGATCGGGAGATCGTTCTCTGAGAGAAATGTCTTTGCAAGGCTCCACTCCAGAAGAAATACGCCCTGGATTGCCACCCTGGCTGTAATGCTCTTCTCCATTCTCTTCTTAGGGTTTGGGGACATAGGAGTCGTTGCCAACATAACAGACTTCTTGATATTCTTCACTTTCATAATCATAAACCTCTCTGTGATAAGGATCCGGTACATGGGATTCGAAAAAGAGAGGGAGTTCAAGATTCCCCTGAACATGGGGAGGTTCCCTTTGATTCCTGTTCTGGGAATCCTCTCCTGCCTCATTCTGATGGTATACATGGATGCCATGATTATGCTCTACTCCCTCATCCTGATTATCCTGGGGTTCCTGTTCTTTGAGGTTCTCAACAGAAAGGGAATAAGGGCGAGGTTTGAATAAAATTCATATCAGCCTTTCGTAGTAGTCCTTCATCTGCTGGTAGGTTTTCTCAAGGGCAAGTGGTTTCAGATTGCATATAACTTCCCTCTCCTTGAAGGTGAGGACAATTTTGTCTATTGCTTTCTCCAGGAGCTTTATTAGTTTCCTTACCTGGTCGAGCTGCTTGGGATCCGTTTTCTCTGGGTAGAGCTTCACAACCTTCAGGAAGATTTTGTGCAGGTCATCAAGCTCTTGATTAAGTTTCTGCATCTCCTGGACAAGATGGTAATCGTGCTTTATCAGTTTCTCTACCCATGCTTGGGATAAATCCTTGCTCCATTGAAAGTTCCTTATCTTGATCTCATCAGAAAAAACATCAAGGTCATCCTTAAGGCCTTGGAAATTCTTGTCAAGAGTCTGCTCATGCAGTTCATAGGCAACCTGAATAATATAGAAGAGTTTGTCCTTCGCTTTTCGAATCTCCTCAATCATGAACTTGCATATCTTCCCGTCCGTTGCCTCTGCTTTGGATTCAGTGGAATAATCATAAGCAGGTACAAATTTCCCTACTACCTTTATCTCAATACTCATTTTGTTTTTTACCTTTTTCCAATCTGTCATTATTAGAATTTGGATTCATTGCTTATATTTTTAAAGAAACAGGCTTGCGAACAATAGAGCGATTATTGATATTAATTTTATCAGGATATTCAGGCTCGGTCCAGAAGTATCCTTGAACGGATCCCCTACTGTGTCCCCAACCACTGCAGCCTTATGAACAGCGGATCCCTTTCCTCCAAGGTTTCCTTCCTCTACATATTTCTTTGCATTGTCCCATGCCCCACCAGCATTGGCCATGAAAAGAGCGAGCAGGAATCCTGTGGTTATTGCTCCCGCAAGCAGACCACCAAGGGCTTCAGGACCCAGGAAAACACCTATGATTATCGGGGTCACAATCGTGATTACACTTGGCAGAATCATCTGTCTCAGTGCAGCCGACGTTGAGATTTCAACACACTTCTCGTAGTCGGGTTTCGCTTTTCCCTTGAGCAGACCCTTTATCTCCTTGAACTGCCTCCTGACCTCGTTGACCATCTTCATTGCGGTCTTGCCGACCGCGCTCATGGTGAGGGAGGTGAAGAGGAATGGTAGCAAAGCGCCAATGAATATCCCTATCATCACCAATGGGTTTGTTATGCTCATAACGCTTATCCCTGCTGTCTCTGAGTATACAGCGAAAAGAGCGAGGGCTGTGAGGGCTGCTGAGCCTATCGCAAATCCCTTTCCTATGGCAGCTGTGGTGTTTCCAACAGCGTCCAACGCCTCAGCTCGCTCCCTTATACTCTTGCCCATCTTTGCCATCTCTGCTATACCTGCTGCGTTGTCTGCAACAGGCCCGTAAGTATCCGCGGCTAGGGTTATTCCGAGTGTTGACAACATCCCAACAGCTGCTATCGCTATTCCATAAAGTCCTGCGAAGTAGTAGGAAATTCCTATCGCTGCGCACACCGCAAGTATCGGAACCAATGTGCTCTGCATCCCAACTGATATGCCTGCGATTATGTTGGTTGCTGGTCCCGTCTGTGATGCTTCTGCTATGGAACGGGTCGGGCCCCTGCCTGCAGAGGTGTAGAATTCCGTGACCATACCAATAACTAACCCTGCAATCAGGCCGGATAGGAGGGCATAGAAAACACCCAATCCCCCGAATCCAAGGGTATAGGTTATCAGGAAGTATGCAAATATAGCCATGAGTATAGCAGATGCGAAAATACCCTTGTTCATTGCTTTGTGAAGACCATGCTCGTCCTGGCCTGTCCTGACAAAAAAGTATCCTATTATTGAGGACAGTATTCCCACACCAGCCAGGAGCATCGGGAGCAGCATACCTGCAGTGGTTGTGTAAGCAATAACAGATATTGCAAGGGCAGCTATTATGGAGTCAACATACGATTCGAATAGATCGGCTCCCATCCCTGCGACGTCTCCAACGTTGTCCCCTACATTGTCCGCTATGGTTGCCGGGTTCCTGGGATCATCCTCTGGGATTCCTGCCTCCACCTTTCCGACAAGGTCAGCTCCCACATCAGCGGCTTTTGTGTAAATCCCGCCACCAACCCTCGCGAACAACGCGATTGAGCTGGCGCCAAAACCGAATCCGAAGAGTATGCTCACATCATTAAATATCAGATACAGAACACTCACTCCAAGGAGTCCCAAACCAACCACAACCATCCCCATTACTGCTCCTGAGGAGAAAGCAACTTTCAGGCCATTGTTGAGGGAATCCTTGCAGGCATTGGCTGTTCTGGCATTCGCTGAAGTAGCGGTTCTCATTCCTATGTTCCCTGCCAAGGCAGAGAAAAGCGCCCCAATTATGAAAGCGATTGCAGTGTTTATTTTTATCAGGGCAAGTATTATTGCAACTATTATCACAAAAACAATCAAGACCTTATACTGGCTGTTCAGGTAGGACTTCGCACCCTTCTGAATATATTTCGAGATTTCTCTCATCTCTGGGGTTCCCTGACTGTTCTTCCTTATTCTGCTTGTCAGGACCCCTGCAAACAGCAGAGCTATTATACTAATTACAAAGATAGCTATCAGCCACACGATATCACTTTGAATTAAATATTATTTGCCTGAACTTATTTAAAAATCACCATCTGGTTTTCCAGTATATTGCTCCAATCAGGATTATTATAATCACTACAACTATCCCATAGAAAGCAGTGGGGTTCGCAACTATGAATCCTGTTATTCCCCCTGAATTACATACCCCATCCAGGCAGCCAAACTCACAAACCTCAGCCTGTCTCCACAGACCTGCGAAGCATTCCAGAATCCTGTCATCCTCGCATATTAAGTCACCGTCATTACAAACTATTCCCGCGCTAAATATTTCGCACACCTGGACCTGGGCTGGTTTCTTCTCTGTGGTTCCGCACTCATTCTGGTCTGTGCACGACCTCCCCTGCTCACCGTTTATGCAATCACCCCATTCGGTGCATGTCCAGTTCTCCTCACAGTTCGGGCAGGGAGGATCCAGTCCGTCGCAGTTCTCATCTATTTCATTACCACATATCTCCCTTATCTCGGGGTTTATTTCAGGGTCCCTGTCGTCACAGTCTACCCCTCCCCAGAGAAGCGATACGAACCCGTCCTCGTCACAGTCTGTGCATGCGCTTGCTGTCAGATTGAGCTTATTGCTCTCCCCTGACTCGCATAGTTGGGGTTCCTGGTCAGCAGGGGTTCCCATGATCTTGAAAGCAATGTAGGATCCTATTTCTGTCTCATTCAGCTCTATGAAATATTGCCCTTTCTTTACGATTTCCCATCCACTTGCCAGAAACTCGCCTGTCTCGTTCCTGTGTGCAGTCACCATCACACTGTCCCCGGGTATGTTGTTTATCTTCAGTGTTCCAAACCACTGGCATGGTTCAGAGAAGCTAGGAAAGGCTAACAGCGCAAAAACCAAGAAAAATCCTGCAAAAAGCGGAAGTAATCTCATCATTCTAAAGTTTTAACCCTAAGATTTAAAAAATCGAAAGCGCTATTTAAACACTCTTTTCAATAATTTATATGATGTGATGTTGCAAAATACATCCCTGTTTAAATTTCTGGGAATACTTGCTTTCTTGATTACTTTTTCTTGCATCTCTCAACCCGTCCTATCAGCAGAGTACAACTGTAGTACATGCTCTGAGTGTAACAACATGATATCCAATACAAGCTCGGGGGACATAGTCAAACTCAATGCTTCCATAACAAATCAGAATGGTGACTGCATCGAGTTTAACGGAGTGGACAACATAACCTTTGACTGTGATGGTTACATAATAGGAGGGGATGGAAATAGTAGTGGTGGTCCTATTGGTATATACCTAAGCGATTCAAACGGTGGATCAAACAACACCATCATAAAGGACTGCATCAATGTGAGTTACTTCTGGAATGGTATTGAAATAGATCACAGTCACAACAACACACTCGTCAACATCACAGTCGATAACAATCTTTATAAGGGCATACACATTGATGACAGTTCAAATAATACCCTTACTAACATCACGGCCAATAAAAACTGGATAGGAATCGATCTCTACTACGACTCTTCAAATAACACAATGAAAAATGTCAATATAACAAAAAACATTAGCACAGCAGAGTACGAGCAGCAGATGGGATTATACGTATCAGGTAATTCATTGCAAGAATTCGTACACAATATTGATACATCCAATACAGTGAATGGAAAAACAATCCAATACTTCGACGGGACATACAGAGCATGTCCGGACAACCAGACACTGGACTACAACACAAGTGCTTCCTTCGTGGGTCTGGCGGGTTGTGATAATGTAACAATAAACAACACCAATGCAAATGACCAGATACTTCTCGCCCACACCAATAACTCCCTTGTTACTAACTCTATGGTAAATTACTCAAATGTTGGTCTCTACCTATACTCAAGCTATTACAATAACATAACCAATTTTACAGGATTAAGAAATATGGATGCCGGTATTTTGTTTTGGTATAGTTTATACAACATCATCACCAACACCACAGTCAACAATAACTCTGATGGTATTGAGTTCTACTCTAGTTTTTACAATGAATTAACCAACGTTACGGCTAACAATAATTCTTACGGTGTTGCATTCTATTCCTGCAACAACAACACATTAACCAATATAACGGCTAATGAAAACTTTGTAGGTATTGGTTTCTACCCCGGGGAGAGCAATAATATAACCAACCTAAATGCCTCGGATAATGGGAAGGGTGTTGAGATTGAGGATGACTCCTATTACAATATAATAAAAGACTCTTGGGTAGATAGTAGCACAACCTGCGGAATCTGCATTAACTCCACCTCAAACAACACCATCATTAACATAACCGTCTACAGTAACTCCCAAGCTGGCATCTACATCAGCTACTCTGAAAACGTTAATCTTAACAACATAACTGCCAACAATAACAACAACTATGGCATTCAAATTGAAGACAGTACGAACATCACAATGAGAAACTCCACGATTACAAAACAAGTCCAGAGAAGGGGTTTGTATGTCTTCGGAACATCCCCATCAGAATACGTTCATGATATCGATACATCCAACAAAGTTAATGGCAAACTGATACAGTACTTCGATGGGACCTATAGAACATGTCCAGACAACCAGACCCTTGATTACAACACAAGCGCTTCATTCGTGGGTTTGGCAGGATGCTACAATGTTACAATAACCAATACAGATGTAAATGACCATATACTTCTCGCCTACACCAATAACTCCCTTTTAACCAATTCGAGCGTAAATGACTCCTATTATGGTATCTTTTTATACCGCAGCTCAAACAACACCATCAGCAATACCACGGCCCACAATAATGGCGCATATGCTATCTGGACATCTAGCAGTTGTTATAACAACACATTCACCACAATCTATACCAGTTACAATGATTGGTGTGGTATTTTATTCCAATCCGACCACAACATCCTTACCGACATCACGGGTATCAAAAATGATGGGGGGTTAATAGAATTGGTATACGGTAACGATAATTCAATGACTGATATCGAAGCCAACGATAATTGGTGGGGTCTGTTGATCTGGGTAAGTGACAACAACACTCTTGTCAATATCACGGCTGAAGATAGTGGAGGTGAAGGTATCTACATACTTGATAGTATAAACAATACCTTCATAAATGTCACATCCATAAACAACAATGGTGGGAGTCTAGCTATCAACAACACTCATAACAACGCCTTCATAAATGTCATAGCCAACAGTTACCTTTACATCGGTGTTATTCTTTACTACTCTGATAACAATACCTTTACAAATATCACGGCCAACAACCAAGACTATGGTATAGATATCTACTCCTCCAACAACAATACCTTTACAAACATTAATGCCTCCAAAAACCAAGACTATGGCTTCGATATCACCAACTCCGATAACAATACCTTTACAAACGTCACGGTCAACTACACCAAATATTTCATGGCCTTCCGCCTTACTTCCAGCTCCAACAACAACATAACCAATATCACAGCTTCAGGTAATAACAAGACACTCTACTTTGATGGAGACTCAGATTCTAACATAATAAAAGACTCTTGGATAGAGGACAGCGAAACCTGCGGCGTCTGCTTTGAACACTCCGGTTCAAACTACCCCCAGAACAACTTAATATACAACAACTACTTCAGCAATACTATGAACTTCAAGTCCACATCCACACAAAACGCAAACCTCTGGAACACCACCAAGACAGCCGGGACCAACATAATCGGTGGCCCGTACATAGGAGGAAACTACTGGTCTGATTACACGGGTCAGGACACAGATGGTGATAAAATAGGGGATACACCACATGTTCTCGACTCCAACAACACGGACTACCTGCCCTTAACCTTCACCACCTATACCCCACCCCCACCACCAGGAAATGGATTTACAGGAACATTATACGGTGGCTCCTTACCAGAAACAGAAGAGGCAGACTATACATCTGATGTCATATATGAGGGTGAGACAATAGAGGTTATTGTAAACGAAACTGACATACCTGTAAGCAACATCACATTCGTTGTTGGAGAGACAGTAGTTAATGCGTCCCTTGATGTGCAAGAGGAGGAAACAAAACCATCGGATGTGAGTCAGCCGCCAGGAGATGTTTATGGCTACTTCACAATTAACACTAGCATTTCAGATGACCAGATAAGTAGTGCATACGTACATTTCAGTGTGGAGAGATCATGGATAGAAGACAACAACATAGACCCTGAAGATGTGGTCCTTTGGAGATATCATAACAACAACTGGGAGTACACCGAAACCGATATTGAGGGAAGTGACAGTGAATACTATTATTATGTTTCACTAATACCCGGGTTCTCATTATTCGTTATAACTTATCAAGAGCTGGCATGCATACCGGATTCAAGGAGATGTTCTGATGACGAAGTCCAGAGATGCAAATCAGACGGGTCTGTATGGCAAACAATCGAAACGTGTGAGTATGGGTGTGATAACGAATCCATATCCTGCAAACCAAGAGAAGGAATATGTGAACCTGGAGAAACGAGATGTGATGGGAATGTTCTTCAGAAATGTTCGACGGATGGCTACACATGGGAAACTCTAGAAACATGTGAATATTGGTGCGTAGACAACAAGTGTGTAAGAGTCTCAGACTACTATATTGGCATTGCTGTAATCTTGATAGTGTTGATATTACTAATTATAATAGAGCTCAGACCCCGTTTAAAGAAAAGGGGGTTAAGCCCCATATAATTCCTGTATTCCTGTGATGTCACCCGCGTTCAGGTCTCTTTTTTTTGTCTCTCCTTCTGTGGAGTAGCCGTACATGGTTTCCTCTGCACACGCTGAGTCATATAAATCTCCCAGACCAAATCCATGCCCAATCTCGTGTGTCGCTATGTTCTGTAGGTCCATAACTGAAGGATCTTTTGTCGCGTCTCCCCAGGTAAAGTCCGTGTCGAAGAGTATGTCAAACTCTATGATTTCTCTTTGACCTGGTGGTCCATAGAAATATCCCCAGATTATTGTCACTGCGATAACTCCTGACTGTGGATAATCTCCGAAAACCATTTCATTCCTTCCATCAGGCGTTTCATCATCCCATGTTGCTCCGTTATCTATTGAATAACTTCCAACAAGGTTTGCTGAAGTATGGGAAT
>CP070801.1:239140-242320 GCA_020343575.1 Candidatus Aenigmatarchaeota archaeon
CTATTCAGGATGGGATGACCCGAAGCTTCCAACAATAAGGGCACTGCTCCGCAGGGGATTCCAGCCAGAGGCCTTTAAGGAATGTGCACTTGCCTGCAGCCTCTCAAAAACAGATATAGTATTCAACTGGCAAAGCCTTGAAACAATCAACAGGAGGGTTCTGGACCCAAAGGCGAACAGGTATATGGTTGTTTTTGATCCAGTAAAGATACTCCTCAAGAATTATCCCAGGACAGATACTGTCAGGCTAAACCTGCACCCTGATTTCCCGAAAAGGGGAAGGAAAAGGGTTCCTTTAAGGTCATTTGTTTACATATCAAGGGAAGACTTCAAGTCCCTGGGAGGAAAGGAGATAAGGCTGAAGGGCCTGTTCAATGTAAAGCTTGTCTCAAACATGGGTGTTTATACAGGTGATGAGATTGTAACAGAGATGCCCAAGATCCAGTGGGTATCCGAACCCAATATTTCAGTGGAGGTTGTGAAACCAGAAGGGAAAGCAAAGGGCATAGGCGAGCCTGCCATGATAAAGCTGAAGCAGGGCGAAATGATACAGATGGAAAGGGTTGGATTCGCAAGGGTTGATTCCAAGAACAGGAAAAGGATATCTGTTTATTTTGCACACAGATAGACCTTCCCTCTTATTATGTGATTATACCCAGCCCAGCCAGAGCACTACTGATTAATTCTCCGAACATGCTGGTTGATGCAAGGGATATGAGGAAGTATATGACAACCGCTATTATCAGCATCTTTCCTGTATTGTACCACTGCGCTGTTGGGTTCTCACCCTGATCTATCTTTGTTATGAACATTGCAAGCAGTACTATAACCTCAATCAGATACACACCTATTATCAGCTGGAACATAGGAGGTGTTGTTGATGGTACACCCATTGTTAGAAGGGAAAAATCAAGTCCCATGGTTGAACTCAGGTTCATCCCCTCCAGGTACCTGCCAAGGCCTGAAAGCACCTGTACTATTATATCAGCCATTGAGACTATGAGTCCTGTTATCAGGGGTGTGAGGAAGTATGCCTGGAACTTCATTGATGAGACCGTTTCTGAAAGCATATCCCTTATGTACTCCTGTGTTTCCCTTATGTTCTTCAGATACCTTGCAATCCTGAGCATGCTCTCTGATGCGTACCTTACCCCCTTCTTTGCAGTGTCAACAATGGTGTACATGATGTTCTTTATCAGCCTTGATGTGTAATACCTGAGTGCGCCATAGTTCTTGTCAAAAAGGGACTGCTCAAATGTCATTCCAAGGTTTCTTATATTCCTCAGGGACATCCTGAAAAGCTCTGATATCTTAAGGTCCTTCATGTCATCAATGGATCTCTCTATCGCAACCTCTGTTGGTGTCCCTCCGGAAATCTTGTTTCCAAGCTGGAAGAGCGCAAGCTCAAACTCACCCTCAATCTTCTGTATATCATTCTGTATCCTTATTGCCTGGAAATTGGAAAGTATGAAGTAAATGGCCATTGCAAAGCCAACACCAAGTGTGATAAGTGCTGACATGGTGATAGTGAAGAAGGGATTCGGATCATTAACAGCTACATACTCACCATCCACCATAGGAGGTACCAGTAATGTTGGATTCTGTGTGAAATATAATATGGGTGGTATCAAAAAGACCAGGAGTATTATAACTGCAAATGGGAGTACAGGAACAGATCTTTTCTTAAGGAGGAATCTTCCCCTTGGCGGAAGGTCCGGATGTTTTTCTACATCAATCTTTGAGAATGTTATGGGCCTCTTACTCAGCGTGTTTTTTATAAACCAGACTATTATTATCGGCAGCACAATGTTATAACCTAATATGAAATGTATGGGATTCACAAGGTTTGACATGAACACAGCAGCAAGCGGTGCCATTATAGTACCCAGTATAGGAAGGACAATACCCATCATGTGTATTACCATGACAGGTAGCCTGAGGTCCTGTGCATAGTGTTTCATCCTGGTCTTTGTCCCGTTCAGTATAACATTCAGAGCCTCATCCAGTTCTGTCCTTGCCCTTTCAGGTACCTGTTTCTGTGAATCCCTTATCAGTCTCAGGGACTCTGCAAACTCCTCGTTCTCCGGCTTCCACTTAACCATATATGCATCCATTGCATCGTTCACTGAGTAGTACTTTCTCATCTCTATATCCCATAAGAGCCTCCTCATGTCCCATGCCAGGACACCTGATACATTTGCTGCAGCAAACTTGAGGGCCCTCTCAAGGTTAGGGGATATCCTCATTGAAACTACCATGTATAGTATTGCCAGGACTATCTGGGAGGATGCCTCAACCCTCATAGACTTAAGCACATTAGTGGGGTACTTCAGAAAATAGTAACCGAGCAGGACAGAAAACGCTATGATCAAAAGCGTTCCTATCATTGGTATTATCCCTATAACAGCAAGGACAATAGAGATTATAACAAAGAAGATTATTGTTGTCACAAATAAGGACATCACTCCCTCTGGCTTAATCCTGAGTCCTGTAAATTCAATAGCATTTTCAAGATCTGCCTTTGTCCTCTTATCAGGATCTATCTTCATAAAATGGAGGGCAATTCCTGTCAATCTTTCGTACCAGTTCAGTTTCCCTTTTTCTGTCTTCCTAAAAAGCCTGTATTCCCTTGTTGTTATTGTTGGCTCCCTCACACCAGGCGGGAGTAATACCCTCCTGTATGGTCTTAGTGGAATTTTTGGTTTCTCTTTCTCTTCCTTCTTCTTTTTCTTCCCAAAAAGGCCCATGTTTTATATTGGTTTCAGGGGATATAATAATTATGTTGAACCTAAAAGGTTCAACAGCTATTGGGGAGCAATATTATGTTAGGATGGGTTCTGCTTGTTATAGGGATTGCAGGTTTTGGTCTGGCAGGGTACCTGGATCTGAAGACAACAGAGTTTCCTGACTGGATTCCCTATTTCATAATAGTCTCAGCCCTGGTGGTACGGGGCATATCTGCATGGCTTCTGCAGGACCTTTCAATAATCACAGAATCCGTTCTTATTGGAATTGTTTTCCTTGCATTCGGGCTTGGCCTTTATTACCTTAAACAGTGGGGTGATGGTGATGCATGGCTTCTTGGAGCCATTGGTTTCCTTTTCCCAAACCCCTCAGGCTTCCAGGCAGTAACAATGCAGTTTTCCTTCCCTATTATCATGCTGTTCAACTTCTTCTTCA
>CP070801.1:242420-245545 GCA_020343575.1 Candidatus Aenigmatarchaeota archaeon
AGCCCTTTCAACTGAATCTCTCATAAAATTGGTAAACATCCTGAAGGCCCTGACAACCCCATAAACAGTGGCCATTCCAGCAGCCATCTGTTTCCACATCCCTGCAATCCCGGGAGTGGCCTTCTGGGCAGATTTACCCAACCCAGTGATATTCTTATCCAGCTCTTTAATCGCAACGGTCCCCTTGGTTGAATCAACCACAACTAAAAATTTAATGTCTGCCATTTTAATCCTTCTTTACCTTGGATTTTTCAATTCCAATCTCCATCTCAACCACATAAATCTCATTCATGGCTTTTAAAAACATCTTTTCTGCATCCTTCTTCAATTCCAGTTTGTCCATAAGGTTTCCAACCAGCTTGGCATCCAGAGTGAATTGATTGACATTGTCATAAAACCATCCCAGGCAAAAAGCCTCAAAAACGGTCAGGCTTTCTCTCTGCCTGGCCAGGAAATAATTTGAGCATCGGTCTTTGCATTTCTCTATCTCGCATTGATGCTCTTTCTTTACTTTTGGCCATCTGTCTTTGTAATATGCAAGATAGAGCTTTAGTTTTTTAAGAAATTCTCCTGATTCCTGGCATATTCAAATAAGGCAGAGGTCAAGGTATAGACCCTTGGCTTTTTCCCTTCTTCCGGTTCAACCTTGACCTTGATGTCAAAAATAACAGAAAGCTCCTTCCTGAATTTCTCCTTGGTCTCCTGGTCCACAGCCAAAGGCTTTCCATCTAAGGTCAAATCCCATTCCTTAATGGCATCCAACACAAGCTGGAAGACAATCTCAGAGCCTTTCAGTTGGGGGGTCCCGTCTGAGTCTATATAATCAAAGACAGAGGCCCCGGGAATGTGCTCAATCTTGACCTTGATTTTTTGGGGTGGCTTTGTGACTAATTCATATTCAATCCAGTCTGAAACCGGAGTGATATTCTTCAAATCCATGATCTTTCTCTCCTTTTGAGGCTTATCACAACATGATGGTTGTCCGTTTATTCATAATATCTAAATAAACGGGCTTGGTCAGTCCAGTCATACCGAGTGGGGCTGATGATGCAAGGACCCCTCTCAAAATAATCTTGGCCGGAATGACACTAGCGTCCTCATAAACCGGTGGGACCTCAAATCTGAGCCTTGGAAACTGGAATTTAAAATAATTGTAATAGGTATCCTCAATCAAGGCCCCGGTAAAAACAAAGTCGGCCTTCTTCTCATTTCCAGCTTTCCAGTCCGCAAAATAAGCCTTGTTTGTGTTGTCCATCCGATTCATTTCAATGGTCAACCGGACCAGGGGCTTTTCCTCTCCTTCCAAAGGCTCAATCATTGACTTAGAGCCGATGTTGTAATGAGGCTCAAATCCCCTTCTTTCGATTTCCAGGGTGAAGTTTTTGACCTTAACCTCATCACCTGAAGCCAGGGCAGCTCCACCTTGAACATTCATCCGGAAGACTCCCTCATCAGCCAGGGCTATGTTTTCCAGGTCCGGGGTTGTCACAGCAGCCAGGGTTGTGATGACTGTGGAATCATAGAGCACATTGTCACCTCTGCATTGAACAGTGAGCTTGACTTTTCCATCAGCAACAGAAAAAATCAATTTCTGGACCTTAATGGAAGGGACCACCAGGAATTTGTCCAATTGCTCAGTGGCATAGGTGTAATAAATCCCGGCAACCTTGTCAGCCAGTGATAAAGCATGGAGCCATGCAGAAGTTGTCCCTTGCTGTTGTGGGGTAGCAGCAGACCCAAACGCTCCGGCAATCAGAGGACCAAGCCCATGATACCTAAGGTCAAATTCCAGGCCAAAATCAACGGGGTCAATATTCCCACATTTAAGATAGGTTTCAAAAGGACTGGCAGCACTTCTGTCCTCAAGTACAGCAGCAGAAAGAGAAGGGACATTGGCATTGAGGGGAAGAATCCCGTTTCCTGCACCATCGACTTGCTCCTCGGTTGCCCAGTTGCCTGTGGCCTTTTTCAGGGCTGTTTTGTTTAGTCTTTTTTCGATGTCACCCATTTTTTAATTCTCCTTTTCCTTGGATTTTTGTGATGTCTCAGGTTTAGCCTCTGCCTCGGGTTTGATTAATTCGGCCCATCCATCCCTGACCCAATTCGTAACAACATCTCTTGGGATGCCTCTCTCCTCAAAGTCCACAACCTCATCCTTCTTAATCAGTCCCCAGTTAGTAAATTGGCCTTCCCTTACCCATCTGAATTTGTTAATTTCTTGCTTCATTGCACACCTCTTAAATTAAATTATTAAAAATCTCATCCCTAAGGGTTTGAGATTTGTGGAAATCTCTCCAAAATTGTTTTTTCTTCCAGTTTGGCCAGCCGAGTTTTTCCATCCTCATATCAAGGAGCTTGAGCAACCTTTTGGCCAACCTGGCTCTTTTCATAAATAGATTTATTCTTCTTTTTTCAAAGAATTTTTTTATCATTCTTATAACTCCCCAAAATCTCCTGAAAATTCGATGTTGATTTTTTGTCTTAAAAATCCATACGTCCCTTGATAGCCGGTGACGGGACATTCTTTGATGTCCGTTATACAACCCATCCCCTTTAGGCTTTCCGGGGCAGAGCTTTGGGAATCGTCTTTGATTGCCTTCCTTATATCCCGGATGCATCTCTCATTTTCAGTCACCGGGTCCTCATGGTGGCTGCAAATCCCAAAGACAAAGATGGTCATTTTTTCGTTATATAAATGATAGCCGGCAAACTGGACCCCTTCCCCTATATCGGCAAAGACCTGATAAGTGGGAAATCCTCTGCATTCTTCCTCTGTCAAAGCTCTTTTAACCACTTCATAGGGTGTCTTAAAATAATTATCACCGGCCTGGATGGCCTTTAGGACCGTCTGGACCCGGTTAATCGCTTTTAGTCTCTTTGGGTCTGCTGGTGGCATTGTTTAAACTCCTGGCAATTTATTCATAATGCCCATAAGGGCTTCAGGTCTCATCATTTGAAAAAGCAATGGTTTCATCTCATTGACCGGGATTGACAGCCAATTCTTGGCCGGGATTCTCACCTGTTTCTTTAATAAGAATAATGGCTGAATTTTTCTGCCCAAACCTTTCCGTTGGGCCAAGATAAGGTTTCCCTTTTTTGTTTTCATCAGGAAGGCATTGGGATAA
>CP070801.1:245645-248268 GCA_020343575.1 Candidatus Aenigmatarchaeota archaeon
CAGTCACTCCCACACGTTAAACCACTCCCACACTTCCACTCCTTGAACAGGTCAGCAGCGTAAACAGAAGAGAAATGAATGGAGAACGACAAAACAAAAGCTATCACCAGAATCAGCATCACTTTTCCAGCATTCATTTTAAATAATTCGTAAAGGTATGTTAAATTCTTTCTTATAATGAGTTTCCAAGCAAACAGAAAACCCACCACCAGAATCAGGATAATATATACGAATTCAAAAGAGAATTGAATACCCTCGGTTTCCATATCACTCTCACCAGCCATCTCAGGCCCATTACCAATTTTGTTATGCACAGCAAACCCATTCGCAAAATAGGTGGGTGTTCCTCCAACCCTCATATTGTAAACCTTTACGGGTTCTTCTATTAGTTCCTTGTGGACAATTCTTTCCGGAACCACCCCCCGATTCCCAAGAACATAAATTTCATCCCCAAATGTAAGATCTTTAACTGCTCTGAACTTCCCATTACCAATGTAGAATTCGTGTTGTCTCGTAACCCCTACCTCGTGGTTTTCTATCCCCAGGATATAGTAATAGTTACTCTCTGAAGAATAAAATTCAGCAACGGTACTGACTACAACCCCGTCTTCTCCAAAGGACAAAACCCCATCACCGATTTCAATATCCTCAATATTTTTCACCGAACCATCCGCAAGCCGGATTTCCGTCCCAGGCAAGAAACAAGGACTCTCTACACACACATGATTAATACATATTTCAAAGGGGAAGAATTCACAATCTTCATCTTCAATACACTCAGCTACTGTCACGCTGTCTGAAATCTCTGAAGAAAACGCACCATTGGCATCCTCTGTTTTAATCTTCACGGTATAGGTTCCGGCTGAAGTGTAAATATGGCGTTTCCACCTCTGTTCTCCTGAATCAACCCATATAGTATGACCTGTTTCACCATCACCCCAGTCGAAGTGGTATCTAACCTGATCCCCATCAGGGTCATCAGCACTGACCCTGAATCCACATCTATCACTACCTTCAGCATCAACAGGACAGGTGGTTTTAGAGTTAACAATTGTGGGTGGGTCCGGGGCCTGGTTGCCATCACCTCCACCAGAGCAAGTTTCCATATTGGTCCCATAACCACAAACCGCGATAGCTACAGGGTGCTGTCCTTCATCTGGATTATCACACCCATAAGCCCTCTCTGTGTTGCATGCACAAGCATATATGGTTTGACCTACATATCCTGACAGATCACAACATGTACTTGCTCCTCTATGATCCTGCACGCTACATATAGTACTAGGTGGCATCTGGCAAAGACCGTTATTAGGAGCTGAACAAGGTTCTTCTGAAAGGAAAATCTTTCCGGCTTTGTTTTTACAGCATGAACTTGTAGGCACACCATTTACTTTACAATGATGACATCTTGCTCCTCCTGAAACCCTTATCCTCGCCCATTTACCATCCTCAAGATAATGGCTTTGAACTGTGAATGATTCTTCTGCACAACAACCAACTGGTATACCCGGACTCCTTGAACAATAACCATAGTGCCCCCCACAGACATCATCCAGATTATGTATCGGGGTTCTTGTGTATATCTCTTTGTCAATAACATTCAATTCCCCTCCCCTACATGGTCCACCACCCGGTCCATTCCCGTTCCCATTAGGTGTAACCGAATTGCAGAATAGGTCATCCGTATTCCCAATCCTGACATCATTGAGGTAAACATCACTGTACTCAGTAAGTTCAGGTGTGTCACCCGTGAAAGCAAACCAGTTGTTCTTTACACTCACTTCGCAGTTGTATATCCCTGCCTCTGCAGAGAAGGTGAACTCAGGATCGTTCGTCCCGCCTATGGGCTTGTAGGATACGCCCTGACAACTACTCCCACACGTTAAACCACTCCCACACTTCCACTCCTTGAACAGGTCAGCAGCGTAAACAGAAGAGAAATGAATGGAGAACACCAAGACAAACGCTATCATCAGAATCAAGGTCACTTTTCCAGCATTCATTTTAAATAATTCGTAAAGGTATGTTAAATTCTTTCTGATAAGGAATTTCCAAGCAAACAGAAAACCCACCACCAGAATCAGGATAATATATACGAATTCAAAAGAGAAGTGAATGTTTTCGGTCTCCATTTCACTCTCACCAGCAACTTCTATTTCACAATCCGAATCTTTTACACATTCGTCTGATCCTACTCCAGGAACATCTTCACATGTATCCTCAACACATTCTTTATGAGTTATTTCTTCAACTACTTCTACATCCCTTGTCACTTCCGAAGAATCCAAACTATTGTTATCTCTTGTCCATATCTTCACGGTATAAGTTCCGAATGAAGTGTAAGTGTGGCGTTTCCACCTCGCTTCTCCTGAATCAACCCACACAGTATGTGTTGTTTCACCATCACCCCAGTCAAAATAATATCTAATATCATCACCATCAGGGTCATCAGCACTGACCCTGAATCCACAACTATCACTACCTTCAGCATCCATCTCACAAGTGGTTTTAGAATTAACAATTGTGGGCGGGTTCGGGGCCTGGTTGCCACCAACTCCACCACATGTATGTGTTGTCATATCACAATTATTATTTTTACATTCCTCATTCCTTACACAGTGCA
>CP070801.1:248368-265871 GCA_020343575.1 Candidatus Aenigmatarchaeota archaeon
CTGGCGGATGCTGAGAAAGCATTGTTGGATGCTCAAGAGAAAGTTTGACATCAACATGACCTACATGGTAAAGGAGGCTGATGCAGGCCTCATAGTGAAAAAGCAGAGTGAAACAATAGAGATCGAAGATGTGCTAACCTTCACTAGGGCCCTGTCCCTCGAGGGTCTGGAGATAGATCCTGGTTCATATTTCCTTGAGGTATGGGCGGACTTTGATGAGTTCTCTGTTAAGGATGTTGACGGGTTTGAGATCGTCGAGTTCTCCCTACTTGACATGTTTTTCGCTGTTATTCCATGGCTGATACTAGTTCTGGTACTGGTCACCTTTGGCTACTTCGGCAGGCTTAGGTACATTAAATGGAAACTCAGCAGGGTCAGGTATCCACTACCCGTGAACTTCGGTAAGATCCCCAGGAAAAGCGACAAGGCATTCTGGCTGGGTAAGATCGCTGACACTGATAGGGATGCCTGGTACGATTCGAAGGATCTCATGACCCACATCCTGATAGCAGGATCAACAGGAGCAGGAAAATCTGTTGGGGCCTCTATATATTTTGAGTAGGCCCTGGAGAAGAAAATACCTGTTGTTGTTTTTGACCCCACTGCCCAGTGGACAGGATTTGTAAGGTCATGTAAGGATGATCATGTTCTGAAGTATTATTCAAAATTCAGGATGGATAAGAGACACACAAAACCATACAAGGGAATGATATTTGATATCGAAGATCCGCACCTCGACCTGGACTTCAAGAAATACATGAATCCTGGGGAGCTCACCATCTTTACCATGACTAACCTGAAGGCTGGGGAGTATGACATAGCCATCAAGTGTATAGTGGATTGCATGTTCAGGATAAAGTGGGAGGAATCCACTGAACTGAAGATGATAGTGGTTTTCGATGAGGTTCACAGGCTTTTGGAAAAGTATGGAGGAATCGGTGGTTACATATCACTTGAGAAGGCATGCAGGGAGTTCAGGAAGTGGGGAATAGGAGTGATAATGTGTTCTCAGGTCCTGGCGGACTTCAAGGAGGCCATAGCAGGTAACGTTTTAACAGACATACAGCTTAACACAAAATCCCTGGTTGACATAGGGAAGGTTAAAGAGAAATACGGTCCCATCTATGCCCAGAGGGTCTCAAGGCAGGGCATAGCGGTAGGAATGATCCAGCACCCGAGATATAATGAAGGAAAACCATGGTTCATCAACTTCAGACCGCCCTACCACAACCCACACAAGATAAGCAATGAAGAAATGAAGATGTACAAGGAGTTTGCAGCGAAGTTGGACAGCATCGAGATGAGGATAGAGATCATGAAGAGAGAGGGTAAGGACGTGTTTGACATAGAACTGGAGCTGAAGCTTGCGAAAGATAAACTAAAGCAGGGAAGGTTCAGAATGGCTAAGATATATATAGAATCCCTTGAAAAGTATTTTAGGTAGATGACAAATGCCGGAAAAGAAACCCAAAAAGACGGAATCTGAGGAGAACGTTATAACACCAGAGGAGTTTGAGAAGCTGGAGGAGAAAGAGACAAAGAAGAAGTTCCTCGGATTTGTGAAAAAAAGAAAAGAGGAAGAGCCAGAAAAACCGAAAGAGGAAAAGCCAGCGGAGCCAAGGGAAAAAATCTCGCTGGACACCCTTAACCTGAAAGTGGAAAAGCTGGGAGGAAAGATAGAATCTCTGGAAGAGATAAGGCACACGGTTGATGAGAGGTTCTCAAGGCTATCAGAGGAGATAGGAGAGCTCAGGTCCTCCATTCTGGAGAAGGACAGGGCTTTTGACAAGGTCGAGGCAGGGTTCAGCAGGATGGAGGAGATTGTTGAGGAGCTGGAACCCACCAAATTGAGGAAGGAACTCGACAAAAAAAGTGAGGGTATTGTTAAAAACCAGGCCAAGATAGAAGCCTTAGGTTTTCAGATAAAGGAGTTGTCAAAGACCATCAAGGGTTTCAGGGATTTACTTGGAAAGATAAAGGATGTCAAGAACCTTGTAAACATATCCAATGAGATGAGTAAAATCTTTACAAAGGTACAGCAGGAGAGGAGAACCATAAGCAAGACCGCTGGAAAGATAGAGACCATTTTTTCTGAGCTGAGCAAAAAGGTATCCGAGTTCGATACGTACAAGGACAAGGTGGACTTCAATGCAGAGACCATGCACGATCTGATGAAATCCCTGGATATGCTGGAGATTAAGCTAGAAGACGTATTGAAAAAGGAGGATATGACAAAGATTAATGAAAAGATCAAGAAAATGGAAATAACCCTCAAGGATGATGTGCAGGACATAAAGGATATTGTGAACATGCTGGTTTCGTCACTAAAGAAGACAAACCTCAAGGAGATTCTAGATAAGCAGGGCATTGAATCCGTAGGCAGCATCAGTGACAGGGTAAACCAGCTGCAGAAGAGGCTAGAAGCTGTAGAGGGTCTTGCTGGTGGACTGGGTTCCCTGCAAAACGATATCGAGGCATTGAGAAGGGGCATGGACAGTCTGAAAACCAAGGCAGAGACCACTGAAAGGGTGGAAAGGAAGGTTGTGGAAGAGAAGAAAATGGTGGAAAAGAGGAGAGTGACTGACGCTCTCTCAGATATGATTGCTTACGTAAGAAATTGTCTAAATCTGGGCTACACAACGAAACAGATAAAGAAGGAGCTTCTGGAAAAGGGATGGCCTAGGAAGACCATTAATGAGATATTACTCAGGGAAATTATCAGGATGAGGAAAGAAGCGAGAGCGAAGGAATCCAGTGAGTCAGGCAAGCTGAAAATGAAGGAGATGATAGTTAGCCCGACATACTGAAACCCCAACTGACATTTTCTTAACAATTTATATCAAGAATTCAATTAGTTATTCAAGCCTCAGTAGCTCAGTAGGTAGAGCGATCGCCTCGTAAGCGATAGGTCGGGGGTTCAAATCCCTCCTGGGGCTCTTATTTCGGTAAAAACCTCACAAAATCGAAATCAAGGTAATGCATATTACTTCTTTTAAAGCATGGACAAAACAAAATTCGTGGCATTGGTAATAGCAGTCTTGCTGCTGTTAGTATTGCCTTATGGCGCATCCGGTGAAGTGACAACCCCATATATAGAAATCGAATATCCTAGAGACGGACAGACCGTTGGTGAAAGGACAGAATTGGTAGTTGTTGCCGAGGGTTACGACCTTAGAAACCCATTTGTTTCGATAGAAGGAGAGCATGGAATAGCTGTGGGGTTTCCGTTAGAGGGCTGTATTTATAGCGCACCTGGAGTTACAGACCTTGAAGGCACTGATTTAACAACCATTCCACAACCTCCAGGACCAATGAAGATGTACTGCAAAACGGAGATAAACCTTGGCAGCTTTCAAGGAGAAAGAATAAGACTTAGTGTTAGCGTATTGGAAAACAATGAAATACTAATGGACAGTGTGGGGTTGTTTGTCTCTGGACAATGCGTATAAGGCAATCTATTGCAGTGGGTAATAAGATCGTAACGACAATCAATAATCTATTTTTTAATCTGTTTTCCAATTTCTCATTATGAAAGAGGCAAGTTTCTACAAAAAACTGGGAAAGAAGAAAGTTCAATGTTTTCTCTGTCCCAGGCATTGCACGATAATGGAGGGAAAGACTGGTTTCTGTGGCGTAAGGAAGAATGTAGACGGTGTATTGAAATCGCTGGTCTATGGCAAGCCCTGTGCAGTAAATATAGATCCTATAGAAAAGAAACCCCTCTACCATTTCAAGCCAGGGACGGTCTGCCTTTCCTTGGGAACAGTCGGGTGCAATCTGGACTGTTCGTTCTGTCAGAACTGGGACATATCGCATCCGAAAACAATCTTTGGTGAGAATCTCCCACCAGAAAGGGTTATAGAGTTTTGTAAGCAGCATAACTTACCTGGCATAGCATACACATATAATGAGCCAACCATCTGGATAGAGTTCGCACTGGATACAATGAAGCTCGCGAAAAAGGAGGGTCTCTACAACGTATGGGTTTCCAATGGCTATACGAATCCTGAACCCGTGAAGAATGTCAGCAAATATCTGGATGCAATAAACGTGGACCTAAAGGGTGATGTAAAGTTCTACAAGAGATTATGCGGCATTCCGAATGAAGAACCCGTAAAGAAATCACTTTTGATTTACAAAAAAGCAGGGGTCCATATAGAGGTCACAAACCTTCTGATACCAGGGTTCAATGACAAGCCAGAACAGACAGAGAGGCTCGTTCTCTGGGTTGCTGAGAACCTTGGGAAGGGAACCCCTTTCCATTTCAGCAGGTTCTTTCCCCATTTCAGGATGCGCGACACCCCCATAACACCCATGGAAACCCTGAAGAAGGCAGAAGACATCGCTAAAAAGCACGGGATGAAACATGTACACCTAGGGAACGTTTAAATATCCTGCGAGGGAAAATGGTTTTATGGACGACAAACTGACGGAAAAGGTTAACAAGAAATTGAAAGAGGGTTGGATAAAGTCAACCATGATGATAGAGGTCCTTGCAGTCACAGAAGAGGCAGCAAAGGAATCCCTGGAAAAGCACATAGATAGGATGGAAAAGGAGGAAAAGGCCCTTATTTACAGAAAGAATTTCAAAAAGATTGACAAGGTCAAGAATCCCCTCCCAAAAATCACAGAAGCATATTCCAATGTCGTTGAACTGGAACTGTTGACCCAGAACTACGACAAGCTTGTCTACATGGTTATGACCTATGTTCCCTCCAGTGTTGAGATTCTGGAGCCCGGGCACATAAAGATGGACATGGGTGAAGCGCAGGGGGTCCTTAACTCAATAGCAGAACTAATCCACAAGTTCGCAGCAGCAGGAATAGGCGGCGTTATAATTGGGACCTAGATTTATTATTTACAAGAACCTTTCTCAGGTTTTTGACTATTCTTCTATTTGTTGGTGGCTCTTGTGGCAACTCGAGTTCTTCACCGGAAAGCAGATAATAAACCTTCAGCACCCTCTCTGTTGCCCCTCTGATTATGTCCTCTGGAAGTCTTGGGGGTTCACCTTCTCCTCTAAAGCCTTTGGATTCTGAATAATCTCTTACTGGCTGTTTATCAATCCAGTCTGGATTTTTTCCCTCTTCAAAGGCTTCTCTCCAGTTATCTACTGTCAACCACCTCGAGGAATCGTGTGTCAAGGCTTCATCAATAAGTATCAAATCATATTTACCTCTCTTCCCGAACTCGAATTTTGTGTCAGCGAGCATTCCTCCCTGCTTATATGCCATTTGGTCTCCCCTTTCGAACAGTTCTATAGCAACTTCTGTAATCGGATCCCAAACAGGACCAACTATTTTCCTGGCCTGAGAATGGGTTACGGGTTCGTCATGTCCTGTCTCTGCCTTAGTGGTTGGTGTGATTATGGGTTTATCAAGCTTCTGATTCTTTTTCATACCCTTGGGAATCTTTATGCCGCACACCTCCCCATCACTTTGGTAGGCTCTCCATGCAGAACCTGTCAGGATTCCCCTAACAACAACCTCAATCGGATATGGGTCAGTTCCCAGAACTATCATACAGTTGGGATCAGGAGATTTTAGAAAATGATTCTCAACTATATCCTCTGTGTTGCTGAATGCGTAAATCGTTGTCTGGGTAAGACCGAATCCTTTGTGGGGTATGCAATCCTTATACACCACATCATGGGTTGATATTCTGTCTGTTGTTACAAAAATCAATCTTCCTCCACCGATTCTGTAAACATCCCTTACCTTTCCTCTTTTTGCCAGCTCAGGACCCACTATATTGCTTTCTCTCAGGACAAGATAATTCGGATCTATTTCCATAAAATCACAAAATTATTTTCTACATAATTATCGAGAAGTTATATATTCTTAACCAGTATGCATTACCATTGTAGTGATTTCCGAATAACAATAAAAGAATTCCATCCAATTTTAAACAAGATTTTTATGCCATCCCAAATACCAAAAAAAGAACTTGACACAGCATATAAGAAAATAAAAGCTCTCATGGGATTTCTATCTTCTGATTCAGAGAGATATCTAGAAAAAGATGTAATCGGTTATGTTATGCCTGATGCAATGCATAGTTACATGCTTGGCGGTTTAAGAACCTATTCACATGTTTTGGGTGAATTGGGAGAAACACCCCAAGAGGTTGCAGATGAAATAGTAAGTAAAGTTAGAAGGGAAAATGTCCCATTCAAACTTACAAGAAAATGGGAAGATAAAATAAGGCATGATATAAGAGGAATGGTAAGGAACGCTCAAAGGGTACTCAGCACAAGAGCCAAGAATTTCCTGTACCCTGGGCTGACAAGTTATGATTTAGTAAATACTGCACATGGAATGGCCCGGAAAGATTTTGCGTACGAACTAATGATACCCAAGTCTATTGAATTTTCTAGGTCGCTCATTGGAAGAGGGCGAGAACATAAAGATACTGTTTTAACAGGGAGAACACACAAACAGCATGCGGCGGCTACCACAGTAGCCCACTACTTCTCTGAGATTCTCGGTGGATTTATCCCGGGTATATCTGGTTACAGAAACTCAGCTGATGAGTTGAGAGGTAAGCTTTCAGGATTTGTTGGAACTAACGCAACTAAGGTTTTACTATTCGATACAGATCCTGAAGAAATTGATAGGAGGTTCTTTGAACTTATAGGACTTAAAAGAGATGAGACCACTGGTCAAGTTGTACATCAGTACTGGTACAACAAATACTTTTCGGAATTTGTCAATACGCTAGGATCAATAGCGAAATTTGCAAACGATGTCAGGAATTACCAACAAACTGAAGTAGGTGAGATGTTCGAACAGATGCTTGATGAGCAGGTTGGTTCTTCAACAGGAGCCCATAAGAAGAACCCGATAACCACAGAACAACTTTGTGGTATGAGATGGACTCAGTTGGTTGCACAGCTCTTTGCATCCTACGCGGATTTCATGACAGATTTCCAAAGAGATTTGAGAGATTCTGCTAACAAGAGAATCTACATAGAAAACATGACAAACCTTGGTTATGGAATGATTAAGAAAGCGACAAATGTAGCAAAGAAAATGACAATAAGAAAGGAAAAGATGGCTGAGAACCTAGGAATAACACAGGGTCTGATATGTGCGGAGCCACTTCAGACATATCTGCAGCGATGGCTGGGATTAAACACAGATAGGTTTTTTGATGCTCATGAATATGTAAGAAAGTTGAGTGATAAAGCAAGGAAAGAAGGAAAATCCTTTATAGATTTGGCTAAGAAAAGAAAAATTATTCAAAGAGCTTTACAGGATGCTCCGGAAGAGAAAAAGGAGATGATACTGAATCCCGAGAAGTATTTGGGAACATGTTTAAAGGGTTTCGAACGCGATTCACAAAAATGGGAAAAAGAACTTTACAGTCTCGAGAAAGATGTTGAGAAACATATAGAGATGGCAAGCAATAGAATCTAAACCACAATCCTAGAATCCACTGCTATCGCTTTCTTGTCATTGATAAACAGTGGGTTTATGTCGAGTTCTTGGATCTTTTTGTCTTTCCAAACCATCCTGGAAACCTTGAGCATGATATCCTCTAGGAGCTTGAAGTTTACTGGTTTCTGTCCCCGCATCCCCTGCAGAACTGAGTATCCTCGGATCTCCTTTATCATATTCTTTGCGTCATTCCTGTCTATTGGAATCAACCTGAAGGAAACGTCTTTCAGGGCTTCGACCCAAACTCCTCCGAGACCGAACATGATTACGGGACCGAACTGGGGATCTCTCCTTCCTCCTATTATCAGTTCCCTTGAATCCCTGGGAACCATCTCCTGAACGACTACGCCATTGATTTTTGCCCTGGGCTTTTTCCTCTTGACGTTCCTTATCATTTTCCTGTAGGCGTCCCTGAGTTCTTCCTCATTCCCGATATCAATTGCAACCCCACCAACATCTGTTTTGTGGATTATGTCAGGACTCGATATCTTAAGAACAACAGGGAACCCTATTTTTTTAGCATGGAGAACTGCATGCTCCTCGGTCTTTGTAAGAAACTGCTTTACAAAGGGAATTCTGAATTTCTTCATGATTGCGCGGGTCTTGGGATCACTAAGTTTTTTCATATATTCTATTTATTTCTCTCGATATATATTTACAGTATGGAAAAACCTCAAGCGCCCCAAGCGAAAAAACATGAGCATAGGTTCCAGACGCACAGCATGACGTGGCTGTTGATTATACTGAACGTGCTGATTTTCAGTTTAATTTTCTCCCTGCCTCAGGTCATGCAAGACTGGGTCTTTCAGACGCTTTCTTTCTCAAAGGGGGGGGTTTTCGAGGTATGGAGGTGGTTTACCTCACTGTTCATGCACATCTCTGCTTCCCATCTGTTTTTCAATATGCTTGGATTGTACTTCTTCGGGAAGATATTTGAAGAGGAGGTTAACAGACAATGGTTCCTTTCAGCATACTTTGCCTCTGGCCTGATAGGGAACTTCGTTTTCATGCTCACAAGCGCGGCGCCTGTTGTTGGAGCGTCAGGATGCGTGTTCGGGGTGATGGGAGCGGCAATGCTCCTTAACCCCATAAAAAGAATCCGATTGTATATGTTTCCCTTACCTCTGGGGATAATTGCTATACTCTTCCTGATATTCGAGACCCTTGTTGTCTACTTCCAGCCCCAGGAATTCTCCGGCGTCGCGAACATCGCTCACCTTGGCGGCGTGATCACAGGAAGTGTATTCGCGTTTTTCTATGACTGGAGAAGGGCAAGCAAAGGCCTTCTCGTCCTGTTTGTATGTATAGTATTGCTGATAATCCTGGCTCCCATATTCGCTCTGATCACAGGGATAGGGGGACTGATACTGGGGATTATAGAAGCAGTTGTAGGGTTCTTCCTTTACGGAATAGCAGGATTGCTCTCGTTCATATGGGTGTGAAGGCTTTTTATACCCAAAATCAAAAAATAAGCAATTGTATTGTTGATTTCAGAGGTGAGTATTCGTGTTTGGAATAAAGAAAGGGAAAAACATAGCTCTTTTTGTAGACGGACCGAACATAATAAGAAAGGAATTCGGTATCAATCTGGATGAGTTCAGGAGGCTTCTGGAGAAGCATGGAAGGGTAATTATAGGAAAGGTTTTTCTTAACCAGTACGCAAGTGAGAAACTCATCGAGGCTATAGCAAACCAGGGATTCGAGCCATCAATCTTTCTGGCTGGAGAGGAGGAATCTGACGTTGACGTTGCACTGGCGGTTTCTGTGGTTAAGGCAGCCTACAATGACAAGGTCGATGCCATAGCGATAGCTTCGAGAGACTCTGACTATCTCCCCGCGATACAGGTTGCAAAGGAAAGGGGAAAGAAGGTCATAGTTATTGGAATAAACCCCGGTTTCTCCAAAGCATTACAGAATGCAGCAGATACTGTGGAAATTCTGACAGGAAAGAAAAAGAAATAGATAGAGAGGGATATGTATATCTCCTCTCCTTCAGGGGATTTACATTCCCCTTTGTATCATTGGTATTCCCAACTCCTGCGAGAAATCTCTCTTCTCAGCCTGCTCCTGGCGGGCAACGGGTCCCAGTATGTAAGGAGACTTCACACCGGTTACTATTGTTATGACCCTCAGTTTTCCCTTGAAGTCCGGGTTTATCCTCGCACCCCATATTACCTGTGCATCAGGGTCTAGCTGCTTGCTTACATATTCCCCTATGAGGTTAACCTCGTCCAGCTTCAGGTCACTCCCTCCTGTTATGTGGACCAATGCTCCTGTTCCACCCTCATAGTTCACTTCAAGCAGCGGATTGGTCATGGCCTTTATAACCGCTTCTTCTGCCCTACTCTTTGTGTCTGATTCACCGAAGCCTACGGCTGCCACACCACCTGAGTGCATTATTGTCTTCACATCAGCGTAGTCCAGGTTCACCAGGGACGGTTGGGATATGGTTTCTGTTACGCCCTTTATTATTGTGGATATAAGGTTGTCCGCAACACCAAATGCCTGCTGCAAAGGAAGATCGCCTGCTATCCTCAGGAGCCTGTCGTTCTCTATTACTATAACAGTGTCACATATCTGTCTAAGCTGGTAAAGACCGTCCTCAGCCTTGCCCATTCTTGCTCCTTCTATCTTGAAAGGCATTGTAACGCAACCTATCGTTATGGCACCCATCTCCTTTGCGATCCTTGCCAAAACAGGTGTTGCTCCTGTCCCTGTTCCACCACCGAGACCTGTAACAAGATAGACCATGTCCACCCCTTCCAGGCTCTTCTTGAGTTCTCTCTCGCTTTCTTCTGCGGCTCTCTTTCCTACATCCGGATAGCCACCTGCTCCCAGGCCCTTGGTCAACTCCTTTCCTACCAAAATCTTTTCATCAGCCTGACTTATTGAGAGGTGTTTTGCATCTGTGTTTAACGCTATTGTCTGGGCACCCTTAACTCCCATACTTGTCAATCTGCTAACACAGTTGTTCCCTGCCCCTCCGGTTCCCATTACAAATATCTTTGCTGACTTCACATCCAGTCCAAACTGCTCCTGTATGTTTCTTGCAGTCTCATCTATTACGTTTTCCTCTAAATTCTGGGGTTTCTCTACCTTTTTCTCACCAAAACTCCTTTCAAAAACCTCCTGAACCAAAGATTCCATTTTCATCCCTCCTGATTTTTACGATCCCAACACCAGAACCTATATCCTGTAATGTGTATTTCCTGGTATCGAAATCTTTTTTAATTTAAATATCGATATATTTATAACTCAGAATAAGCTGATTACAATCTTCCCCCAAGACTAAATTCAATTCCCCCAAATTGAATGAAGTCCAAAATCCCTATTTCTGTTGTTTTACGTGCTAAACAGAGATATATATATTTCTTTTCCTGCTATATAAACCTTACTGTTTCCAATACCGAAAACTTTTATAATAACTTTTCAAAATAGAATCATACCTCAGGTGTTGTTATGGATTACAAGGAGCTGCTCAAGAGGGGACTGAAGAAGGTTCCCGAGAAGATCGAGACGAAAGAGAGGTTTGAAATGCCCAGGATGCGGGCTCAGATAGCCGGTAGTAGGACCACAATCACCAACTTCTCAGAGGTTTCTACTGCCCTGAGAAGGGACCCCAAGCATCTAATGAAGTTCCTGCTCAAGGAGCTCGCAACCAAGGGAAACCTGAGCGGCACCAGACTCGAAGTCCAGGGAAACTTCTCCGAGGAAATGGTTAACAGGAAACTGGACCTTTACGTTAAGACCTATGTCGCATGCCCAGAGTGTGGGAAGCATGACACAAAACTTGTCAAGGAAAGGGGATTTGTTTTCATAAACTGCGAGGTGTGTGGAGCGAGACACACCGCTGCGAAGATTTAACCATATAATAACAGTTAATCAATATTATATTATGAAAAAGACCCTGATACTACTGATATTTACGATTCTAATTCTTTTTTCGAGTCCATTTTGGGATAATGTTGTAATTGCACAAACTGGAACTCTCAAATATTACGGCTATTACGGCGCTCCCTGGCCAGTAGCCGGTGAGGAAGTTGATGATACCACTAGTTTTACGAATGTGGTCTTTCTGAGTTATTTGCCCCACTGGAGTCAAACAAAAATACAAAATAATATTAACCACAGAAAAAATCAAGGACATAAGATTATCCTTTCTCTTTGGAGTTATTTATACAGATATTTGTATGAAAATAGTACCATATCCGATAGCGTCTATAGAAGTTTTTTGAATGATCTCAAAACCAAGCTAGGGACAGATTCAAATAAAATATGGGCGTTCTATCTGGGTGATGAGCCAAATGATCATAGAGATAAATATGGCAATTGGATGTTTAGGCATAATCCTGAGAGACTGGAGAAAATCATAAACATAACCAAGGAAATTTTTCCTGACATAAACACGTTTATAGTTTTCTTTAGAACTTGGATAGTAGGAGGTTATATTGTTAACAATGAAAATTTTGATTTGATAGGCGTAGACCCATATTTCCTAACTAAAGGCTATGAAAATTCTGTGAATAACCCCTTTGCTTGCAATACACAAAACAGAAATAAATTCGAAAAAGAGGTCAAAAACAGAATCTACTGGATTAAATCAGGAGGCAGGCAAATACGGTATGCATGTGAAAACTTCTATCCGGACTGCACAGAAAAGGAACTTGAAGTCATAGAAAATCTATTAAACAGTGACACTGACAAAAATATTGTTTTGGTGAGTCAGAGCTTCATGTGCAATGAATATGTAGGTACCTGGAACATAAGCCAGATTCCAAGTATTTGTCAGCAACAGTGGTATTACGACTGGGCAAAATCAGACCCGGATATCCCGGCAATTATATGGTACAAGTACTCATCAGCCTATTATCTGGCAAATATCTACATCCCCCGCACCAACCAGGGAAAGGGAGCATGTCTTGGTGTGGGAACCCATGTTCCTGATATGCTTGATGACCACAAGATATGGGGTTTAGAGGTTCTGTGCGGCAATCAGGATTATGAACCCTTCTGCACCACCAACGGTATAAGCTATAGAAATCCGGAGCAGGCAAAATGTCAAGGAGAGCAGGTAAGCAACCCAGGAGGCTCGGGTAGCGGTGTTTGTGACTCTGCCTGCGGAGCATCTCAGTGGTGTCACGGACTTTTACCCGGTGACAGTATCCCATACTGCACCAAGGGAGGAGACCCTTTCATACTTGACAAGTGTGATGATTCGTGCCAGCCAGTTGACAGAGCAACCAGGATATGCGAATCAGGCTATGACTGCACAGCTGACGTGGATTGTGACGGGATAGCGCCAGGGACCAATAATTGTGATGAAAACTGTCAGATATCATGTTATGATAATTATTTCAAGGTTTATCCAAGTAATCTAGGAGAGGGTGGGGGAAAATACGGTGGTGACAACCCAAACGATAACGCCTGTTGTGACAGCGATGAAGACTGTGTCTATCAAGGGCAATGTTATTCTGATGGTTGGTATGATCTGGATGGTGATGGAAGAATTGATATGTACTGCTACATACCAGGTACGTATGACTGGTGGATAAATGTAGATTATCACACTAGTTATTGCACTGGCAGAGGTTATCACTGGAATGTTGGTGGAGGAGATGCGAGAGTAGAAGACGCTTATTACACAACAACAGGAAGCAGACCCAATTACTGCACAATAGGAACGAGTGGTCACCCAAGCGTTGAGTGTTGCTGCGGAGATGATTTAGGTGAAGAGCATGCGTACAGAGCAGCATACAAGACTCCGAACCGATACCACATCGCCTGGAACGATGTTACTTCCGACGACGCATGCTGCAGCAATAATGAGAAATGCGTTTTCCAGGGAAACTGCTATGATATCGGAACACAAACTTCAGGATTTAATACTGGAGGAGATGATAATTATGCTAGGTGCAGATCAGGAGGAATACACTGGTTGGATCTTGATTACGCATCCTACTCCTGCACTGCTTCCAGTCTTAATTTTGTCACGGCAGGCGAATCAGGAGTAGGAGAATACGGATCATCAACAGACGGCGGTGATGGGATGACTGAATGCTGCGGCGACGATTCTGGAGAGGAATATATGTATTTCATGACCGATTACGATAAAAGTCCTGACAACAGTTCATCCTGCGATGATATCACTGATGAGGATTGTATAAACGGTGGGGATGACCCGAATGATAAAGCATGTTGTGATGACGATGATGATTGTGTATATCAGGGAACTTGCTACACTGAAAGTTCAGGTATAGATTTAGATGGAGATGGAAGGATTGATGGATGGTGTATGACTTCTGATAACTACAAAGGACACTGGAGAGATTGTGATGATAATCAAAACCGTTGTAATGGTGGTTGTGGAGCGAACTATGTTCAAGGGGGAGAATCTTCCCAATTTGGAGAATACGATACAGGATCAGAAGAAGAGTGCTGCGGTGATGATGAAAATGAATATTACATAACAGCGGGAGCGGGAATTGTAAGGTGCTGTAATAATGCTAGTGACTGTATTGACGCCAATGGTACTTGTAGAAGTGGGAAAGAAGGAATATTGTATGATAATTGCAATGATGGAATTGATAATGACTGTGATAACCTCATGGATAAAAATGATGAAGATTGTTTCGACCCAGGTGACCTAGACAAAGACGACGATGTTGATATTGACGACCTTGTTATTGTAACCTCACATTTCGGTTTAAAAGATTCTGATCCGGGCTGGAATGAGACAGCAGATATTATCGAAAATGGAGAAATAGATATATACGATGCGGTTTTCATAGCAGGCAGGTTTACCTGAAATTTATTAAACGAAATCAAATATTGAATTAGGAGATTTGGAATGAAAAAAAGAAAATCTCACTTTGTCGTGGTTATAATACTGATAGCAATAGTAATGATTGTTTTGGGAATTTCTCTAACATGGTTAATGAATTCTATGTCACAATTCTGTTCAGATGCTCAAGTATTGATACAAAGAGCGCATTATAATAATGCAACAAAGGATTTGACATTGGTTCTGTTCAATACAGGTAATATTACTTTAAATGGATTTGATATCCAAATGGTTTACGAAAACCAGACAACATACTCAAAAGAATTTAAGAACATGGACATACCCACTCAAGATACGGAAACAACTATCCTATCTACAGATGAAACACTGCTACAGATAGTTGTTCAGTCACTCGAATGCAGAAATGCTCAAGACCTAATAGGAAGAAATGATATACTGGGCTTGGGATTCTAACACGTAAACATCAGAATCTTATTTATTTTATAATTACAATTTTTAGGTATTATGAAAAAGTACAAGTTCATTGAGGACCTGACCTCTGACGTAATGTTTGAGGCGTATGGAAAGGATTTGAAAGAGGTATTTGAAAACGCAGCAGAGGCATTGTTCACTGTTATCTGCCAGACCAAGAAGGTCAAACATAACATTACTAAGGATATAGTAATAGAGGCAGAGGATGTGAGAGAGCTGATGATAAACTGGCTGCAGGAGCTGATAGCAAGGGTCGATATCGAGCATCTTTTCTTCTCCAAAACTGAGATACAGGAGATATCCGAAACCAAACTAAATGCGAAGGTTTATGGTGATAAAGCGAAACCTGAGCTAGGAGAGACCGTTGTCAAGGCTGTCACTTATTATGAATTCAAGTTCGAGAAAACTGATAAGGGTTATGTGGCGAGGGTGAGTCTGGATATATAACCTTTAAATAACTTAAATCCAACTAATCATATTGCGTGTACCCGGCGCAGTGCGTGGATTATAATCCATAGCGTATACGGGTGCAGGCAGACCCTTTTCTGCTATGTATCTATACAGTATAAAGAAGATTGATTGATATGAAGGAGAAACTGAAGAAGATAAATGAATTCGAGTGGCTGCTTCCCAAAGGCGTCAGGGAAAGGATGAAGGTGGATGCAAAGATCATTGCAAACAAAAAGCTAATTGACGCTGTGGAAGATGCTGCTGTGCAGCAGCTTACAAATGTTGCAACACTCCCCGGAGTAGTGGAGCCCGTTATTGGGCTTCCTGACATGCACTGGGGTTATGGTCTTCCAATGGGAGCGGTCGGAGCGTTCGATGCAGAGGATGGAATAATCTCAGCAGGCCTGTGTGGCTTTGACATAAACTGCGGAATCAATCTTATCAGAACCAATCTCACGGCTGATGAAATCAGAACGAAAATACGAGAACTCGTTCCCTCACTATTCGATGCAGTACCCTGCGGTGTGGGATCAAAGGGGACACTCAAACTTTCCCCACCTGAACTTGATGAGGTTCTTAAGAGGGGACTGGACTGGGCAGTGGAAAAGGGATACATAACAGAGGAAGACCAAAAGGCGACAGAAGAGAACGGAAAAATGTCTGGAGCTGACCCGAGCAAGGTTTCGGACCTTGCAAAGAAGAGGGGAGGTCCCCAGCTGGGGACCCTTGGAGCCGGGAACCACTTCCTGGAAATCCAGGAGGTCTCACACATACTTGACAAGGATGCCGTGAAAAAGTGGGGAATAAAGGAACCCGGTCAGGCCATGATCATGATTCATTGTGGGAGCAGAGGCTTGGGTCACCAAGTCGCGACTGATTATCTGAAGATTCAGGAGCAGGCTGTTAGGAAATACAACATATGGCTCCCTGACAGGCAGCTTGTATGTTCTCCTGTTAAATCCAAAGAGGGACAAGACTTCTTCGCAGCAATGAAGGCAGCTGTTAACTACTCTTTCACTAACAGAGCAGTTATGACCAAATGGATAAGGGAGGTCTTTGAAAAGATCTTTGGAAAAAGCTGGGAAGAAATGGACATGAAAACTGTCTACGCCATAGCGCACAACATAGTAAAACTTGAGGAACACAAGGTTAATGGAGAGAAGAAAAAACTCTACGTGCACAGGAAGGGAGCGACAAGATCGTTCCCTAACCTGCCTGTGATAATCGCCGGCTCAATGGGTACGTCTTCGTATCTCCTGAAGGGAACAGAAACCGCAATGGAGAAAAGTTTTGGCTCTTCAGCTCATGGCGCTGGAAGATCTATGTCAAGACATGCTGCAATAAAGAGGTTCTGGGGTGGAAAGGTAAAGGAGGACCTTCTGAAGAAGGGAATCGTTTCCCAGGCCACGCATCCCAAGTCCCTCGCTGAGGAAGCGCCGGAAGCGTACAAGGACGTTGAAGCTGTTGTTGACTCGGTTCATGGGGCAGGGATATCAACCAAAGTCGCAAGAATGGTTCCACTTGGTGTTGTTAAGGGATAGGCATTTAATTGTCAATTTTTAAATCTCCCAAGACAATAAACTGTATATGTTACCTTACATAACTCTTATAAGACCTGTGAATGCATTCATGTCAGTTGTTGCGGTTCTTATAGGAGGCCTGCTAGTTGCTGGAAAGAACCCTGCGCTTCTCTCGAATCCATATCCATTGACACTCGTATTAATTGCTGTTTTCCTTATAACTGGAGCAGGCAACGCGATAAACGATTACATTGACGTTGAATCCGACAAGGTGAACAAGCCCAAGAGACCGATCCCGTCAGGCAGAGTTTCCAGAAGGTCAGCTCTCGCATTCTCTATTGTTCTGTTTGCTGTAGGCATTATTCTGACACTCTTCGTAAACTGGGCGTGTATACTCATAGCCGTAATTAACTCGATTCTCCTTGTGATCTACTCTTATTCGTTGCAGGACAGGATACTCCTTGGAAACATAGTTATAGGGTACCTTGTGGGTTCCACATTCCTATTTGGAGGGGCAGCTCTCGGGAACCTCCTCCTTCCTGGTCTACTGATGCTCCTGGCTGGTTTGTCAACCATATCCAGGGAGATTGTTAAGGACCTGGAGGATATAGAGGGAGACAGGAAGAGCTTCCTTAAAAAACTGGCCTCTGGTGTGAAGATGAGGCTCTAGAGATTCGTGGGTAAAAAAGAGACAGGTCTTGCTCTGGAGAAGGGAAGAGCAAAAATAGCTGCAGGGATTTTCATTTTCCTTGCGATAATAATTTCACCCCTCCCATACGTCTTAGTAGTTCTCAGCTTTGCCTACATTGTGATTCTCGTTC
>CP070801.1:265971-271387 GCA_020343575.1 Candidatus Aenigmatarchaeota archaeon
CAACCTGGAATGGCCATCCCCTGTAAACACTTGGAGGTCTTGAGAGCGATGAAACGAATTCCGGGCTCAGTTCCTTCTTCATCCCCTCCTCAACTGCGTTGTTGCCCAGTGGTGAGAGGCAGTCCGTTGGAGGTCTTGAAAGCTTGACTTCCTTTATTGCATTTATAATCCTAACCACGTCATCATGTGTGAGTTTCCTTGGAGAGATCTTGGAATCTATTTCCGCCCTTTTGCATATCTCCTCTGCAGAGAGTTTACCTACCCTGGTGAATTCAGATGTAAGAAACGTCAAAACCGTTCTTGCCTTGGTCTCATTCCTCATCTTCTCCAGTATTCCAACCTCAATCCCGTAGAGGTGGGGTTTTATCTCCTTTGCCTTTGGAGGAAGTTTGTCAACCCCCCTAGCAAATTCTATTCTGCCTGTTGGGGAATCAAAAACTATGTTCGCATAGGGGTTGGAGATCGCGACTTCTTTCATATACTCCATGACGGATTGTTTGTGTTCCCTGTAAATACCCTCTGCAACAAAGGTTATCTGGACACCATGCCATTTCTCCTTGCTCTCAATTATCTCATTTTCCACTATCTTTGGCTCGTTGTGTTTGACATCTATCTTGAGAGTGAACCTGTGGTCTCTCCCGTCACCTGTAGAGGATATGATCTTGGTGGGTTTTCCTGTTGTAAGCTGCGAATACAGGACCCCACCTGATATTCCGATACCCTGCTGTCCCCTGTTCTGCTTGAGCCTGTGGAACTTGCTTCCGTAAAGCAGTTTTCCGAATATGTTGGGTATCTGCTTCTTGACTATCCCAGGTCCATTATCCTTTATCACTATCTTGTATTTCTCCTTCTCAATCTCCTCAACCTTAACGTAGATGTCAGGGAGTATCCCTGCTTCCTCGGTCGCATCTAACGCGTTGTCTACTCCCTCCTTAACTATAGTTAGTAGTGCCTTGATCTTGTTATCGTATCCCAAAAGATGGCGGTTCTTCTCGAAAAATTGGGATATCGAAATCTCCTTCTGCTCTTTCGCCATTGTCTCTGCAGTCTTTTCCATACCAATCACGTTTTTCGGATTAGCTCATTCAAATTTCAGAAGAACTTTTCTGAACATTTTCTGAGGATTTACTAGAGCTTATGAAGCTTCCTCCACACGGTTTTGAGCTCTCCTGTGCCCATCCCTGATATCTTTTTTTCCAATAAATTATTGAATTTTAAGCTTTTTATATGTTTTCTTGCCTGATTTTTGGTGTAATTTCTCGAATCAAAAAGGACTCGCATGATAGCGTTTTTCAGCTTCATTTTTTCATGCAAAAACACCCTGCAAAAAAGAGATTTTTTGTCGCTAGGTTTCAGAAAAACAGCGACAGATGTTGTTTTTGGCTTGGGATGGAATGAGTCCTTTGGAACTTCAAAGAGGGTTTTTATCTCGAAGAATTCCCTGGCTAGGATGGAAAGTTTGCTGAAATTCTTATCATTCGGACCGACTTTTAATCTGTCAACGAATGATTTCGGAAGGGTGAGAACCGCAGATTCAAAGTCGATGAAGACCATTTCCTGTAACAAGGGTTCGGATATTGCGTATGGAATGTTTGAAACAATTTTGTCAAATTCTATTCCTTTTCTTTTCAGAATTTTCAGGGCATTGCCGAAAATCAGTTCAACCTTGAATCCCTGCAGATTCTTTCTCAAATCACTCTCAAGTTTTTTGTCAATCTCTATTGCTATAACTTTCGCTCTTTTCGCGAGCTCTTTCGTTAGGAATCCCTTCCCGGCTCCAATCTCCAGAACCGTTTCATTCCTCCGGATTTCCGCAGCTGAAACAATTCTCCTGATGGTCTGCAAATCCGTCATGAAATGCTGGTCCCGTTGCATACTTGAAACCACCATTTAATTTATTTAAATACTAATTAGATTAGCAGAGTGATTAAAATGGATATTCAAGAGGAGATAAAGGAAATTGAAGAGGAAATCAAGAGGACCAAGTACAACAAGGCCACTCAGTTTCATATCGGAAAACTGAAGGCAAAGCTTGCAAAGTTAAGGCAGGATCTGCAAAAGAGAGCTGCTAAGAAGGCGGGCCTTGGATACGGTATAAGGAAGGCAGGAGACGCGACTGTTTTGCTTGTGGGGTTCCCATCAGTGGGGAAATCCACCCTGCTCAACAGAATAACAAGAGCGGATTCAAAGATAGGGGATTATGATTTCACCACGCTTAACGTTATTCCAGGCGTCTTGGAGTACAGGGGAGCAAAGATCCAAGTACTGGACATACCCGGGGTTGTTGAGGGAGCTTCCGAAGGAAAGGGTAGGGGAAAGGAAATCCTCTCTGTCGTGAGGAATGCTGACCTTGTTCTTATAATGGTTGATGCGAGCGATGTAAACAAAGCGATGAAGGAGTTGGATACGATAGAGGATGAGCTCTACAAGGCAGGCTTCAGGCTGAATCAAAAACCACCGGAAGTGATTATCAAGAAGAGGAACAGTGGTGGGATAGATGCGGGTTCTGCAGTTAAGCTGACAAGAATGAGCATCGGAGCCGTAAAATCAATACTGCAGGAGTTCAAAATAAACAATGCAGAGGTCACGATAAGGGAGGATATATCCCAGGACCAGCTTATAGACTCTATCATGAAGAACAGGGTTTACATCCCATCCATTGTGGTTGCGAACAAGCTTGACCTAGCAAAGAAAAGCAAAGTATTCAGGAAAATAAAGAAATGTGTATCAGTATCTTCGCTTAAGGGAACGAACATCGAGGAGCTGAAGGAGATGATATGGGATGATCTGAAGCTTATCAGGGTTTACATGAAAAAAACTGGTAAAAAACCAGACATGGAGGAGCCAATCATATTGAAAAGGAATTCCACCATAAGAGGGGTCTGCCTGAAGGTCCATAAGGATTTTGAGAAGCGTTTCAGATTCGCAAGGGTTTGGGGATCGAGCAAATTCCCTGGACAGAAGATCGGGCTTGGCTATGTTCTGAGAGATAAAGATATTGTTGAACTGCACATAGGCAAATAATGCCAACAATAAATATCAGTCAAAAGAATTATCAATATGCTTTTTAGAAGAAAGCATCATGGATTGCAGGGGATGACCTTCGGAATGATGGATGCTATAATAAACGTTGTTGGTATAATTATCGGACTCAGTGTGATGGGGAACAAGCTTGCTGTCTTTATTGCCATACTTGTAGCAGGGATAGCGAATTCTCTCGGTAATGCTGCGGGGTTTCATGTTAGTGAGGAAACCGAGGGTATACATACAAGAAAAGAGGTCTGGACATCCACTATTTTAACATTTCTGGGAACCCTTTTGGCAACGATAGTTTTGTTAGTTCCCCTGCTTTTCCTTGACCTTGCAGGTGCTGTTTTCACAAGCGTATCCATCGGGATATTCCTCCTTCTACTACTAGGTTTCGTTGTGTCAAGATGCCTAAATTACAACAGAAGAAAAATGCTTAAACTAATGCTTGAATATCTGGTGATGGGGATTGTAGTTATAATCGTTGCCTACTACCTTGGCATCTTTGCATCAAATTTGGTGATCTGACATGCTCGATTACGTGATACTGGTTCTGATACTGATAATAGTTATAATCATATGCTGGAAGCTTCTGGAGCAGAACAGAAAATTGAGATTCGAGAAGAAGAGCCTTTCGAGCAAGTATGGGAAGATGACAGAGCAGTTCCTTCCGTTTCTCAAGGGTTATCCCTACAATGAGCAGAACTTCCGTTTCATAGGAAGCCCAATAGACGGAATTCAGTTCGAGGATGATAAGATTATAATTGTGGAGTTCAAGGTCGGGGATTCGAAGCTCACAGAGAAACAAAAAAGGGTAAAGGATTTGGTGGAGAAGAAAAAGGTAAGATTCGAGGAGATAAGAATGTAATTCAGTCGAACAATCCCTTCTCCTTTATTGCCTTTGGGGATCCTCCTGCATGCCAGCTTATTCTTGGTCTCACCTGAAGTGAATAGATTCTCTCGGAGTTGTCGTCAAGTATTATGGCTGAGCCCTTCTGACGGGGAAGAGTGTTTATAAGCTCTTGGATGTCCTCAAGCATGTAGGATTGCATTATTCCCCTCAAAGCCTTTATGTCGGCCTCGGATGTGAGCCTGTGCGAAATTACAAGGTCTGACTGCGCTAGAGCATCGGAGTGGAGCTTGTTCGGTATCTGGGTTATCAGAACCTGGGATATACCGGGTTCCCTTCCTTCTTTTATCAATGTGAGGACAGGTTCTGAAGCCGCTGTAACGCCCTTGTTAGGAATGAACTGGTGTGCTTCGTCCATTATCATCCATACCATTGGCATGCTCTTTCTCTTCTCTCCTGTAATCACTTCTACTTCCTCCTTCTTTCTCGCCATCAGCCTTGTCTGGAATATCCTCCTTGCAAAAAGACCTATCACCAGGGTTCTCACAGACCACCCAGTTGAAGACCTCAGGTAATGGGATATGTCAATAACGGATATCTTTCCTGGCTGGAGGAATCTCTCGATCGGGGTCCCCTTTCTTTCGAATACCCCCCAGCCCTGAGCAGCCATGAACCTGCTTATCAGGGCATTCTTGACCTTTTGCTCAGCCTTCTTGTCATTCTCTATCTCCTTTATTATCTGGTCTATGGAATAGACGTCACCGAATGTTTTCTTGAGCTTCTTGATCACTCTCTCTGTCAGTATCCCATGCTCATCAAGTATGTTGAATCCAAAGGTTATCACCCAGTCCTGCGCTGAGAGCTCGCCTGTTGGGAGCGTGAAGGGAAAATCAAAACCAATCCCTGCCTTCTCATACTCCTTCACCCATCCCTTGGGAATGAAGAACCGCATCTCCTTCATTGCATTGGGTTTGAGGTTCCATCTCTCCAGAAGCCCCCTCTCTTTCTCATTCGGTTTTTTCATGGACCAGTATATTCCCATGGTATCGATCATAAGAATAGATAGATTCTGTTTTATGTCCTTTGGAAGTGCAACCATCTCCTCTGCCATAACCCCAGCAGAATAGCTCTTGCCAGAACCCCTTTTGCCGCATATGAGAATAACATGTGGTCTCACAACATCCATGCATATAGGATTCGTAAGGTGGGCTTCCTCCCCGGTTCCTACGATATGTTTTCCTATGTATACCGTTCCGGTTGAGCCGAATTTCTTCAGATCTTCCCTGTTCCTTCCAACAACAATTTTTTCAACCGCCATTGACTCACGATATTAATATATTAATCGATGTTAATAATAAATCTTAAATCAAAAATAAAGGGGTGTTCGAATGGGATTAATGGAAGATATAATCAAAAATAAAGAGGAATTGGTAACAAAGCTTCTGGATGTTTTACAGGGTAAAGAGGCAACCGCAAGGGTGAACCTTGACGGGGTAAAATTTAACGTAGGAAAGGTCACAATAAAGCTAAATGGAGAGG
>CP070801.1:271487-277124 GCA_020343575.1 Candidatus Aenigmatarchaeota archaeon
AGAAGTTTGAAAAAATCCTTCCTGAGCAGAGGTTCCCCGCCAGACAAGGATAGCTTCATGGCTCTTTTATTCTTATCAAGTTCCCATATCCTGATCATATCGATGTACTGTCTTAGAATCATGAACAATTCTCGGGTGCTCAATTCCTTTTTAGAACCTTTTATATAGCAGTGCTTACATCTGAAATTACATCTTTCTGTGATGTGCCACTGCAGATGAAATGACCTTGGTTTTACCCATCTATTCATTTAAACACCTTCTATCACTTCTCTGTAGATTTCAACTAATTTCCTAGTTATCATCTTCCCGTCAGGATATCTGTTAGAAATCTTAACGTTTCTGCCTATTTCCTCTGCCGCTTGTGGATTCTTTATTATCCATTCCAATTTCTTTGCATAGTTTTCTGTATCCTTCGGGTCAACGATAATGGTATTAACACCATCTTCCAGATCTTTAAATTGGGGTTTGTTGTGGGTCTCTTCGCTTATAACCGTACACGTGCCTAGATAAAAAGCCTCGGATGCTGTCAGTGGTGTGTGCATCTTAACTGGGAAGTCAACCTCTGTTGCAATCAACGCGGTCAGAGAGTCGTACAAGAATGGCATTACCCAAGGCGGCTGATAATCCAATAATACGGATCTATCTTCCAATTCGAATCTAGATAGATAAGATTTTATACTGTCTTTATCAGTTTCGGGTACAAGAAGAAGTGAAAAATCCTCATTTTTTATTTTGGACAGCGCATGAAGCATTTCCATTAAACCCTTGCCCTGGAAGATTTTACCGAAACATCCTATTATTGGCGATTCGCTGTCTATTCCAATTTTTTTAAGAAATGTTTTTGTTTTTTCCCGGGGAACGGGTTCCATGCTCATTCCAAAATCGCCACAGCAAGCTATTCTTTTTTCTTCCACCCCCAGGCTTTTTATCTCTTCAAGCTTGAGGGGATCCAGAATGATTTTATCAGAATTCTTCAGCATCCTTATCAACAGTGTTCTATAGGAGGGGTTTTTTAACAGGTAGGTTATATCGCTCCCGGCGTGTCTTGTCACAAGGGGTTTTCCTGTTATCAGTTTTGTGAAGAAGCCTGAGACGCCGTAGGGAACGAAATACTTCGTATCTATTAAGTCAATTTCATTCTCTTCAATAACCTTAATGGCAAGGTTCACAAGCATCGAGGTTCTGGACTTCGCTGGAAGGGGAGAACCAGACTTCAATCCATGAACCCTGACATTCTTTGGCTCGTAACCTTTCATCTGTTCCCTGTTCAGGTTTTGGAAATAGTTTTCACTTCCCTCTACAGGATCGGTCACCAAATGAACTTCGTTTCCCAATTTGCCTAAGGTCCTTGCAAACCAGTAATTTATGCCTGCTGTCCCTCCCTTGTGTGGGGGATATTTACTTATCAAACATATCTTCAGTTTTTCCATGCTATCACATATCCTTTATTTTATCAATGCTTCTTATCTTTTCCCCCTTAACCGGCTTGAACTCCGAATCCCCGAACTTCTCAGGATATTCCTTCCAAGGACCTTCGCAAATGAGATCGAATTTGCACCTTTTACATTGCGGAAACTTCTTCTTTCCTGATTTCTTTCGGTCTTTTTCGAAATCCTCAACGTAAAGGTCAGCGTATCTTATCTCTGTCGAAGGCATGAACCTTTCCGCGCAATACTTTTCGTAACCCTGCATGAAACAGAACGGATAGGCCTCTACCATCACACCCAAGTCTGCATTTATCCCTATGTCCAAAGCCCTATGTATATAAGGTTTAACATCCGACTTTCTAGGGACCATCGAATCGAAATTCTCCCAAGCGTTCCCTATGGCATGAATGAAGGCGAATTGGAACTGATTGACTTTTAGTGATACAAACAATCTCGCAAACTCTGGTAGGTATTTGTAGTTAATCTTGTTGACAACAGAATTCGTTAGTATATGCTGGTCCAGTTCCCTCAGGTTTTTGATTCCCTGAATAAGCTGGTTGAAAGCGCCTGGGGACCTTGTAAGATAATCGTGGATTTCTGGAATGTGTCCATGAAGGGCAGGGGAAAAATCATTCGCTCCTGCCTTTATAAGCTTTTTTACAAAATCCATATATGAAAACATCCTGCCATTGCTCTGGAGTTGTATAATCCTGTACCCAGCGTCCTTAGCGTATTTTACGAGTTCTATTATATCATTTCGTATGGTCGGCTCACCTCCTGTGAAAACTATCTCTTCACACTCTGTTTCTATTCCCTTATCCATTTCTCTTTCAAGCTCTTCCATGGTTCTGTCACCAAGATGTTTTTTGTGTGCCTGCACACAGAATCTGCAGTTATTGTTGCAGGAGAATCCGACCTTCAGATCCAGTCTTTTCATAAGATTATTTTTCAATATTAAACTTTAAAAACTCCAAAGCCTATTAGGAATTAAAGCTATTTTATGGTGGTTCAGATGGAGACGTGGCAGGCTGTTATAATAAGTCAGATTCCATTGGGGATAGCCTGTATAATAGCTGTATACGAACTCTACAGAATTCGAAAGGAACTTGAGAGAATGAGAAAATCGAAAGGAAGGGGTTAATATGTATACTGTTGTTTCCCTCCTGTTAACACAAATACCTTATTATATTGTTATGTTTTTTGTCATAATAGAGGTAAGAAGATTAAGAAGACTTTTGGTTACGTCTAATTTTACCATTTAAATTTTTTACCTAATTAATTAACATGAAAATTCTTCTGGCCAACCTGCCACATAAGGATAAATTCGTTATAGAAGGTAGGTGTCAGAGGAAACGAAGCGTCAGAACAAAAAACCTCTTGCCTCCAATAACATTGGCTTATATTTCATCTTTATTGGAAGGGAAAGCGAAAATTATGGTTATAGATTCGGATGCCCAGTCTCTTGGCCTGGATGACTTCCTGAAAAGGGTTTCTGAATACAAGCCCGATTATATAATGGCTTCTGTCTCCACACCAACAATAGATAATGATATGCATGTTTTGAAGGAGGTGAAAATCATATCACCAAAAACCCTTAATGTGATATTCGGTATCCATGCTTCCTATTTTGCTAAAGACCTTATAGAAAATGATTCTGTCGATTTTGTAATAAAGGGTGAGCCCGAATTAACAGCAGCTGAAATACCGTTCAAAAATCCGAAACAAATAAGTGGACTGGTGTTTAAGAGAAATGAAAAGATGTTTGAAACGAAGAACAGGGAATTACTGGATATGGATAATCTCCCATATCCTGATTGGGACAAGATAGGGTTGGAGCCCTATAAAGTTTTATTCACAAATAGAAAATATCTGACAATTGTTTTCAGTAGAGGTTGCCCACATGGATGTTCATTCTGTACTGCTCCATTCTATTATGGCTCAAAATCCAGAGTTAGGAAAATAGATTCTGTGATTAAAGAAATCGAATTTATGAAAAGAAACTATGGAGTAAACGAGTTTCTTATTTACTCAGACAATTTTATTTTTAATAAGGATTCGGTCAAGAAATTATGTAGGAGAATTATAGAAGAGGATCTGGAAATAAGATGGATGTGTGCAACCCGTGTAGATGGTGTTGATGATGAGACTCTGGAAATTATGAAAAAATCCGGATGCTGGCTCATATCATTTGGAATAGAATCAGGTTCACAAACGATATTAAACAAAAACATGAAAAACATCACCATTGAAAAGTCAAGAGAGGCTGTTGGGAAAGCGAAGAAAATGGGAATTATAACCTATGGTCATTTTATATTCGGTCTTCCAGGAGAAACAGAAGAGACAATTAAAGAAACACTAGATTTTTCAACATCAATAGGCCTTGATTTTGCAGACTTCTATATAGCAACACCGTTCCCGGGATCAAAACTCTTCGAAGATTGTAAACACCTCAAAAGTATTGACTGGTCAAAGTTCGAGTATAACACTAGTGTTTTAGATAATAATCTGAAGTTAGAGGATTTCCAGAGAAGGGCTTACCTCAGATTCTATTTCAGACCCTCTACCCTTTTCAGATTATTGAGAGTTATGCTTAAGAAGAGATTAAGAATGATTTAATTTTATCAGGTAGTTTCCCATTGCTAAAAAATCAAGTTTCCCGTGCACAAGATCGTATATCGCCTCGTCTGGCCTGTTCACAATAGGTTCGTGTGATCTGTTGAGGGATGTGTTCAGAACAACTGGAACCCCTGTAATCTTATAAAATTCTTTCAAAAGTTCATAGAATTTTTGATTTTGATTCCTATTAAGCAATTGGGGTCGGATAGAATTATCGATATGTACAACCGCTGGGGTTTCCTTTAATCCCCTTTCTGTCGATTCAAATGCCATTATCATATAAGAGCCATCAATACCCTTGGGATTTATCAGATAGTATTTTTCATTTTCCTTTAGCATGCTCTGGCAAAAGGGCTGGAAAGCAGGCCTTCTCTTGATTGTTGTGTTCAATCTTGTGGGTGAATTAACATCCCTTGGGTCTGCTATAACAGTCCTATTACCAAGTGCTCTAGGTCCCATTTCCATCCTTCCTTGAAACCATCCACCCATCATACCTTTTGCGAGCATTTCGGCTGAACGACCTTCGATGTTATCGCTGTATTCCCATTTTATCCTGTAATTTGATTTTTTCAAAGTTTCTAGTATCTCCTCATCCTTCCACGATCCTCCCATATAGGGAGAGGAGAATTCATTAGTTCTAATATTCGAGAGATTCCTGTTTACCAAAAGGGCAGCGCCTATGGGGATTCCTGCATCCCCTGCCGCAGGGAATATCCTAACATCCTTTACTTCGTCCATCTCTGATATCGTTTTATTCAATTTTACATTCAGGAACACTCCACCAGAAAGAAGAAGATTTTTAATACCTGTCTCCTCTATACTGTTTGAAACTAACTCATAAACAATATCTTCCAACACTTTCTGTGCCCCTGCAGCTATGTCCTTCTTTTCATTTTCAGAAAGTAGTTCTCTTAGGAAAAGTGAAACACAGCGACCGTATTTTCGCATAGGATCTCTTTTAACAATCTTCAATCTATCCACATAGAAATACCTAATAAGCGTGTCATAGCATTTTGAGTGATCACCGAATGGGGCGAGTGCCATAACCTTGCATTCATCATATGCACTCTTGTACCCAAGGACCTCGGTAATTCCACCATAAAAATGTCCAAGAGATGAATAAACATATATTTCACTCAATCTTTCTATTTCGCCTCCTTTAAGAACAGATACAGTCCCTGAAAGGCCATTACCTTGACCATCAATAGTTATTATGATAGATTTGCTTCTTGGTGCTATGAATCTAGCGGACTCAGCATGCGCCAAATGATGGTCAACAAAGTACATTTCCCTACCAGCGAATCCCATTCTTCGTAAAGATTTTTCCGTTAGTTTCTTGGAAAAATAGAGATCTGCTTTCATCAGTTCTGATTTTTTAGTCAACGCATTTCTGTATCTCTCGAAAACATTTGCTCTCATGAGATCCTTCTTGTCTTTGAGAATATTTTTTGGGAGATAACCCCTCTTAAAGATGTTGGTGTGAATTGCCGTAAGAAGCTCATTCGTTCCATATGCTATGTTATCTATATCCTCTGATTCGATTCCAGCTATCATCATGCACTCTTTTATCGCCATCTGAGGGAATCCGACAAAC
>CP070801.1:277224-280197 GCA_020343575.1 Candidatus Aenigmatarchaeota archaeon
AACCTTAGCACACTGGTCTCCATTAACTGGGGTAGATGACACACAAGCTTTGTTAAATTACTTGAGTGGCAAGTAGAGTGGTTAATTAACTGCTGAAACACTGGATATGTGTATGTATAGACCAAGGCCTGGCCTCTCAATACACACGCCTTTCCCAGTAGAGTGCAGTAGATTACTCTCTATCCCAGTAGACCACCCAGTTCTGCTAATTATCGGCTAACTGGCATGGCCCCCCTTTTAGTAAAGGTCACTAGTGTACTGAGGGCACTCCCCGAAGGGAGAGGGCACAAGGCCCTCCAGGTGCTAGTCGGTCTCTTGTATGAAGTCACCGACCTCAACGCTCTCCAAGTACTCTTTAGTACCGAAGATGGCGACAGGCTCCTCCTGATAGTGGACGCGTGTCTTTGGGTCTTTGAAACCAGACAAGATGGCTACAACATAGTTGCGACCGTCAGAGGCCTCATAGATCTCTCCAGTTGGACTTTCAGAACGGGTCTTGGCATCTTGCGGACCTTCTAGCATACAGATGATTTCTCTTTTTACAGACATGATTACAAGGGTTTAGTGAAACATGAATTTAGAGTGGCATCCCTGCCATCTTTTAGTAAAGGTCACCAGTGTTCTCTGGTCAGCTAATTTAATGGTTTAGAAGGCCAGAGCCTGACAGACTGCGTGAGAGCTTCTCGGGAAGATGACGCAGCCTGCCCACTTTTTAGTAAAGGTTACCAGTGTGCTGCGGAGCGAGGGAGTGAAGCTTTCTCAAGCGGGCCCCGGGAGGGGACAGCCGCAGGCTGAGCGACACACTTGTGTGTGAGAAAGGTGAGCGAGCGAAGCGAGCGTTTTCTCTGGAGATATTTTTTTCTTTTCCCTGGGGATATAATACTATCCTCTGGTGTCAGACCCCCCTCCCCCCAAAGGGGCTTGCTTTGGGCCGGGGGGTTTTTTATAGATGGTCCCTCGTTTAGCGCGTGTACACAATTTTTCAGGAGACTCTGTGGGGGGGCTCTCTACATACTGGAAGGTTCCTACTTCTCGAACTTATCCATCCATGCCTTAAGCTCAGGCTCTTTGACTTTCTCTACTACTACACGTCTGCTGTTCTCTCCTGTCTTAACTGTAGGGACTTGGGTGTCCCAGTACTTCTTGTAGATATCCATGTTCCTGCCGTGCATGATAGTACCTCCAAATAAACCTATCCTGGCTAGATAGCCATAGCTTACATAATCATACTTCTTTCCCATAAGATAAATTTCTTTAATTTCTACTTGCTTTCCTAGTAGATGTTTATATATCTTTATGTCACGAACAAACTTAACTTCATTTAATCATGACAAAGAAGAGACAGAGAAAACCGTCCCCGGGGAAGAAACTTCCTCCATTGCAGAAGATTGAGGCTATAAAGTCTAGCAATGATAACTTCGATGCAGCAAACAGGGAGCGAAAGGCTCAAGAACGCAAAAGACTGACTAACTACAAGGTTAACCCGCCCAAGACCATACATTATACGGACTTGGAGAAGATAGTCAAGACAGCCTTGGATGCATACCAGGTCTCCATGAACCGGCATCTAGGGTCAGGTGAGCCGATGTATATTACAGATCCTAAGAATGGAACCCATCACCAGCTCATGGGGATTACCTTGACCCCCAAAGTTGAAAGGTTTGACATGATGGGACAGGAATTAATCAGCCGGTTTAATTTTCCTCCTGACAAGATCAATCCTCAGCGGGTCATTGCTGCCTTCCAGCTCGTCCTGTTCAAGAAAGTACGGACTAAAGAAGTCACACAGGAAGAGTATGATAACAAAGTCAACAAGTTGCTTCAGGAAGACACTGGATGGGAAGAAGTAGTATCTGATCCAGATAAAAAGACCGTCCAGGAGTACTATGAAGATGGCAAGCAGAAGGTAGTGTACCATGCTTTCTATCCTTTAGTTGATCCTGTAAAGGACCACAAGACCAAGGCTATGTTTGAGCTGTACCAGGGATTTATCAATACCTTGGTTTCATGGGGAATTCACCACCAGGAAGCTGTGACAGAAGAGTTCACCCAGAAGAAAGTAGAAACTGACCGCCAAAAGATACAGGAAAAGGTCAAGGAGTTTACAGATCTTGTAGACCAGATACCTGATGAGCAAAAGTGATGAGTTAACGAAGATCCTCGAGCATGCCCAGTCTGATGCTGTAGAGCAGATAGAAGAGAAGAAATTCTCTGATAATCTACCCTACTTTGCTAAGCTGAAGTTTGAAGGAGATGCCGCAGGTGAGGTCAGGTTCTTTTTCCTGAATGACCTGGAAAGAGATCCTCAGGCACACTTTGTCAGGGTAAATGATATGGCGATGTACAGGGGCTCTATCTTCAGGTGCAGGAAATTAGAAGAATACAGGGTCCAGGTATTAGACACCAATACCTCAGGCTCACGCCCGATAGGCACAGCCTGGGTAAGTACAGTGGACAAGAAGTATATTCCCAGGTGGGAACGGATAGACGAGCCAAATGCCTTTGTGATCTCAGGCTTCCAGCAGCTGACCAAAAAGAAAGAGGCGCAAAAAGGCAGGTTAAACAGTGAGTTCCTGGATGATGAGTATAGTTCAGGCCCACCGGATAATGATAAGATACCAGATATCTTTAAGTAATGAATAAGATAACGAACATAACACTTAACAGCAAACACTTTGTACAGTACGCCAGGGCAATCTCAGGACTGTTCCTGGCTACTAAAGGTGAACCTTTGACAGATACTGATGTCAAGTTACTATACTTGATTAAACTGGGTTTTAGGCAAAAGAAGATAGACTATATCAGCAAGCAACTACGCGCTGAGTTGTCTCATCTCTTAGAACTAAAACCCCAGACGCTGTACAATCGGATCTCTGAACTTAAGAAGAAAGGGGCCCTGATTACAGAAACTAACCAGACTAAGCTAGCTCCTATGTTTGGTGACAGGATGAGTGTAAACATTAACTATAACTT
>CP070801.1:280297-293061 GCA_020343575.1 Candidatus Aenigmatarchaeota archaeon
TGTACGGCTCATCACCTGATTTTTCATATCCCTCAAACTCCACGCTTGCTTCGGTGAATTCTGATTTTATTGTGTAACTTCCCTCGGTTTTTTCGAAAACAAGTTCAGAAATGGCTTCTATTTCCGCCTTCAGTGAATTCAAGTCAGGAAGGGTTTTCGAAGTGTCTGGCCAGGAATCAATCTTCTCCTTGATAGAACTCTCCAAGGTGTTCTTAATTTCTGTATTTACTTCCTTACCCTTCTGGTACATTCCGTAGCAGTCTATCGGAACGGTTTTATCAAGAGTGGGGTCCTTTTCCATAGTTAGATCTATTTTCCTTATACTATCTTCCACTCTTATGAACATATCCTTTCCAGTGGCCTTGACTTTCAGTGGATTCAGACCCTCAATCGTAACACTATCATACTCGAATATACTCACCTTGTAATCGATAAGGAACCTGTAGTCAGACCTTGTGTAAACATTCAGTTTTTCCTTTATACTGGATTCCAGTTTTTGTTTGAACTCATCTTCACTTATGCTCGGGTCAAGGTCTTTCAGGGTTTCATAACATGCCTGATAGGCAGAGTAATCAAGGGAAACGTCCATATAAAGTCTGGCAAGATCAAGGGCATTATTCATGGAATATGAGTGGAACACAACATCCGACCTCTTCTCTATAGCCTCTCCCCATTTCCAAGTCAGACTGGCAGAATAGATTGCTGCAGCTGCTATAAGCAGTATCAGTACTGCAGGTATTATGGAGAACCCTTTCTTTACCATGCTCTCAACGAAACCTCCGTTTTTAAATTATTTGGCTGTGCGCCGGGTACAGGGATGTATGCTCCATAAACCTTGAAGGTCTTGCAGGCATCAGGGAACTCATGCGTACAGTCTCCCCTCCAGTCCTTGGCCTCAAACAACTCACAGGGATTCATGGATTCTTCGTCAGGATCAAACCCCCCTCCCCTCAACTCAAAATGAAGGTGAGCCGATTCAGAATACCCAGTGTTGCCTGATTTAGCAATAACATCTCCTGCTTTAACCGTACCACCCACCTTAAGACCAGATTCAACAGTCTTGAGATGATAGTAATAGCTTCTGTATTTTTTCCCATCAAATTCGTGCTCGATCACAATCTCATTTCCGTAGCCATGATTGCATCTACAATTCTCAACATAACTTTTCAGACAGTTACCCACCTGCTTACAATTTATCTCTCCCTTGTCCGGGTCAGGGTAAATGTCTACAACAACACCATCAGCAACCGCATACACATCAAGGCTGTCTCCACCAACATCTACTCCTCCATGGCAGTCGCACCCACCCTTTATCTCCCTGTAACCAAAACCCGATGAGATTCTTTTACCAGAGCTAGGCCACTTGAGTTTTATTGCAGTACCTGCTGTTGGTTTCTCACCACATTCCTGCGTTGATGGTTGAGTATAGGCAGGGATTTCTGTCTTGGCTGCTTTTCCCAGGTAGTATTCCAAGGATTCTCCAGAAATTATTAGTTCGTGCGTTAGACTCATATTATCAACCCTTTCACTGATTTTCTGGATGTAATCCTTCATATGTTTCTCATAATCCTCGGCAGGGAGGGTTCCAAGCACGTACATGGTTATTATACCATCTTCCTCGGATTTCATCAGACTCACAAGTTCTGTTCCCCTATCATCAACATACATGTTTGCATCTATCACCTTCTTGGATACAACAATTCCCCTAGCAACCAGGATCTGACTTACAAGTATGATGCCCAGGCCAACAATTACTGCAAAAAAGACCACAAACAATTCCAACTGACCCTTAAGCCTTCGTCTGGACATATAACCTCCCAACATGAATCTCGTTACCATCCAGTATGTTAACATAAATCTGGTGAGATGGATCACCTGAACTCTCACTCCAGCCAAAAACCCAGGCCTTTTCCTTCCCACCCACATCTTTCTCCAGATCAACTACCTTTGCCCTAGCAGACACCTCTGAAAGCATGGGAAAGCTGTTCATGCATATTTCACCCATATCCCCGCTTTTTGAGTCCAGATCAGATGCTAGGATATATTCGTTACCGTTCTTAAGACAGGCCTCCACAAAATGCGTCGCATCTACTGTGTTCAGATAACCCATGGTGCTTGTGGTAACCCTTGCAGAATCACTAACACTTTTCAGGAACAAAACACCTGCAAAGAATACTCCCAGAACAGCCATTATAGTGATGAATGCTGTAAACGGAAGTTTGAACTGTCCCTTTAACATTTTTTGATCACCACCCTGTCCTTTGGGTCTTCGTAACCCTTCTCCACACAAACTTTATCCACCTTTACCAGCTTAACAGAGGTCTTAACTATGTTTCCGATAATCAGAAAATCATCGCTAGCTTTCCCCTTCTTATTGCCTTCGTATGGCGTAACCTTCATGTAGCATTTTCCATTACACTTGATCTCTATATCATAAACACCACCACAATCAATCTCCATTCTACCCTTCTCCGCGACAGAAAACGCATTTATGGAGCTTCCGAGGGTGTAAACAATGGTTGCTTCCTCAACATTCTTCAGAGCGGCTTCAGAGGCGGAAACCCATTGAATAAGAATGTAAATCAGAAAGAGGCAAATAATGATAAGAAAAAACCATTGAATAAACTGGGACACAGGAGCTCCGGCACCCTTCATTCTCCTCATTGGCATCCTCCCAGTTTAACACTAATATCATATTGCTTACCCAATTGGCCTGTTTTTGACATGGTAAGGCAGTATGTCCTCGGTTCACCACGCTTCCGGGAACCCTCCAGAATCCTTGTCTCTACTGAACCAGCGTAGTAGCAGTCCTCACATGAATCCATAATGTCGCACATGGGTTTTATCTGCCTGAACTTCTCCTTGTATAATTTCTCTATCTCTTCCTTAATCAAATCCTTTGGTAATCTCCAGAATTTCCAGCCAGTTTTGGTTTCTTCAAAAAATGGAATTGCTATTATGAAGACTTTAAATTTTTCAGGATTGGGACATTTGAAAGTGGTCTCTGCCTCAGATGGTAGGAAATAATTCAAGTAAAACTCAGCAAGTGTGTTCTTGTCAACAAATGCAATGTGTTCTACACAATCCCCCAGGACCACCTCCATTTTTTTCGGCTGACCGCCTGGTGTGAGACCTTCGAACTCAGCTTTGATTTCCTTTATTGTATTATAGGTGTTTACGCCCCAACATTCTCCCTGTATTATTCCCAGGATGGCAGGATAAACCAGTGCAGCGAAGAAAAACAGCACAAATACAAACCCGGCTACGTAGAGTATTATTGTTGTAAACGTCATCGCTTTCATGATAAATAATTAGTTGCAGCTGCTTAAATTTGTCCTGTCAGCATAAAAATGGTAGCATGCATATGATGTTTTTCATTCCCCCCAGAAGCTTCGGGCCATACTCTGAGTTCATTATATAAATTAGAGTTATTGTGATTACTACTATTATTATTGCAATCACCATTGTCAGGCTTAGTCCCATTATACCTTTTTTCATATTACCACAACCTTGGAAAATCTATGTCAATAAGACCCTGTTCTTTTGCGAACATGAATACAAGTACAAGGAGGAAGACCATGATGAGGATTGCAAGGATTATTACGCCGTAATCGCTAGTTAGTTTGTCTATGAAACCGACCATGATAAAGTATTGATTTCCCAAATTTAAATTAATTTAAGCGAGGAGAAGCAAATATAAACTATGGTAGAATTCGAGGTAAAGGAAATAGTCGAGGTGCTTCTCGTTGCCATACTCGGTATTGTGATACTTTTTTTTGTGGTTGGTGGTGGCGGCAGAATGGGACCCCTGTGGGATAAATTCTGCGAATGGATGCCCCAGCTTTGTGGCGAGGGAAACACCACTATAGAATACAAGATGGCTACACAATCTGCTTCAGGCCTCACATGCGCCATAAACGCTGTGATAATGGGAGATAAGAACCACGGTTGTCTTTCAAGTTTTAGTGGAAGTCTGTCCAGTCCAAGTATTTCTGGATTACAGACCGCTCCAGGTGATGCTACCCAGTTACAACCCGACGCTAGCGTTAGTTGTGAAGATGGTGAAGAACAGGATCTAGGAGAAATAAACTTTATTGCAAAGGACATAAATTCCGCAGCGGATTACTGTAAGAATACATGTGAAGAGGATTGCAGCATTCAAGCTGCGCCATCAAGTACCATACAATATACAGCAAGCCAGAAGGAGAAGACATTACTTCGCTGTAACTGTTATTGTGATGGCAGCCAGGAGGGTTCGGTTATTGGCCTTGTTGGAATTGACACTCATGCTAGATGCAGAGATAAATGTGGTAGTAAGTCACCAGAAATCAAGAACTGTCATAATATAGATGTTGATATAACCTACGTGGACAGAGAATCCGTCAAGTTCTATAATGATTTGCTCGAAAAGAACGTGGAGATAATTCCCACCCAAGCCAAGAGATGCATCTGCAAGAATAAAAACGATCCCAGTGACCAGTTTTATTACTTCATTGACTCTAGACTTGCCTCAGATGATTTTACTAAGATTGATTATTGTGCTTACCCTAGTGGTTACCCCGATGGTTATGATTCTGATGCTTCTGATTGCTCTGATTTAGATACGAAATTGTTATTTTACAAAGACAATATTGCCGCACTCCCCGGCTTTCCGGGCACTATCACACCAGCTATACATTCCTATACTTCTACAATAGTAAATTGTGAAAGAAAAATCAAGACAATAAAATGCACAGTGCATGATTTCAAGCTTCCGCAGAAGGTTGGTGATGTGCAGACCTATATCATAAACTACGGAGATCCCAAATTCATTTTATATTGGAACAAGTTCCCGATAGAGGAAGATACATGGACGTTCAAATCTGACTGGAAGGTTCATGCCCTCATAGCTGCTTTTGCCATAATACCTGGAGGAAGAGCCACCGTGGCAGGAGCGAAAGTAACATGGACCGCATTGAGAGGACCAAGCAGGAGACTTGTTGCAAATACTCTGGCAAAAGAGATTCTAGAAGAATTCACTGAAGATGAGCTTATAAGGGTCTTTGGGACCAAATTTGCCTTTCAGCTAGCAAGAGAAGAGGGAGAAGCAATAATAAGAGAATATGGAAAAGCGTTCGGAAAAAAAGAACTTAAGTCATTGCTAAAACAATATGCAAAGGTTAAAGGAAAAAAGTACTTTGCTAAGATTGTAATGAAAGAAAAATTGATAAGTTTACTCAAGGAAAGATTCAAGGCTAGAAACATAAAAAGCATTTTGATAAAGGGAGTAACCGTTGAGGCAATATATGCTGTCGCTATCATAGCTGACAGCATGTCTCAGAAATATGATCCTCGGGGAAATAACATGATATTGAAATCTCCTTATGAAGATGCAGAGCTTCTTTCACTCGAGAGTTCCTGGGAAGGAAAGCCGGTGGTTGTTAAGTGGAGACCAAACAAGGTGTTCCTGTACGGAACAGCCTATAACAATGCACACCTTGTTTCTCCATGTTATTTGAAATATATCGATGTAACCAAAGAGAACGTCAACTGTAAAAGATATATTAAGTATGAAGCCATGACTAGCGATGAACATGATGATAATTTTTGTGATGTTCCAAAGGCTGATAAACCAGATAATAAGGCTCCTACATGTGGTGTCTTTGATGTAAACATCGACAAATACATTAATGATGGCACCTATGACAGAATGTCAGCTCTCCTCAAGCTAAGTGATAAAAAGATATTTGAGCAAGAACCTACTGGATCAAAAACATCTGAAGACGATGACATAATGGAGTTAAAGAAGATATACTTCCCAATGAACCAAATAGAAGGTAAGATGTACTACGCCATTGTTGGTGCTAAAACGACAGGTACTCAAAGCGACGCAGGTGGTACTTATACCTATGATTACTACGCTGCAAGTCTTTATGATGGAAGCAACTCTAAAATTAAAAATATTGTAATGAGATGCCACATGGCAACGGGCACAGACAAAGTAGGTCATGTTTGCAGGGTGATGGATGGTGAAGATCTTTTATATGGTAAACCGTATAAAGATGTTGATGAACTTGGTGGTGTAATCCTTTATAGAGAGATAGAGACTGGTAGATTTACTACTCAACAAGTTGATTATGGTCATGGTGCCCTTATGTTAATTGAAGACTGTGATGAGGATGATGTATGGGATACTGTGAGAGCAAAAAATGGATATGATATGATTAGCCTTGCGGGTATAGAGGGCAGTACTTACAATTATCTATCAGCAGGACTTGAGAATTATTGTTGGAGTGGAGGAGAGGTACCTGAGTCATATCTAAAGATGGGAAGGGGATGTGACATACGTGGTATAGTGATAGATTTAACTAAAGTGACAGAACAGCAGAAGCAGACAGGAATAACAGGAAAGGGTGAAAACTATTGTGTGAGACACCTAACAGATGCACAGTCATGGGTAAAGTTCGGCATTCAGGCAGGTACTGCTATTGGATCAGTTGCAGCAGGATTTCTAACAGGCGGTCTTACTTATATAGCTTTAGCCGGTGTTGCAGCGCTTGAGGTTGGCACCGAAATGGTGGGTGATTATCAACAGAGATGGCCAGGTCCCAGATAAAAAATCAAAACCTTATTTACCCTTCTTTATCGCTCTGATTATCTTTCTCAGCATTTCGGTGTTTTTTTCCGCGATGGTTCCTGTGACGATTATGTCTGCTCCTGCCTTGACCTTTTCCCTTGCAGTCTTGTCATCCCTTATCCCGCCTCCCACGATAAGGAACATGTCCTTCTCCATGTTCTTCTTTGCAGCAGCTATCATCTCGTTCGGAACAGGTTGCTTTGCTCCGGAGCCCGCCTCCAGGTAGACGAACTTCATCCCCAAGTATTTAGCTGCAAGAACATAAGCTACCGCAAATTCGGGCTTCTCCCTAGGCAGTGGCTTGACGTCACCGCTCCAGGCAGCCGATGTGATGGCTCCTGAATCCACGATGAGGTAGGCCATTGGCAGGGTCTCGAGCCCATACCCCTTGATCAGAACAGAACCCTTGACCTGCTCCTCTATAAGGTATTGTGTGGAACGGGAATTGAGCAAAGACATGAAGAAAATGGAGTCAGCATAAGGAGAAATCCCTGAGTGAGATGAGGGAAAAAGGATGATGGGAAAATCGGCCTTTTCCTTTATCGCCTTTATGGTATCATTCAGAAAAACCATTTGAGCAGCGTGGGATCCACCAACCATTATTGCATCAGAACCCCATTCCTTCACCTTCAATGCGAGTTTTGCGGCTTCCTGGGGCTTCTGCTTGTCAGGATCAATTAGTGTGAAGTGGAGGGGGTTGGATTTCCTCTTTTTCTTTATGTAACGAAAAACCCTAGGTTTTGCCTTCTTTCTACCTAGCCTGAACAATTTCATACAATCACTTCATAATTGGGAAAAATATTTAAATATCTCTATAGTTTCTTGTTACGGATTTATAAAAGTTACTAACCAGCTAATCTATTACTCCTGTGGCCTTGCAGATATCCAACGCCTTTTTCTTATCCAGGGACCTTTCATTCAGAATTGTATAACGGTCCCTTACATCTTTTGCCCTGAGCATGGCCTCAATGAGCATATCCTTGTCCACGCCCAGTTCCCTTGCGGTTGTGGGAGCTCCAAGGCTTCTTAACCCGTTCTTTATCCTTTCCCAGTTCTGCTCTTGCATGTAGGCGAAGAGTATGGAACCAACACCACACTGCTCTCCGTGAAGGGATTTGTTTATACCTGCCTGGAATTTCAGCTGGTCCAGGGCATGGGAAAACATGTGCTCGCTGCCTGAAGCTGGTCTCGAAGACTCAACAAGAGACATACTTATGCTCGAAGAGATGAGTGCTTCGATGAGGTTCCTTATTCCCCTCTCCTCCTTTTTCCTTATCATTTCAGTTGATTTTAGAACGATTTCTGAGGATAGCATGGACAGAGCAGCTGCATACTCTGAATAGTATTCACCCTTCTCTCTCGCAAGCTTCCAGTCCTGTACAGCCGTGTAGTTGGATATGATATCCGCTCCGCCAGAAGCGATGAGCTTGTATGGGGCGTTCCTAAGGATGTCGATATCAGCTATTACTGCGATCGGAACCCTTGCCTTAAGGGAATGAAAAGCCTCACCATCTTTAAGGGAAACCCTCTCTGACGCTACACCATCATGTGAGGGAGCAGTGGGAACAGAGACGAACGGAATCTTCTCTTGATATGCCAGAAGTTTTCCAACATCAATAACCTTCCCTCCACCAACAGAAACAACAATATCAATGTTCATTGGAATTATTTTGTCTAACCTCTCAACCTCCTTCTTAGACGCTTCTTTCACGATTTCCATCTGGGTGTCTGGGTTAATATCCATGAGGGATTTCTTTACATTCTCTCCGGCTATATCCTTTGTATGCTCTCCTGTAAGGACGAGTGGTTTGCCGGAAATCTTAAGTTCCTCACAGACAGAGGAAACCCTGCCCAAAACCCTGTTCCCCACAAGGATCTTCCTCGGAAGCTCAACAGAATGCGGATCCATATAACATTCCTTATCTTATAGTTTATATATTTGAAGACAAAAGATAAAAATAGTTTAAAAGGCGAGCGATAGCATGTTCGGTTTACTGAAGAAGAGCCTCAAAGAATCCATAAAGAAAATAACCAAGAAGGCAGAAGAAAAGGAAGAAAGGGTAGAGGAAAGACCAAAGAAAGTGAAGGAAAAACCCAGGAAGAAGCCAAAGAAACCGGAGAAGCCCAAAAAGAAAGAGAAGATAGAGAGAATAGAAAAGGCAGAAGAAGAACCCGAGAAAGTAGAGGAGAAACCGGAACCGGAAACACCAGAGGAGCCAGAACCAGAGAAGGAGGAGAAGAGGGGACTCTTCAGGATAAGGGAAAAGATAACTACAAGGAGACTTTCTGGAAAGGACATTGATGATTTTTTCTCAGAGAACGAAACGGATTTCCTTAAGAATAATGTTGCTGTCGAAGTCCTTGATTTCTTCAGTAAAAACCTCAAGGAAAGGCTTGTGGAGAAACCCATAAAGAGGACACAGGCATCTAAATTCGTTTCCCAGGTTTTTGAGGAGAGCTTGTTCGCGATAGTCAACCAGGGTGAGGTGAAACTGGAGAAAATGCTGAAGAAAAAGAAGCCGCTCTGTCTGGTCTTCCTGGGATTCAACGGCTCTGGGAAAACTACCTCCATTGCAAAGGTTGCTAAGTATTTTTTGAAAAAAGGATACAAGCCCGTTATTGCAGCTGGAGACACCTTCAGGGCAGCGAGTATTGAGCAGATAGAGGAGCATGGGAGAAAGCTTGGAGTGAGGGTTATCAAGCACCAGTACGGAGCGGATTCTGCAGCTGTTGTGTTTGATGCTGTTCGGTTCGCTGAGGCGAACAACTATGATATCGTCCTGGCAGACACCGCGGGCAGGGCGCACACGGATAAAAACCTCATGGATGAGCTTAGGAAGGTAGTAAGGGTAAACAAACCGGACCTCAAGGTCCTTGTTGTTGACTCTCTGACAGGGAATGATGCAGTGGAGCAGGCGAAACAGTTCCATGAGGCGGTTGGAGTTGATGCTGTTATAATGGCAAAGACTGATGTGAACCCAAAGGGAGGTTCAATTCTCTCGGTTTGTTATGCAATAAAGAAGCCCATACTCTTTATGGGAACAGGACAGGACTACGAGGATATCGTAAGGTTTGACCCAAAGAAGTTCGTAAAGGATATTCTTTCTTAGAAACTTAGAGACTGTCCCTTTAAGGGATAACCCTTTCTAACGCGGTCTTGAACCATGGTGAATATTTGTTTGGATTCTCCTTGATGTCCTGCTGCAGTCCCTCCACATTCACCCATTTACAATCATCCGCTTCCTCTGGGTTGGGTTTTGGCTCTCCGTCAAACTTTCCGACAAAAACATGGTCAAGCTCGTGTTCAGTTAAGCCGCCCTCAGACTCTGCCTTGTAGGTGAAGGTGAATACCTCCTTCAGTTCCGTATCGAAGCCCATCTCTTCTTTCAATCTCCTGTGAGCAGCCTCCTCTGTCGCTTCCTCCGGTCTTGGGTGGCTGCAGCATGTGTTAGTCCAGAGTCCGCTAAAATGGTATTTAGACTTCGCTCTCTTCTGGAGAAGCATCTCTCCCTTGCTGTTGAAGATGAATATGGAGAACGCTCTGTGCAGCCTCCCCCCATTCTCATGCGCCCTTATCTTCTCCTCTGTTCCTATCTCATTGTCATTCTCATCAACAAGAACAACCCTCTCTTCCATAACCCTTATTTGCTTTTACTATATAAATCTTTTCAAAGATTGGGCACAACTATCTCCTCTTTTCCGATTACCCTGAATTTTCCCTCGTAGTAATACTTCCCGGTAAGGGCGCAGAGGAGCGCGTCGTATTCATGGGTCTTCTTCTCCTCAAGACCCAGGATTTTCTCTGTTGCCCTCGGGAAAACTTCAATAACCCGATAGCTCTTCCTTAGCTCAGGAACCAGCTTCATTGCCCTCTCAACCAGGGGTTGCATTCCAGGAAACCTCGGAGAAAGTGGTTTGAAACCCTCCTCCTGGAGTTTCTTGTCACTGTTCCTGTAATACCCATCCTCAGGGAAAGAAAAAGGAGCATCCACTGCGACTACATCCGGTTCTATCTCACCCACAACCTTGAGAATCTCCTCATTGGAATGAAGAAGCCTGACCTCTGTTTTTCCATTAATCATTATGCAAAAACCAGTAGGATTTTTGTCCTTCCCAGCCAGATCTATCCCTATCACCTTCATTGATTCAGGGTTGGATTTAAGTTATAAATTAATACCCATAAACCAAATGGATTACATGCAATACGAAAAAATAATCAAGGAACTGAAATCTCACTCTAATCCCAAGAATGTTGAGGGCATGCAAAGGTTCGGTATACAGGGGAAAGAGATGCTTGGCATACCAATGCCCATATTGAGAAAAATGGCAAAGGATGTTGGTAAAAAACATGACCTTGCACTCAGGTTGTGGAAATCTGGAATTCATGATGCAAGGCTACTGGCTTGTTTTGTTGACGAATCAGATAAGGTTACAGAAAAACAAATGGAATCTTGGGTGAAGGATTTTGATTCATGGGACATTGTTGACCAGTGTTGCAGCAACCTTTTTGACAAGACCCCATTCGTGGAGAAGAAAATAGATGAGTGGACAAAGAGGGAAGAAGAGTTTGTCAAGAGATCTGGTTTTGTGTTAATGGCTGCCAAGTCTGTTCATGACAAGAAAGCGAAGAATAGCGAATTCGAGAGATATCTCCCAATCATAAAGAGAGGAGCGAATGACGAAAGAAACTTTGTTAGGAAAGCAGTTAACTGGGCACTCAGACAGATCGGAAAGCGCAACATCAACCTGAACAGAAAAGCAATCAAAGTTAGTGAGGAAATTCAGAAGATGGATTCAAAGGCTGCAAAGTGGATAGCTAACGATGCTTTGAGGGAACTGAAAAGCAACGCGGTTCAGAAAAGGCTGCGAAGCAAGAACTGAAATATTCTCCACAGGAATTTTAAATTCTTTTCGGGATAGATACAAATAAAAAACTTCAATCCTAAATTGTTATTAATTTTTGTTGCAATAAGGAGGTTTTTACCATGAGAGCAAATAACTATATGTTTACCTCGGAATCCGTGGCAGAGGGGCATCCTGATAAGATATGTGACCAGATTTCTGATGCCGTTCTGGATACCATTATGAAGGAGGATCCGAAGGGAAGGGTTGCATGCGAGGCCCTTGTTACAACGGGTATGGTTTTTGTGACAGGGGAGATAACAACCAGCTGTTATGTGGATATACCCAAAATCGCGAGGCAGGTTATAAAGGAGATTGGTTATGTGAAGCCTGAGTACGGTTTCCAGTTCGAATCCTGCGCAATAATGACATCGATAGATGAGCAGTCCTCGGATATTGCTTTAGGTGTGGACAAAGAAGGAGCAGGAGATCAGGGAATGATGTCCGGTTACGCGACAAACGAAACCCCGGAACTCATGCCATTACCAATCCTGCTGGCGCATAAACTCGTAATGAGGCTTGCTGAGGTCAGGAAAAACGGACTCCTTCCCTACCTTCGACCTGATGGAAAATCCCAGGTTACAGTGGAATATAAAAACACAAAACCAAGCAGACTTCACTCCGTTGTTATTGCTGCACAACATGACCCGGATGTGGATATGGAAAAACTGAGAAAGGATATAATAGAGCATGTCATAAATCCGGTCTGTGAGAAATGGCTGGATGAGAATACGAAGTTTTACATAAACAACACGGGAAGGTTTGTTACTGGCGGTCCTGTCGCAGACGCAGGGATGACAGGAAGAAAGGTCATAGCAGATACATACGGAGGCGTGGGAGGTCATGGTGGTGGAGCCTTCTCAGGTAAAGATCCCACAAAGGTTGACAAATCCGCCTCCTACATGGCAAGGTACATCGCAAAGAACATAGTGGCTGCAGGACTGGCAGACAGATGCGAGATCCAGTTATCCTATGTGATAGGCGGGACAGAACCCCTGTCAGTGATGATAGACATGTTCAAGACAAACAAGGTTCCTGTGGAAAAGATACTAGAGCTTGTAAAGAAGCATTTCAACCTGAAACCATCAGAGATTATAAAGCAGCTGGATTTGCAGAGACCGATATACAGAAAGACTTCTGTTTACGGACACTTCGGAAGGGATGACCCGGACTTCACATGGGAAAAGACAGACCTGACAGAAACCCTTAGAAAGGAAGCGGGTTTCGAACCTGGAGAAGCAAGGAA
>CP070801.1:293161-299873 GCA_020343575.1 Candidatus Aenigmatarchaeota archaeon
GGGTAAATCTTCCATCCATACTTGGCTACATAGTTTCAGGGATAGTGTTCGGCTCGGTTCTGAATCTGATTCCAATAGACCACATAACCAACTTCGGACAGATTGGCCTTATCTTGCTCCTGTTCATTGTGGGCTTCAAGGAGATAGACACAGAGAAGCTGGTGAAGAACAAAAAGCCAGGAATTTTGACGGGATTCCTGGGAGCCGCGATAACCTTTATCCTCGCCTACTGGCTGGGCCTATCTTTCGAATTCTCGTTCCTGACCTCGCTTTTCCTTGGCCTTGCAATAGCAGAAACCTCTATCTCAGCATCGATAGCGAGCTTTATCAATCTAGGGAAGATGAACACCAGACTTGGCAGATCGATATTGGGGGCGAGTGTGATTGATGATATCTTGGGACTGGTGGCCCTCGCTATCCTGACCAGCTTCGCAGTGACAGGGGCAATGGGAATATTTGAGCTCGGGCAGATAATATTCGGGATCTTCCTTTTCTTCATAGTTTTCATTGCAGGTGGTTATGCGATTCCCTTACTGATGAAAAGGGTCAAGACTTTCAGGTCAGAAGAGATAAGGTTCTCGCTCGTTCTCACAGTCGTAATCCTGGTTGCATATCTTGCAGAAATGGTGGGTCTTTCTGTTGTTTTGGGAGCCTTCCTCGCGGGCGTTATGCTCTCCAGATCCCCTGAACTCGAGACAAGGGAATTCTCCAATGACATGGCAGTTGTATCACATGGAATATTCATTCCTCTGTTTTTTGCCTGGATCGGCCTGCAGATAATGATAATCCCTGAGATGATAGGGATTTTCTCCCTGCTCCTTATACTCATTGCGATATTCGGGAAGATGTTCGGAGCATGCATAGCGGGCCTCGTCTCCAGATTCAACAAAACCGAGTGCCTGGGGCTCGGTATCGGGATGATACCTAGAGGAGAGGTCGGACTGGTTGTTCTGGCCATAGGCAAGGGTCTCGGGTTAATACCCGATCTTATATTCTCTGCTGTCTTCCTGGTAATAGCAGTAACCGTTATAATAACCCCGGTCCTTTTGGCACTGGTTCTGAAGAACAAGGAAATACCCGGATAATCTTTAAATACCATTTCTACAATTCTCGAGCATGACACAATTCGAGAGAATAGGAAAAGCAATAAAGAAAAGAAGAAAAGCATTGAAGATTAAGGTAAAAGATATTGACTCGGTGTTAGCTGATGCATTCAAAATAAAACCACTTACAGCAAGAAACTACAGAGAATTTGTTGAGCAGGGCTACATATACGGAACACCAGCTTATATAGGAAAAAAAGAATATGGGCAGGTATATATGAACAGATTATCCTTCTACATGGGAGAGCTTGATTTTGATGAAGCAGACATTACCATTGTAAGAATAAAACTGATTGATAACAGATTCAATTACCCATTACCTGATTTAGAAACTAATTTCCAGTTGCCCTAATAACATACGGAACCAATTCGTTCTTTTCCAACTTTAACCCATATCTGCAGGAATTCTCATCAAATCTCTCCACTCTGTTTGGTTTTATCCCGTTGCCCGAGATGAGAATGGGAACAGGATCGGGCGTATGTCTGTATTTCTTGAACTTGGGGTCAGAAGCTGTTCTGTGGTCGCATGTTATGATAAATATCGTGTCTTTTGAGTCTTTTAACTTCCCAACCCCCCTGTCAACCTTTTCGATAAAATTCTTTTTCTCAAGCGGTTTCGCGTCATGGGAAAGGATATCCGCTCCGTTTATGTGAAGGAAAACAAAATCATATTTCTTCAGCGCGTTTTTGACGGCTTCAAACTTCCCATCCAGGTTGGTGTCGGGCATTCCGTTCGCTCCCTCGACCTCGATTACATCCATTCCCAGGAACCTTGCAACACCCCTTGCTATCGGAATTCCAGCTACGCAGCATCCCTTTAGCTTGAACCTTTCCTGGAAACCCTCAACATCCTTTTTCCTCCCAATATTCCTTATCAGAATTATATTGGCAGGGAGCCTTCGCTTCTTATTATCTGGTTCCTTTGAAAGAATTTTATGAGCCCTTGAAGAGAACTTGTTGAGAACAGATGCGGTAAACTTCGCTTGGCTTTCCTTCGCCCCTACCTGCTGGAGCGGGGCCCCGATCTTCAAGGGGTCGTTGGGAATTATCTTGTCACTCAACTTCTTCCCTCCCAAAACAATAACAACCCTGTGACCGGCTGATTTCCTTACAGTGAATCTAACCCCATCAATCTCCATTCCATCCAGAGCCTCGCAGAAGTATTCCAACCCTGTCTCGTCCCTTCCAGCTCTCCTGTCCAAGAGGTTCCCGTTGGAAGCGAGGGTTGCGAAGTTTCCCCTTATGCAAATATCCCCAGGACCTGGTTTCAAACCAATACCTAACGCTTCGAGATACCCCCTGCCAGGGTAGCCTTCTTTCGAGTAACAACCCAGAATGTTCAGGTAACCAAAATCAGAGTTCACGGTTTTTCCGTAACCTATGTCGAGGAGTCCACATTTCCCTTCCTTAGCAAGGGAATCAATGTTTGGTTTTTTCGCAAGTGAGAGCGGGGTCTGCCTCCCCAAATCCCCTGCACCATCCAAAACAATGAGAATGAACTTCATGATTATAATTGTCAGGGGAGATTAAAAATTTATTACTATAATACAATCTTTCAAGGATTGGGATGAATGGTGAGGAAAACAAGATAATCAGGAATCTTGAAGTTCTAACAGAGCACTTCATACCTAGCAGAATAGTTCACAGGGACGGTCAGCTAAAGGCGATAAGAGACGATCTGAAACCGATTCTGAATGAGATGAACGCAAGGAATGTTTTTCTCTACGGGACTCCGGGAACCGGGAAAACCTGCATGGCCAGATACGTCCTTTCAGAGCTCAAGGAACATGTGCCGGTCCTTACGAGCTACATAAACTGCTGGGAGTGCAGATCAAGGTTCAAGATACTCTTCAATCTCCTTCAGGAGTTTGGAATGAAGTTTTCAGTCCACAGAAGAGGCCAACCAACGGATGAGTTATTGGAGATGTTGAGGAAAAAAGTAAAGGACAATCATTGTGTCATAATCCTGGACGAAGTTGACCAGCTTGAGGACAGCAGGATACTCTATGATTTGACGAACATCCCGAAGGTCTCCATCATACTGATAGCCAACAATGAAACCGCTCTGTATGGTGCTGAGCCCAGAATAAGGAGCAGACTCATGTCCTCGGACAGGATAGAGTTCCCTGTCTACAATGATAAGGAGATATTCGACATCATGAAGGACAGAACAGAGTGGGGCCTGGTTCCTGGGGTTATTAAGAATTCACAGTTGGAATCGATATCCAAGGCCTGCAATGGGGATGCAAGGGTAGCGATAAACACACTGAGGATAGTTTCAGAGGATTCAGAGAATCAGGGATTGGATTCCATACCAGACAAATTAATAAAAAACGCAGTATCGAATATCACCAGCAAGAGGGAGAGAAGGATAGATGACCTGAATCCCCATGAGAAGCTGATAATAGAGATTTTGAAAGGAAAAAAGAGCCTTGATTCTGGAAGCGTTTACAGGGAGCTCCAGGAACTGTCAGAGAAGCAGGGTATTGAAAAGATAGTGGACAGAACCTTCAGGAAATACATGGACGGTCTTGTGAAGCACGGTTTTGTAAATTCTGCCGGGCAGAGTCGGTGGAGGACGTATTCTCTAGCGGAATAGCGGAACGCCACACGCGCTACTTTTATATACAGTCCCGAACAACCATTCTACAGAAAAAGCCGATATACCTTTACTTAAATTAAGGATATTGGCAACATTGTTCAGATGGTCTTTTTACCCTCCTGCCCCCTTCACCCCCAGACCATTAGTCAATGATCCCGGAGGCCTTCGCCTCCTGTGAGATTATGAGAATTCTGTAAATTCCACAAATAAAACTTTAAATATTAATTGTCTGTTGAATAAAGATATGAAAAATAAAAAATTCAGTATACTAGACCTCATCGGGAACACACCTCTTGTCAAAATAGATAATGTTTATGCTAAAGTAGAAAGTCTTAATCCTAGTGGCAGCATAAAAGATAGAGTTGCCTTGGAAATAATTGAAGCTGCAGAAAGAGAAGGTAAATTAAAAAAAGGATACACAGTAGTTGAAGCCAGTAGTGGGAACACAGGAATTTCTTTGTCTATGGTTGCTGCTACCAAAGGCTATAAGATGATCGTAGTGATGCCTAGAAACATGAGTGAAGAGAGAAAACAAATGATGAGGGCATTTGGAGCCAAACTTGTTCTAACCTCAAAAAGTGGGAGTCTCAAAGAATCTATAGAAAAAGCGGAGGAAATTGCCAAAAGACCTAATACATTTATAGCAAGACAGTTTAGCAATCCTAACAACATTAAAGCGCAGGAAAAAACTGGTAAAGAAATTTTAAAAGAGATTGGACCAGTAGACGCTGTTGTGGCAGGGATTGGGACCGGTGGAACGCTAATGGGTATTTCAAATGTGATGAGAAAAGTTAATCCAAAGTTAAAGGTGATCGCGATTGAACCTGAAGAAGCTGCTGTTATGTTCGGAGGGAGCGATGTTAAGATTAGCGAACACAGTATTCAGGGAATTGGTGACGGTTTCATACCCAAGTTGATAGATAAAAGTAGAGTCGATAGAACTGTTATAGTTGGTAGTGAAGAGGCTGTTGATATGGCAAGAAAACTTTCTAAAGAATATGGTTTACTGGTCGGAATAAGTGCTGGTGCAAACATGCTCGTCGCGTTAAAGTTGGCTAAGATGTATGATAAAATTGCTACAGTTTTGCCAGACAGGGGAGAGAGATATCTAAGTATGGATTTGTTTAAATACAAATCCTGAAAAATCATGCGACTGGTTTCAAGAGCACAATAAAAACATTTAAGCGTTTGGTACAATTCTTTATCAGGTAGTAATGATGAAAGCAAAGTTGTACCTTTTTACCCCCATTTTAATCTCAATAATTCTAGTATTCTCAATCACAACAGTAGGAGCAATCTATGATAAAGATATAGCAAAAAGTTTCAGTTATAAGAATTTGAAGAGGGTGATTGCTGATTCTGTTGATGAAGAAGGCATAAAGTCATTCAGAGAGATGGGATGCTTTTTGAAAAACAGACTAAAGGGATCAGCTTCGTTCGAATGCCCAGAAGGCATAATACCGAGGTTGAATGTCAGGGAAGCTAGGGTTTTCCATATAATGGACCTTAATGCAGACATACAGATAGGAGCCGATAAGGTCTGGGCTGAAGAAATAACAGGAAGCGGAGTTAATGTGGCTGTTCTGGATACAGGAATAGATACAAACCATCCAGAGCTGCAGGATTCCTATCTCGGTGGTTACGACTATGTAAACAACGACGCTAACCCAGAGGACGATCACGGTCATGGAACGCATGTGGCAGGAATAATTTCATCAAACGGAGCGAATGATGCCAACTCCAAGGGAGTTTCGCCTGGTGCAGGCATATACATGTACAAGGTCTGCGATTCGGGTGGTGGCTGTTACGAAGATGATATGATGGCAGCAATGGAAGCAGCTGTTCAGACAGATGCAAAGGTTATGAGCATAAGTATTGGCGGAGGAAGCTATACCGCAGAAAACTGCGATAGCGATCCCCTAGCAGCCAAGGTTAACTGGGTTGTGAGCCAAGGTCTGACTGTGGTTGTTGCTGCAGGAAACGATGGAAGAGGAGTTTCCTCGCCTGGTTGTGCATCAGGAGCGATATCTGTCGGAGCCGTGGACAGCAGCAATAATGTCGTTTACTTCTCTGGAAGAGGTCCTGCATTAGATATAGTCGCGCCTGGATATTACATCTATTCGACATTGATAGATGGATACGGTGAGATGAGCGGAACGAGCATGGCTACTCCCCATGTAGCGGGTGTCACAACCTTGCTTCTCGATACGGAACCTACATTAACTGATAGTGAAATAAAAACTGCTTTGTACACAACGGTAAGTCCTGTTAATAAATGTTATAAATGCATATTCTTCTTCCGGGGAAGATGTTATTTTGGAGAACAGGAGGTTACATGTACACCAGAGATAACAGGAGCAGGGGTTGTTAACGCTTACAATGCATACCTAGCTGTTAAGCCAACAGGGCCAGAGTGCGTAATGGGTACTGATTGTAATGATGGTGTGAGCTGTACTGATGACAGCTGCGCAGACGGATCATGTGTTTACACCCAAAATGATGCCAATTGCCCAGCAGATGAATGGGTTGATACCGGAAATACAAAATGGGTTTCAACCGGCCAATGCACAGAGAAGGAACAAAAAGAACAAGAATATAGAGATCATTATTGTGATGCAACTTTGGATTGTCAGTACACCGTTACTGATACACAATGGATTGATACTGGAGCTACGAGAAATAAAGCAGATGGTACGACCTGTGATGACGGACAATTTTGCATGATTGGAGAAAACTGTCAAGCTGGGATATGCACCGGAGGCTCTGCAAGAGATTGTGATGACTTCGACATCTGCACCGCTGATTCGTGCAATGAAACCACAGACTCATGCGAACATTCACCAGCTGCTGCGGATGGAACGCCGTGTGATGATGGTCAGTACTGCACGGTAAACGATGAGTGCACAGCAGGGACTTGTGGAGGAGAAGCAAGGGATTGCTCTGATACGATAGCATGCACGATAGACAGCTGCGATGAGGGAAATGATTCATGCGTTAACACAGCTGA
>CP070801.1:299973-313001 GCA_020343575.1 Candidatus Aenigmatarchaeota archaeon
AGGATTCTTCTCACCAGCTGAAGCAAGGCCTGCCATGGGATTCCTTATGCTCGGCGCAGCAACCATAATCTATGGGATAGGTCCGGGGACCCAGGAGGTCATGTCTGCCCTGTTCGGACCTTGGTGGCCAACCATCCAGAACATGTTCGCCTCCATAACAGAACCCATAGGAGAGGCATTTGGTGGGTTTGCAAACACCCTCAGAAGCGGATGGCTGATGCTGACAGACCCTGTTGGCTATGCTACCCAGCTCATGAACGGGACCCATGCAGCGAATCCGATAGGTAAGACAGGCTCCTTGGGGGTGGAAATAACAGACATAACTATATCGTCCATATTGCCAGCGCAACCATATGTAATAACCGCTATGATAAAGAATGAGGGAGCATTCGATGCAGAGAATGTTACTGTTTTCCTGTCAACTGACTATGAAGGGGCTGACAAAGTAAGAGCTAAAGGTCCATCGAAGTGGTGGGGACCCTTACTATTAGTTAAGAAAGCGTGGGAAAGGGATATCCTGCAGTTCCGTGATATATTCGGAATGGATCAACCATTTAACTGCTGGGAGAATGTGAGTCCCAGTGAAGATAAATGTGAAAACGAATTGACGAGGCAGAACATATGGCAGATAGTGTTCACCAGCGAGACAGGTGTCTCGTGTGATGTTATCGGTTATTACAAGCTAAGGGAGAAGGCCATACCATTAAAGGTTGCTGTTACCTACAACTACTCCTCTGACTCTGAGGTGGATATTGAGTTCATAAGCAAGAATGAGTGGCAAAGGCTTGCAGAAGCGAATCAGCTAAACCAGAAACTGAGGATTATCCAGTCACAGTACAGCACCGCGCCTGTTGAGTTCCCGATAGGAACACCTGGCCTGAAGAACCCAATACTTGTTGGTCAGGATTTCCATATTGGAATGAGGATTGAGGCCAGTGGTACAAAGGGCAGCATAGAACATGTAGAGAGTGTTGTTCTGGAATATCCGAGTGTTTTCGTGCGCAAAGGTGATTGTACGCCTGAAGGAAAGGAAGAGCCTTCAGGTAATCCAGACATCACGAGAATGGTATGGAGGGATCGTTCCGGAGGATCCATGGTTGTCTACTGTCCGTTCAAGGGTCTGGATCCAGAAAAGCTGACAGGTCCTACCAAGACCTATGTTGTGAGTGCGCATGCAAACTACACCTTCACCAAATGGAGGGAGAAGGACACGAGGATAGAGTTCGGTGGTAAGTGCTGCGACAAGGATGACTGTTTGCAGGGTCAGGAATGCGTAGACGGTATGTGTGTTTCAGAGGGAGCAGTGGGGCTGGAGTGTGATTTCGAACCCAACACAAGGATGGAATTCAGGGAGATACCAAAATACAAGACAGAGATTGAAACCGCTGTGAGGACCAATAATTTGGCCTCACACACAGATTCCAGCTATGCAGCTGAGGCTTTGGTGGCAGCAATAATAGAGAGAGAGAGCAGCTGGAACCCAGGCAGCAAAACCCATGAGGAAAACGTTAATGATCACTCCTTCGGTCTGATGCAGATAAGGTTCGAAACCGCAAGAGGTTTGGGATTCCCATTCAAAGATTTGGATACACCTGATAATTACCCGTGTAATACCAATGACCCAAGCAACCTCTGCTATCCTGCCAGAAACATTGATTACGGAACAAAATACCTGGCACAGAGACTCGAGAGGGCGACCTCTTTGAGGTGCGCGATATCAAACTACAACGCAGGTAGTGGCTGCCCACTGACCAAGAATAAAGACAACTGTAATTACGTTAAGAACGTCCTGGAGAATTATTACAAGTACTACTTCTTCTACGACTACTGTGGCTGGAGGGAGAAGCAGAACCTTGGTAAATGCACGCTAGGGATGGGTGGATGTACAGGTACTACTCAATGTGATCAATCGGTTGTATACGGGCCTGATGATGGGGATAAGAAAGCACCCATATGCAGAACAGATCTGAAGCCAAAGGTGTGCTGTCCGCCTTCTGACATATTCGATACAAACAAGTGTCAAAACGCGTTTACCACATGGAAAAGTCAGGGCTAATAAATTTAGCGAAGCCGACTTCTCAAAATTCCGATCATCTGTACTGGTCGGCTTCACTTCTAAGATTCAAATCAATTATATCCACATTGGCTGTTATAACAACGTCTCTATAGAGTCCTTCTGCAAGGTCTTCTACATTGACAATTGGGCTTGCTGCGAAATTCCTTACATTATCACTTGATATTCTTACGTGTCTTCCTATAATCCTGTCAGTGTACTTCTTTGTACCTTTCTCTCCGCCTTCTATTCCGACCACCCTCAGATTATATGCTCTTTTTCCACCCTTTGTCATCTGGGGATTTTCTCTATGTACTCCTATTGCCTCTTCCCTTTCGATCAGCTTGTTCTTTTCCTTGTAGTCAATTCTTGGGTGCTCAATATATTCCTGGTCTTCTAGAGAGAGTATAGCTGCTCCAATCTTTAGATTTTTGCACTTACTCATATAGACATTGTCGGGTTTTGCTGCAACTACTGTCAACCAATTGTTATATGGTATCTTAAAGCCTGCTATTTCCTCAGGTTTCTCTTCACTGCAAGCTCCGTATTGCCCACCTAGAGTACCACCTACACCAACCACTGCACCTGTTGTAAGACCTTTAAGGAATTGCCTCCTTGAGATCTGTTTTTTGGTGAGTTTCTTTGCCATTAAAAACACCTCCATTTTATTGTAAAATACTTGACCGAAAGATTTATAAACGTTTATAATTTGTCACTTAAAAATAGTTACATTAAATAATTATGATTCTAAACCCCAACCCCGAGCCTTATCATGTCCCTTAGGCCGGGGGCAAGACCGAGAATGAGGATAACGATTTTAAGGAAGTTCTTGAAGTCTCCTTCTTCTGCGTAGCGGTCCACTATCCAGAGAACCGGGAGGACAACCACAACCTTGAGGAAAAACATGGCAAAGGGTCCCATGATGGGAAAGAACAACCTGGGAACGACATGCTGTTCTAGGTAGCCGAAAAGGGTTAGAGCAGTCACGGTGGCGGTGGCATCGAGGAAGTGTGCAACCAGAATCCCTGTATTCTCTATGGAGAAGAGCTTGTTGAAGGAGGGAACATATCTGGCCATGAATTTCCTGGGAATGAAGAAGACGGCTGCCCACAGGCCAGTGACCTTGATTATCAGGGCTATGGGAAATAGGTAGAAAATTGGGAGGATAAGGAAGTTTATTATGCACAATACGATTCCTATCACTAACATGGTCTTCCAGTAAGGGAATTTTGCTAATCTCTGAACGAGCAGGGAAACCAGCAGAACAAAGAGTGCAAGGGCGAAGGTGATTATGTAGCTCCCTGGCGTGGGGAATATCGGGGACCCGTAAAACGCGTTTAGCTCAGGCGAAAGGATTCCTGCGTAGGCAGCGTCGTGTAGGACCCTTGTAGTGGAACCCCAGAGTATGAACGGGAGAATCGCGAGGAAAAAGCGGCTGTCTATATGGACATCCATCCTCTTAAGCATTCTGTAGACTAGGTAGACCCCTATTACCAAGAGTATCGAATAAACTATGGTGTTTACTGGGTTGTACCAGCCGTTCTGGAGGATGGGGTTAATGAAGTATTCCTGTATTACATCTGCCATACAATCTCCTTTAATATTATGCAGCATGCTGTTTTAAACCTTTTTGTATTTGTGGCGCTATAATATAAATATGACCATGGATACCATCATAAGGAAAAAGGTCCTCAAGATACAGGAAAGGCTGGGGATGAGAATAGGTGTTAACTACGGTAGCAACAAGATTCCGGTAGTCAGAACAACGAACCAGACTCTCGAAGTTTTGAGGGATCTGTACAAGGTTGGGCTGAAAGCGTTCGTTCTTCCCAAGGAACAATTTGCAGGAATAAGCTCTGCCTCAGACCTATACAAGGGTTACTATGGGGATTTGCTCAAGATAAGGGACATTGCAAACAAATTCAACATCGAGCTTGCCCTCCATCATCCCTCTCTCTCTGATCAGCCCGACGAAACTCTGAAAACCTTCTGCAGTATTGCCTCGATAATGGACTGTAGAACATTTATAATCCACCCTACATTCTACTCAAACATGCCCCAGGATCAGGCACTGAGGCTAGTTGTCTACAAGATAAACGAAATCATAACAGGCTTGAGAACATCTGCAAAGATCGGTATAGAAACAACCGGAAGGGTGAAAGAGCTGGGAAGCCTGGAGGATGTTATAGATATTGTGAAGAGGACAAGGGATACAGAACCCGTGGTAAACTGGGCCCACATACATGCGAGGGGTTCTGGTGCATTGAGGGGTGAAGATGATTTCAGGAGGGTTTTTGACAAGGTCAGGGCAGAGGTTGGGCAGTCCTGGCTTCATAACGCATATTTCTCGTTTTCAGGGGTTTCCTATGGTCCATCAGGACTGATCAGGCATATCCCTCTTTCTGAATCTGACATAAGCCTTAAGACAATGATAAGACAGTCCATATCCTTTGGAGCAAAAGGAACCCTGATATTCGAGGACCCGCAAAAGGAAAAGTTCATTCTGAAGATTCTAGAGGATTTAGGGGACATGGTCAGATGATAATAACCATTTGCGGTCAGGCTGGTTCTGGGAAATCATCTGTTGCGGAGCTTTTGGCAAAGAGGCTCGGTTTTAAACGTTACTCTATGGGGGATTTGAGAAGGAAAGCTGCGTATGAAAGAGGGATGACATTAGCGGAATTCAACAAGCTCGGGGAGAAGGAGGATTTCACAGACAGATTTGTTGATGAACTCCAGGAAAAGCTCGGAAAGGAGGAGGACAATTTCGTTGTGGACGGCAGGACTTCATTTCATTTCATTCCCCACTCAGTAAAGGTATATCTTCACGCTGATGTAGATGCGAGGGCAAGGCGGGTTCTCAGAGATGAGAGGAAGGTAGAGAAATTCAACAACCTTGAGGAGTGCAAGAAAGCGTTGGTTGTGAGGGAGAGGAGCGACAACAAGAGATATAGAAAATATTATGGAATAGATGTAAGGGACAGGAAGAATTACGACTACTGGATTGATACAACCGATCTGACAGTCAAGCAAACCGTGAACAAGATTATTAGACTTATGGAGAAGGATTTCTAGGATTCAGAATTCTTTATTTAAGAGTTATCATTAATTAATAGATGTTCATGCTTCACAATAGAAAGAAAAATATAAAGTCTTGGGTTAGTTTTGGTTGATCAACTAATCCGAGTTGTTTCCCTCATGGGGTCACAAGAAAGGTTTGTGAAAGGGAAATCGTATGCCAACACATGCCTGCACGGACCTTGACAATGTTACCTCTATCTATAAGCTCCTTTTGATTCCGTTAGTCTTTTCTTTTGTCTTTTGAAACTTAGGCAGGGTCCTTTTGTAGCCTTCTTTCCCATTTTGTCCCAAATCCCATTTTGGGGGGAGGTTGGACCCTGTCTATTCTTTATCTATCTTTCGAAACTAACGTGGGGTCCGAGTCTCTTCTTTTCATAAAAACCCTCCTTTTGTGAAAACCCGCCAGGGTTTAGGATGCGGACCCCCTCTATTTGAACGGTAATGGTAAAAAGGACGGTTCTTAAGCTACGTGGGCAATGTTCTTTTACCATTCAATCCACTTTTACCATTTATAGTGAGTTGGGTAGGGAGGTTCACCCCTGCTTGTGGACTCCCTGCCCCTTGGAAAATACATGGGTTGCCAAGCAACTACATGATTGAGATAAATTGAAACCATTAAGAATTGGAGGTGAAAATGGATTTTTCACTAACCGAAGAGCAAAAATTACTCCAAGGGATGGTCAGAGATTTTGTCCAAAGAGAAATTATTCCTCAGGCAAAATCCTTGGAGGAAAACCACGAATTCCCTCGAGAGATATTAGAAAAACTGGCAGACCTGGGAATCTTGGGCATGACTGTTCCTCCTGAATACAAAGGGATGAAAACAGATTCCATCTCTCTTGTCCTTGCCTTGGAGGAATTGAGCAGGGTCCTGCCATCAGTGGCTGTGATTGTCAGTGTCCATTGCTCTCTCTTCTGCTACTCCATTCTAAAATTTGGAACCCGGGAGCAGAAAGAGAAATATCTTCCCAAAGCAGCCGAAGGGAAGATACTGGGAGCATTCTCTTTGACCGAACCTGGGGCAGGCTCTGATGCCACTAGCCTGAGGACAAATGCTGTGAAGAACGGTAATATGTATATTTTAAACGGGACAAAGAATTGGGTTACAACCGGAAGTGAGGCAGGTGCCCTCGTTCTTTTCGCCATGACCGAGATTAAACCAGGTATTAAGAAACTCAGTGCCTTTATAGTTGAGAAGCATTTTCCGGGGTTGAAAATCTCTAAGATAGAAGAGAAAATGGGACTTCATTCTTCCTTGACAGCAGAGATTTCTTTAGAAAACTGTGAGGTTCCTGCAGAAAATTTATTAGGGGAAGAGGGGAAGGGAGCTTCTATTGCTTTCCACTGCCTTGATTGCTCCCGCATCGGCATTGCCGCCCAATCCGTAGGACTTTCCCAGCAGGCAATGGAGGAAGCTGTTAAGTATGCCAAACAGAGGGAAGCCTTTGGTAAGAAAATAGCTGAATTTCAATCCCTTCAGTTTATGATTGCAGATATTGCAACCCAGTTGGATGCAGCCCGATTGCTTACCTACAAGGCTGCTGATTTATGCGATAAGGGAAAATCCTTTACTAAAGAAGCCGCCATGGCAAAACTGTTTGCCTCAGAAGCAGCCAATAGAATAGCTTACCAAGCACTGCAAATCCATGGTGGCTACGGCTATTCGAAGGAGTTCCTCATAGAACGGTTATACAGGGACGCTAGGGTCTTCACCATCTATGAGGGGACTTCTGAGATTCAGCGATTAGTTATCTCAAGATTTTTATTGAAAAAATAAAATCAAAATTAAATTTTGGAGGAGTAAATGAATTTTAAAAAGATTAATGTATCAAAAAAGGCAATTTTTATTGGTATTTCTACATTCTCTGCACTGGCAACAACGGTGTTTGGCTTTTTTCTCAGAAAGAGAACCAAAAAGAAATCAAAGGGTCCAAACTACGCAGCGGGTCTTTAGGGAGGCTTGAAATGAAAAGGCTAGCATTAAGTTATTTTTTAGCCATATTCTTACATCTCTCTTTCCTGTTCTCAGTGGGTATTATGTTCCTTTTCATCCATTTCTTTACTGAAGGACTTAAAAGAATGTCAAATACTGGTAGCGTATTTTGGTCGTTTGATTTTCCGTCTGTTTTGCTGGGGATTGAGATATCCATATTCGCTGCGTATCTATATACTAAAAAATGGATACTTTGGGTAAAAAAGAAGACTGGCATTAAACTGAGTTTGGAGTAAAGGGTTATCAACAAATAAATTAAAAAGGGGGTGAGAAGTGAAAGAGCTTCTATCTAATCCGCATTTCTATGTAGCGATGTTATTTGTGAGTGCGCTTACTATGTGCATGGTTTCTGGAGTAATAGAAAACCGTAGGGAGCCCAAGAGGTTTGCCAATATCTTGAATTGGATAAGTACTTTTGCATTTTTAGGTATAGGCGTAATCTACGCACTCGGGGCCTTAGCTGGGTGGTGGAAATGGTGACGCATGTTTCCGCAAAGGGAACCCATGCAGGAGATGAAAAATGCATCGCTGTGGTTTTAATTGAAGGGGGGACGCATTATCAGATCGAAATGCGCCCTTTTCTTTTGTTTGTCAAGTTAAAGGGATATAAAATAGCGGAGTGGACTGAATACGAATAAGGGAGGTTTATAAATATTTAAACACACATAATCAATATCTTTAATTAAGCTGATAACTGATTATCGAAGATTAACGACATAAAGGTGAGAATGTGTACAAGATAGTCACGGTGCATGACAAGGTAAGGGTTCCACCGAAGATGTTCGGTTCGAATAGAGAGGATGCTATCAAGAAGAGTCTTGAGGAGAGGTGGGAAGGCCTGATCGACAAGAGGTTGGGTGTGATTCTGTCAGTTATATCTGTGGGGGATGTTGGTGAAGGAAACATCCTTCCAGGCGACGGAGCGATATACTATCCCGCGGACTTCGGTCTCCTTGTATACCACCCCGAGATGCACGAACTTGTAAAGGGATATGTGATAGACGTCACTGAGTTTGGGATCTTCATAAGGGTGGGCCCTGTTGACGGCATGGTTCACGTTTCCCAGATAATGGACGACTTTGTTTCTTACGACCCTAAGAATGCGGTTTTCACAGGAAGGGACAGTAAAAGGATACTGAAAGAGAAGGATCTGGTGAGGGCAAGGGTCATATCAATATCAATGGGAGCCAGCCAGTACAAGATCGGACTCACTACAAGGCAGCCAGGATTAGGCGTGTTAACATGGTTTGAAAGGGAGAAGAGAAAGGCTGGATCAAAGAAGACTGAAAAGGTTGAAAAACCGAAACCTAAAAAGAAGAATTGATTGGTGGATTATGGCTGTAAAGGATAAGGTTTGTAGGAACTGCAAGAGATTTGTTGAGGGGTCGAAATGCCCCCTGTGCAACCAGTCCAATTTCTCAAGAAGCTGGAAGGGGATCGTTTTTATAAACGATCCAAATGGTTCTGAGATTGCGCAGCTCCTGAATATAACGGCTCCCGGTAAGTATTGTCTGTGGGTGAAATGATGAAGATGGAAATTCTTGACAGAAAGAAAAACCCTCTTATGAAGAGGGAGGAGATTGTGTTCAGTGTAGACCATGGTGGGAAAGCTACTCCTGCAAGAAAGGATTTGCTTAAGGAGATTTCCGGGAAACTGAAGGTTAAAGAGGATCTCCTGATAATAGACAAGATATTCAGCGCCACTGGAAAATCCCAGTCAAACCTCAAGATTCTCGTCTACAAGAAAAAGGACGACATTCCCAAAGGAAAGCTCGAAAAGATGAAGGCTAGAATGGAAAAGAAGAAGGGAAAAAAGCCTAAAGAGGAAGCAAAGCCTGTGGAAGAAGTGAAACCGGCGGAAAAGAAGGCTGAGGCTGAAGAGGAAAAACCTGAGGAAGTAAAAACAGAGGAGAAGGCTGAAGAGCCTGAGAAGGAAGAAAAAGTAGAGGAGAAGGCTGAGGAAGAAAAGAAGGGAGAATAAAGAATATAAACTTATATAAAAAATAATCAAGGGTGAAAACATGGGCGGACAAGAAGGCGGAAAGAAGGAAGTGAAGAGGAGAGATAGAAAGGCTAGAAAGGGGAGGAAACATGAATCCGTCGGTCCCAAGAAAATCTACGCCCTAAAAGGAAGTGAGCTGGGAAGGAACAAAAACCCATGTCCCAGATGTGGTCCAGGAACATGGCTTGCTGCACACACTGGAAGATCTTACTGCGGAAAGTGTGGCTACACTGTTTTTGAGAAGAAATGATTACTGTTTAGGGTTTCTTAGCATATTCTAGTCTCTTGTACACATACCCGTGTGATCTGCCTTCCAGAATCTGCTCTATCGCCCTTGTTGCAGCCTCCAGTCCTGATGATTTTCCTATAACCGAAACCGTCTTTCCGTAAACAGAGATTAATGCTCCGGTGCACTGCTCTATTTTCCTCCTGGTCTTGCCCTGTCTGCCGATAACCCTTGCGAAGAGTCTTTTTATGGTGTTGGGACTCTCTCCAGAAAGACTTATAACATTAAGCTGATAGTCATCATCCAAAAGCATGAACGCCTTCTCTGGGGAGAACCCTCTACCTATTGCTTTAACAATCTGCTGGGCCTTTAGAGCATTAAGACTTTCCCCTTCTATGCTAACATCAAGTTCAATGATTATCTTTGTTTTTGTTTTCTCTTCCAGGAGCTTCTTGACACTTCCTTCCTTCCCTATCAGTATGCTTTTCCTCTCCTCGGGTATCATTACGGTTACAATCATAGAAAACCACAGTCCTGGCAGCTTTCGCACTCAAGAACATTCAGGCAACTCTTCTTCACAACAACACCATTCTCCCTGAGTTCCAGTTCAATTCCCCAGTTCTCTGAAAGCGTTCCAACCTGCTGACACGTCAGTGCTCCCCAGGTATTGCAGAAATCCCCTGCCTCTGGTACGTCATGGGTGATTAAAAATATGTACACCATAGAGAAGGATAACACTATCAAAACGATAAGTACAATTATTAGCAAAAACAATCTTTTTCTTCCCATTTAAATCATTTGACGTGGCCCTTGCTTCTTAGCCAGTTTGCCTGGGTTCTTGTGTATATCCAGACTATGTCCCCCTTTTCGTTGGGTTCAATATCCCATGGTTTGACTATAACTAGATCTCCAACCCGGATCCTTAACCTTCTTCTGAACCTACCAGGCATTCTGCAAATCCTTACGTTACCGTCCTTGCATGAAACCCTGAATCTGCTTGCTCCCAGCAACTCCTCTATCTCCCCTATAGTTTCATTGCCTCTCGGGAGCCTTACCCTTGTTATTTCCTCTTCCATCCGAATACCCAATAAATAATGGTTTTAAGAATATAAAATTTTTCGACAATCCTTGTATTTAAACCTAAAAGAATCTAAATTCTATTAAATCTAAACTTTATTAAATGTTGTTTTTCGCATTTTTTACAAATGATTCTACATTCAGCTGTAACATCCAAGAGTCTACAATTTTTTAAAGCAGTTTTCGGTCTCATCATACACCTGATTTGCATGACATTACCACAATTACCACATTTGATTTTCTCCATTCCCTTTCCTCCTCAAAACCAATTCCTGTTTTATAATTCTAGCAAGGTTTTAAAATCTTTGCGCTTAAACCCAAAATTCCGTTTTCTTCTCTTCCATGCTAATACAAATAGCCCAGGGTCATCTCTATCTCAATGGGCTGGTACATATTTTGGTTTAGGACCTTGAAGAAGGAGAATTTTGAGATTTCGGTTTGTATGTCGCTCTCCACCAAATCAAATTCATTTCCCGCTGCCCACAAAATCAGTGATTTTATAAGAACCCTTTCGTCTTCCTCAAGGGAACCGAGTCCAGAAAGCCATGCTGTTCTTCCGGCTCCCCCAGATACACCGTAATTTATTATGCAGGCCGGAACCCCGGAGTTCTCCTGTATCATGGCTATCCTCTTTGTATTATTGTCTCTCTGCCAAACCCTCTCACCTGATGAGAGAAAGTTCTGGAAATAGTGTGGATCTGGGTAGGTCTGTCCGCTTGAATTCGGTATGTGGTGGAAGTATTTATAGATGGTGTAGGATTCTGGGGTACCGGTAGATGATGAGAAGGATATGTTGTTGCTGCTTGGGCTCAGGGAATTATTCCATACTAGACCAAATATGTCTGTCTGGACAGAATCTATGTCACCAGAAGTCAGATCCCTTACCTCCACCATCCCCATACCCTCTTCAAGGTAATTCAGGATCTCGGGTCTGTGAGCACCGACATCATAGTCCCAAAGAAATATCACATCATGCTTGTGGGGAAAGCTGATGTTGGAAGGTAGTATTCTCGAGACATTGAATCTTATGTTCTCTCCGTTCAGGTTGAGGTTGGTTAGAATGTTCTGAAGGGTGGTCATCTCCGAGGAGCTACAGATGCACCCAACAGATATGTCTGCTGGGGGAACTCCCCTGATCTTAACACTGAACTGTATGTTTGTTTTGTTCAATATCTGTTTTATCTCGTTTTGAACCTCTGTTGGGTCCAGCCAGTTCACCCCATTCTCATCCAGCGTAAAGAGCATGTCCCAGCCCATTAAAGAAATCTTGCTTCTAGGCCAGTCAGTCTCCATTCTTGGTATGTAGGTGAATTGAAAAAGTGCGATAAACATGACCAGTGCAACAATAACTATTTCAAATATGTGGATGATACCCTTCATAATTAGATATGTGTCCAGCGGATTAATAAATTACAAGTCCTTCTTCATAATCTCTCTCAGAACAGTTGTTGCAAAGGCTCCCTTCGGGAGGAAGAATTTCACTACCAGCCCGTCTTCTACCCCCCTTAGTTCCAGATCAGAAACCATAACCCTCCCGAGCCGCCTGGTCCCGTTGGCCCCTGCACTTGAAAGCTTCTCAATGGTTATTCCGAACTCCTTAAGAACCTCTGCTTCCATCTCACCTGATGGACCAGTGGCTTCCATCATGTTTGATCCATAAATTGGGGCTGTGAAGCTTATCTCCTTCTCCTCATACCGGGACTGCTCTGCTGCCGGATCTTCCACCTCGAAGAGTCCTCCTGTGTCATACTTCTTTGCAACGTCCCCCCTGAGAATCTTGTCAAAGAGTTTGGATTCAAGTCTCTTAGCCAGGTACCGGTTACACAGGTAACTCTGATAACTGGATATCAGGAGACGACGCAGCCACTTGTCATCCACACTGTAATTTCCCTGTATGATCTCGAATCCCTTGCTGACATTTTCACCGTTAAGACCGAACCTCTGGGGACCATAGAAGTTAGGCAACCCCTTCTCCTTAATTCGATCTGCAATCACCCTTGCCCTTTCCAAAGCCACTATGAGTTCGTCCTTGAGGTTTGTGATCTTGATTGTGAAACGGTTTCCAAGCAGATGCCCTGCCCTTAGTTTGTTGGTATGCATCTGTAACCAGTTAACAGTAACGGGCAGGTTTTCAGTTATCTTTTCCTCAACATCTTCCAGGGATTCACTTTCCATTTTGCCTATCCCAACACTGAAGGTTTGTGTTGCCCTTGCGTACTTGTCCTTCATGCCAGCGCAACCAACCCCTTCCACTTCAACATCGAAAACCTCAGCCAGCTTCTCCTGAATCTCCCTGGTGGTCATTCCCTCCCTGGTGATGTTAACATAGAGATGCTCTCCCTCACCACTCGGCTCGTACAGGGGAACCTCCTCTACTATGAAATGATCGTTCCTTTCCCGGATTTTTCCATCAACACCAGGAAGATCCTGGGTTACGTATGGGAGTTCCATCCTGAACTTTTCACTTGCCATGTTAATCCTAGAAATATTCTCGAAATGTTATAAATATCTCAAAAACAACTACTTCTTTTTGTCGGTTATTTTCTTCGGTCTGGTACCCTTCTTAACCATGCTCAATATCTTGTCTGGGTCCCTG
>CP070801.1:313101-317629 GCA_020343575.1 Candidatus Aenigmatarchaeota archaeon
AAGGTGATTATCTTATTCTTTCTGGTTCTGTACCAGGTCCAAAGAAGAGACTCGTTGTGATCAGGAGGGGTCTCAGGTCCAGAAAAGTGGAACCAGTAGAGATAAAGGAAGTTTTCCTAGAGTCCCAGCAAGGTGCCTGATTCTAATTGTTTATCTAAAGTATTTCCATTGCCAAAATTACTCTGTTGCGTACCATACATGTTGTGTGGAGAAAATACCCGCTATGAATATTATCACAACGATTACAATCAGAGTGGTTATTAAAGCAGGATCCATCTGATGAACTATCGAATAGAAAAGTGCTGCCAGGAATACAATAAACAGAATCGAGAAGGAAAGAAAAACAAACCATCTTTCCCTTCTACCATGCCTTCTCTTCATAAGGTGTTCTCTTCTCTCTCCTCTTGTCCACCTTGTCCAGGGCTTCCTTTCCACTATTTCTTTTGGTTTTTCTTCCTTCGGTTTTTCCTCTTCCTTTTCTTTCTTTTCTTCCTCGGATTTGGGTTCTTCTTTCTCTTCTGGTTTGGATTCCTCCTTTTTGATTTCCTCTTCCATAATTATTATTTCTCCTCTTTCTTTTTAACGTCTTTGGAATCTTTCTTTTTCTTAAGCTTTGTCTCGAAACCGCATTTTATGCAGAACCTCCAGGGTCTTTTACCCTTGGCTTTAACCTGGATCAGATTCAGACCGCATTTACATTCCCTAGATATGACCTCAATGTAACCATGCTGTGGAAGTGGATAAGAGTTCGTGCATTTCGGGTAGTTTGAGCATCCGACAAACCTCTTTCCTGTTCTGCGCGAATGGATGATCTTCAGTTCGCCCCCGCACTCGCATTTTCCAACGGTATGGATCTTCTTTTCATATTCCTTTATTGCCTTCAATATTTCCTCACCTATATGTTTTTCGTGTTCCTTGAAATTGGCAAGTATGTTAACAAGCTCTTTCTCAACATCCTCCAGAATCTCCTCTCTACTCTTCTTCCCATTCTCAACCAGTTCCATATCACTTTCAAACTTCTTTGTAAGATCTGGTGATACGATTTCTGGACAATATTTCCCCAATGCGTTAACTACGGCCTCACCAAGATCAGTGACCTGAATGGATCTCTCCCTGATGTATCCCCTGTCGTAGAGGGTCTGAAGTATATGCGCCCTAGTGGCCTTTGTTCCTAGTCCCAGGTTCTCCATCTCCTTAAGAATTGATGCCTGACTGTACCTGCTTGGGGGCTCTGTCTCCTTATCGAGGATAAGGATTTCATCAACCTTGACTTCGTCTCCCTTAGAAACATCTGGAAGAATCTCCTCCTTGAATACGGCATAGGGTTTGTAGAAATCAATCCAGTTTGGTTTCAGTGTCCTGATACCATGTGCAAGAAATGTCTCGCCATCAACCTTTATCTCCACCCTTACCTGCTCCCTTAATGCTGGATCAGCAAACACGGCAAGGAATCTCTTAACAATCAAATCGTAAACCTTCATTTGATACCGGTTAATTTTCTTGGGTTTGTTTCCAGTAGGGAATATTGCGGGGTGTGCAGGATCCTCCTTCTTCCCTTCGTTAGGTCTTAGGAACTTCCTTCCCAGCAGTTTTTCACACAACTCCTCATACTTTTTCTGGCCTGACAGTTTTTTCAGTATGTTTTTGTAACCGATCTTTGCCGGAAGTTTCTGGCTGGAGGTTCTAGGGTAGGATATCAAGGCGTGCTCGTAGAGTCCCTGGGCCATATCCATGGTCTGTTTCGGAGAGTAGCCGAAACGGTTGTAGGCCTCCCTCTGCAGGGTCGTCAGATCGAATGGGAACGGTGGATATTGTTTGTGCTCCTTTTTCTCGACCTTGTCAACAACACCATCCTTGTCCTTGCAGTTTCCCATCGCTTCCTCTACTTCGTCCTTTTTCCAGAACTTGTCCTTTTCATGAAGAGCTGCAATCTTTTTTCCTCCCAGAACACCATGCAACTCAAGCTGCCAGAATGGGACTGGTTTGAATTTCATTATCTCTTTTTGCCTTTCTTCCAGTATGTTCAGAGTTGGACCCTGGACACGGCCCGTTGATAGGGTCCAGAAACCACCCACATGCTCCACAGACAGTGTGAGTGCCCTGCTGATATTTATACCGAAATACCAGTCCATGTAATGCCTTGTAAGTCCTGCCTCGATCTGTGAAAAATCCAAATGTGGCGAAGAGTTTTCATACGCCTCCACAAGGTCCGGTGGGGTCAGGGTGGAAAACTTCATCCTCTTCCCATCTTTCACGCCGCAAATGAACCTCAGTATGTTGTAAGATATCACGCTTCCCTCAACATCATAATCACATGCAGAAACGAAGTCATTCGCTTTTTTCGCAAGGCTGGTAATGTTCTGATAATACTTCTTTGACCACAGGTTCTCCTTTTTCTGGAACGTTGGTTTCCAGTCCACTGAAAAAACTGGGTACGTCCACCTTGCACCCTTCTCCTTCTCATCAAGAACGAACAGATGTCCCACAGCAGGCACGACAACGATTTCCTTCCCTGCTCTGGTTATCTTGTAATAGGGAGCGTCTTTTCTGCCGAGCTTCTTCAACTCACCGGTTGAGAGGGCCTGGGCTATTCTTTTGGCTGCAGTCGGCTTCTCGGATATTATCAGGGTATAGCTCATACATTAAATTAGGCAAACACTTAAATATTAAAGCCTTGCCCAAAATCACAAAAAAAACCAATTTAAATCTTGAGGAGAATTTTTAAACATGCCATTCAGCTGTAAGAAATGTCCTTACTTTATGAAGGAGGAAAACAAGTACCAGAAGGGAAAAATAATACTCGGTTTCTGTAAACTAAGGCAAAAACACATATCAGATCAGACCATCGACAAACCACTCTGCAAGGACAGGGCAATCGTAGCTGTTTAATCTTTAGGGTAGGAATTCCTTTTTCGATATTTTTTCAGGCAGATACTTCTCGCTTATGAACTTTATTCCCTTCGAAGACAGGGCCTCAAGCTCAAGTTTGTATCCCTTCTCAAGCATGTGCCTGAGTTCCTTCTGCCACTCCTTTGGCTTGAACCACACGTATTTCAACATCTCGTTCGTTCTCTTTATGTCACCCTGGTTCAGCTTTATGGTAACGTTCTTTGTGATTCCATACTTTTCGACATCCTGAGCAGTCAGTCCAATGAACTTGGCACTCGGAGTTCCCAACCTGTCAGAAAGGAACGATAGGTTTATCGAGCCCTGCTTGATGACGGAGTATATATAATAACCCCATGGGTCTGCATCCGTTAGGACATATACCGGGAGCTTGAGTTCCTTGTGGAACCTGTTTATCAGTCTTCTGGTTCCCCTTGCAGGTTGCCCCTTTCCAGTCAATATCAGACAATTCTGCTTTCTCCAGAACTTGTCCTCGTTTAATCTCTGCCAGACAGCATCTTTCTCTACCACCAGAACAAAATCTGCCGTACATTTTTCAAACTTTATGATCTCTGGCTCAACATTTGATGGGATAGCCCATCCAGAGGAACCCATCTTGGAGCAGTCTATTCGGTCTCCGCTGTCATTTATCATGATGGGTCCTGCAACATACCCTTTTCTATCTGCCTGGAGGTGAAGGGCCTCCCTCAGTGTGTTCAGAGCTGCCTCTAGGTCCTCCAGTATGGGATCTGATTCAGACTGGTCTTCAAATGTGTTCTCGTTAGTCCCGGGTATCGTGTGCTTCAGGGCGTAATAAAGGTCCCTGATGGATGTTGTAACGTTCTGGTTTATTATCTTCTTGCACTCCGAGGCCACAAGCAGGGTCTGCATGAACTTTCTTGTGTGCGCAACATTCAGGTACGTTCTGTGGCTTATTTTGTCTCCCAGTCTGATAAGTTTGTGCTTTTCATCGAAATAGATGTTTGAGAGCGCTCTGATGGGTAGTTTTATGTCTGGGTTTTCCATCTTGTTTATCTGGGTTAACACATTCGTTCCAAAGCCTACGAGCTTATCGGTTGGTTCACCCTTTCCCTTTGGAGTTGTTTTCTTTTTGGTTTTCTTTTGCATTCTCCTCACCTTCCTCTGCAACTATTTCTCCCCATCTCTCTTCAACGATTTTCAGAATCGTTTTCTTGATTTTCTCCTCTACCTCTCCTGTCAGTTCCCCCAGCGCTTTCGCTGTATCCTCTGCATATCTTTCAAATATCTGCTTCTTCTGGGCTATCCTCTCTGCCCTCCTGACACCAGAAAGATACAGACCGAGTCTTCTTGCACAGTCCTGTAGAGCGAGCTTTATCTCCTTTATTATCACAGGATAGTTCGCTATTGCCTCCTTGGATTCTGATGTAAAGGGAACCCAGACAGAAGCGAAATGAACAAATATCACTACTGGAGCTTCGGGTATCCTGTCCCCTGGCACACCGTATCTCTTCCAGTCCACCTGGGAAGCCGCCTTTGTTATCGCACAGTCACCTGACTGATAAAGTAGTGGGACACGGTTTGCAAACCTCATAAGGATCGGTTCTGTTATTGTTCCACCATACGCAATCCCAACCTCAACCTGGAATGGCCATCCCCTGTA
>CP070801.1:317729-329772 GCA_020343575.1 Candidatus Aenigmatarchaeota archaeon
CAAGGACAACAACATAACCAACAACACGTTTGATATAGACGGAGAAGACGATCCAGATGCCCACAGTTATGGGATACGTTTTGTAAACACCACCAACTCCATTATAATAGGAAATGACATAACAACACAAACAACATGCGATTATTGTCACGGGATATACCTGACCTCAAACAGCCATAACAACACAATAGAAAACAACAGCATATACACGGCCGGGAACTACGCCAGGGGAATCTACAGTCACACCAGCAATAATCAGACAATATACAATAACACTATAGATGTCAATGATATTAGCGGCAACCCTGTATATTTGTACCAATCGAATAATTGTGTAATCAACTACACCACCATAGATTCAAGCGGGGATGCAAGAGGAATAAGATTAGATCTTTCAGACAACAATGTTATAGATAATGCAGATATTACCACAACGTCTCTAAACGCAATATACTTCTATGACGGCTCAGAAAATAACAACATAACCAACACCAACATAACGAGCACAAGTTACCAAACTATACACATGTCAACCGGATGTCATGGCTCCTATATAGACAACGTGACAGCCCAGTGTTCGTATAGATGTCTTTACACTGCTACCAATGTCAATAATTGGGAAGTACATAACTCAAACTTTACCCATACATCCAGCTCAAATGAGTTGGCATACTTAGATGGGGACAACTGGTTAATAAACAACACGATAATGACAACAACAGGGAGCACCAACGGAGAGGGAGTCGAAATTAGAACAAACTGCGACAACGCCCAGATATTAAATTCCAAGATAAAGACTTACGGAAGCGGAACCGCTTCGGATGCGCTGAATTGTTTATGCTACAGTCCTGACTCTATGAGCGTTAAAGACACTACAATAGAATCCGTTAACGATAACGATGTCTATTTCAATCAGGGAACAGCAACCTACAATTTCACCAACGTAACATTCACAGATAAGGCTTGGGGAGGCTCTGCCACAGCAGTACTCAATGTGCACTGGTACCTGGACGTTTACGTTAACGAGACTGACGGTAGCATCATAGAGGGCGCAGATGTGGAAGGGAACGACACGAACGGCGATCAATGGTTCTCTGAACAAACTCAGGCATCAGGGAAGATACCACAACAGGCTTTGCTTGAGTACTGGGAAGACGATTCGACCAGCACTTACTATACAAACTACACTGTGAATGCCAGCAAGTCAGGATATAGTGAAAATTCAACAGAAGTCAATCTCACAACGAATAAAGTGGTTTATCTGACGCTAGGGCAGCCCCCAAACATATCAGGAGAAACAAGGGAGCCCGACCCGACCTACCACAGCGACAACGCAACACTTAATGCGACCATAACGGATGCTGACGGAGACCTTGAAACTGTCTGGATTTCTGGTAACTGGTCCGGTTCATGGGTCAACTACACAGGCGGTATAACCAATGTTGGTGATGTATACTCTTACAAGCTCTTGTCAGGGAACCTCTCCTACCAGGAGGTTGTTGGGTGGAGATATTACGCTAATGATACATCAGGAAATGTAGGTCAGGGGAATCTACAGGTCTTCACAGTCCAGAACCATGTCCCAACCAACGTCACCTTGGAGGAACCCCCAAACGGAACCATCACAGCAGACAACACAACCTTCTTTGACTGGTCGAATGCAACGGATGATGATGGAGATTCGATTACCTACACCTTGCAAGTAGACAATGATACTGACTTCCTTTCACTGGAAGTTGAGAAAACCGGGCTAACGAACTCAGATTATACCTTAACCGACCCTGAGGCATTGGAAGAGGATGTCTATTACTGGAGGGTCTATTCGAATGATAGCTATGAGACTAACCTTTCAGATACCTGGCAATTTGAAATAAACCCCACTCAGGCGGTTGGTGTTTCCATGTCAAATAAGCTCTCTGAGGGAGTAAACTGGACTATATCCATTGTACCTATTACTAATGAGTCTGCAGGAGGGAACAATGGCTCTGGTATCACAGAGTATCATGTAGAAGTCTCAGCTGAGGGAACGAATGTGGATTTGTATATCAAGGCCGACGATGACCTGAAAACATCTGGTGGTGATGTTCTGGGACTGGGAAACGAAACCTATAGCTACAACCAAACCAACAACACTGTTCCAAGTGATTTGAAGTTCCAACTTACACTCCAGTATGCAGACAACCAGATAGGTGACAATCTACCGAACGGGACAAAGGTTTACCTTAAGTTCTTCTTGTCTGCCCCGGCAAGTCAGCCAGCCGGTACGTACAATAATACGGTCATGGTGAAGGCAGTCCCGTATGGGTACAGTCCATAAAGTATATGTTTTTAAGTGTCCGAATCTAATTAATGTTATGGAAAGGCTAAATCTAGCTTTATCTGTTTTGGTATTGATTTTGGCCATCGCTGCAATTGGCCTCTACTCAAGTTTATACACGCTACAAACTTCTATAATAGGCCTTGCGACAGAACAGTCAACCGTTTCCGAGGCAGTCATTGCAAAATACCTTGCAATATCAAAATCAGGCAACTTGTCTGACGGGATAGATTTTGGTAACATAACAAGCCTGCCAGCCACTGATACCAATGCAACAATGAACTTCAACTCTACCGAGCAGCCGATGAATTGGGCAAACGAAACCCTTTACTGGATAGAGTTAAGCTATGATTCCAACACCAATGTGGATTTCTGCATAAGATCAACTACATTCAACACAACTGGCGGGGATGAGATAGCACTGGGAAACTACACATGGAATGACAGCCTGATCAACAACTACATTAAACCAAACCTAACATATTCTAGCCCACTGTATGACAACAATACTTACAAGAAGGGATTGACTAATGCAGCTCCGGGGGATAACGACACCTACAGGTTCTGGCTGGATGTTCCGGCATATGTGAATCCAGGGACCTACAACAGCACCGTATGGTTCAAGGGAGTACCAACAGGAGATCCGTGCTAGGGGATTGAAATGAGATTTAAGATCGCAATAGCATTTGTAACGCTGGTATTATGTGCACTACTACTGTCAGTCTCTGGTAGTGCAAAAAAGGGTGTTGGGATTAAATGGTTGACAGAGACAGAGATGGTCACTGAGAATGCTCAACATTGCATAGAGTATGGTACCTACAACCCCTGGGATGAAGATGTATATGTTTATCTGAGTGTATCTGGTGATCTTACAGAGGTCATCACAAGCGAGCATAGTGAACCGGTGTTCGTTCCTGCAGAAACACCAAGCAGCGAGGCACTACCAGTCAAGATATGCTTCACTGTATCAAAGGTTTACCAGGATGACTGTTGGTTGGGCCCTTTCCTATGTGAGCAGACCTGCCAGCAGAATGAGGTAAGTTATGAAGGACAGGTTGTGGCTATGGAGGCTCCTGGAGGAAATGTTGGAACTGGCTCTGCGACTGCTCTGGGCGTTTCCGTTCCCCTGACGTTAAGGGTAAGATGCAACCCATTCGATAGGGACTGGACACTGCTTTACGTAATTGTAATAATAATAGTGCTTATCCTGATAGGGCTTTTCTACAGGAAAAAGAAAAGAAAATAAACAATATATAATCCGTTATTCTTATTTCTATTATGAGGGAAAGGAATAAAACAGTAATCCTGATAGTTCTAATATCCGTTGTGTTTCTTGTTCTGGTACTGGAGTCTGAGACAGGTCTGATAGGTAAGGCGTCATCAATATTCACCGGCACCAATGTAATGGTGAGCCCGAATATAATCGTGATATACACCAGGTTCTCAGGCAACACAACGGATTTCTCGTCAATGAATTTCACTGATATGTTTGATATATACAACATGGATCTGCAGATTCCCACATATGGAGAGATGGTGTTCTCAGAAATCGTTAACCTTACAAAATGCAGAGATGAAGAGTTTGTTGTGAACCTCAACGAGCATGTAGACATAACCACGAATTCTGTGACCATCAACGCCACAGGACTTCCGTGTATGAACAAATCAGCAACCATTTCCCTCTACCAGATAAATTTCAGTAACCCCAGAATACTCAGGAATGGGGAACCCTGCCCTTCTGATGTATGCACAATAGTCAGCTACGAGAGGGGAGTTCTCTTTGTATTCAATGTAACAGGATTCACAGTGTACACTGTAACCACCTACTCTGTCGAAGAGACCGGACTCCCATCCCCAGGTGGTGGGATAGGACCCGTTGTACCAGGACCTATATACAATTTCACAGTGGACAAGAAGTTCTTCAAGGTCTTCTTGAAACAGGGTGAGACCCTTCTAGATTCCTTCACAATAAACAACACAGGAACAGTGAGATTAAGGGTTTCAATAGATGTCAACAACCTAGAGAGATACACTGTGCTGAGCGAGGATATGTTTTATCTGGAACAGGGGGAGAGCAAGACCATATCTGTCGCTTTCACAGCATCAGAGTACGAGGAACCCGATGTATATCCAGGAAGGTTTATAATAGATGCGGATTCCATAAGGAAGATTATCCTTGTTGTGATAGAGGTAAGGGAAAGGAGACCGTTGTTTGACATATTGGTTTCTACAGAGGAAACTCCCCAGAGGGTTTACTTGGGAGAGGAGGTGGAGGCGGACATCCTGATGTATAACTTCGGTGACTTGAAACCAGTGGATGTTTCACTCTACTACTCGCTCAGAGATTTTGATGGGAACGATATTCTATATGCAGAAGAATCCTTCGCGGTTCAGGAACAGAAGGAGGTGAAAAAGAAAATAAGGATACCAGAAGATCTAGAACCAGGATACTATCTTTTCTATTCAAGACTGACCTATGCTAATGAATCGTTATCAAGCAGCGCCATCGTTCTCGTTCAGAGGATGGAAGAGCGTTTCTATTTAGAGCCCTGGATGATAATTGGTGTTTTGATTATCGTAATCATAGCAATACTCGCATCATTCTTTATACAGATGAGAAAGTACAGGAGGATTTGGTCAGCCAAGGCCCCGGGTAAGAAGCACGAACTGAAGGGTATAGAAAAAGAGGTAGGAAAGGAGACTATCAAAATAAAGGTGAAGCAAAAACCGGAATGGAAGGAGTTTGAAAGGAAATTGTTCAGAGATATTGAGAAAGAAACCAAAAAGAAGAAAAAATCTGTTTAAAAAGAAGAATTAATATTATATTAACCTCCTTTAACAATTTTAATATATGGTAAAGAAAAGGAAGGCAAAAACAAAAAAGAAGGCAAGGGCAAAACGGTATCCTGATTCTAGAATGCTTAAAAGAATGGAAAAAATAGATAAGATGATAGATGATATTAGAGAATCCGAGAAGATTTCAGAAGTGATTGGTAAGAAGATAGAAAAGGCAGAAAAGAGGATAGAAAAAACCAGCAAAAAAATATTCGAAGAAGAGACAGAGATTGAGAAAATAGGGAAAAAAGTGCTGGAGAAAGAGAAAGATATTGAAAAAACAGAAAAGAGTATCCTTGAGGAGGAGGGGGAAATAAAAGAAGCCCTTGTAAAAATCGCCATGTTCACATTCAGGAGGGATCGCCTCCTTGAGCTCACAAGGGGCGTTGCCGGAGCATTTATTGGAGTGGCAATTGGATTCGGTCTGATAAACACACCACAACTCGCATCCGGGCTTGCCTGGGAAAATGCAATAGTAATCCTGGCTTTTATTCTTGGAATATCCGCGGTTCTTATATATAAGAATGAGAAGGAATGGATAGAAAGGGGAGGCATGGTTTTTGTTGTCAAAAGACTGGTAACCCTTTACATTATATGCATTTGTATAGAGGCTGTTGTTCTGTTGCTTTTTGGTGTCATTGCAATAGACGCAGAGATATTGGCAAAAACTCTTATTATAGGTTCCTACCCGGCCATGGCAGGAGCAGTAGCGTTCACGATTGTGAAATAAAGTTGAAAACCCACGGAAAACATATTTAAATTATAGCCTGGAAATAATTAGGATATGGGCATGAAAGCGATAATACTCAACTTCAGGAGGGGTAGACACACCCAGACAATGAACCAGCTTCTTTTAGAAATACCTGGAGTGGACTCGAGAGCGATGGCTTCGGGTTTCATAGGAAAGAGAGTGAAGTGGACAAGCCCCGGAAGACTGAAAAAGGAGATATTCGGAAAGATAACCAACACACATGGGAGCAACGGTGTTGTGAGGGCAAGATTTTCTAGGGGACTTCCTGGCGACGTTATTGGTAAAAGGGTTGAGATACTGGAATAATTGCTTACTTCCCCCTACCTTTGTACTTCTCAAAAATGCATAGGAAAACCAAATCCCTCTTACCTGTGTTGAATACCTTGTGGAATTTTCCTGCCTTTATAAGAACTATGTCCCCTCTCTCTACCCTGAACCTTTCTTCCCCAAGCTGCATTCTCCCTGACCCCTCGAAGAAGACGTAAACCTCCTCCTCTTTTTTATGCTCGTGTCCAGAGGTCGCCTTGCCTGGATGCAAAACAGTCATACTAACGTTCAGGTTCTTCAGAAAAATCAGGTCATGGATAGAATAGATTTCGGTCTCGCGTATCGGCTTGACCTTCTTAGGAAACTTTTTGTGGGGGATCTTCATTTTGCTCTGCTCCTTATGTATTCCATAACATCTTTCTTAGCCTTGAATCTCAACACTTTCTCGGCTTTTGAGGTGTCGGCTTGGGTCTCTTCAACGTAGTTCTTTATTGGGGTCTCCACGTACCTGTAGTTTTTCAGTCCTATAGCCTTTATAATTTCGTTTATCGTATATGCCTTTCCTGTCCCGATGTTTATTATGTCGTAGTCTATATCAGAGTTCATTGCAGTTATGAACGCGTCTACGACATCTGAGATGTGGGTTAAGTCTCTTGTGGTCTTCCCTTCGTTGTACACATCGAAAGTTTCTCCTTTGTCTCTTGCCCACTCTATCTGGGAAACTAGGTTCGCAAACCTCCCCTTGCTATCTTCATTCTCTCCGTAAACGCTGAACAATCTCAGAGCTATGCTCTTCACCCCATAGAATTCATAGTAGACCCTACAAAGCCTCTCTATGAAGAGTCTGGTCTCTGTATAGAAGTCCGTTGGTATGACAGGCAGATCCTCCCTGAAGGGGGGTTTTTGCTTGTTGTAGACAGAAGAAGACGAAGCGAAAACAATCTTGAGTTTCTTCTCCCTTGCATATTCCAGAAGGGTTATGGTCTCGGCTACTGTCTTTCCTATGATGTTCCTGTCATCTCTGTATATGGGAGTTGAGCTCGGCATCCCCAGATGGAATATGCCGTCAAAGTTCTCGTTCAGTTGCTTAATCTCATCTATGCTCTTCAGAATCCTGAACTTCCCCCCATCTACGTTCTCTTCCTTCCCTGTGGATAGGTTATCAATTATCACAACCTCATTCCCATCGCTCGCGAGTCTCTTCACAAGGTTGCTTCCTATAAAACCGCAACCACCGGTCACAATATACTTCTTACGCATAAACTAATATTGAGAAAAAGCATATTTAAGCTTTGGGTTTACATATGAAAGAAGCTGTTCAACATGCTTAGCGAACGAATGAGATAAAAAACTAATGGTTAAACATCAACAGGTCGATAACATGCACAGAAAAATAAAACCCTCTGATAAAATAGGATTGCTCAAGACAGACATAGATGCACACACGCTTGGTATATTTGTGATAGATGAAGCACTAAGAGAATCCGGTTACAGAACAGTAATAGCTGACGAAAACGTTGCGAAGGCGCTTTGCAACCCAAGTGACGCCAACAACTCATCTAGGATTCTCAGGTGGATATATGATAACGATATTGCTGTTCTCGGTTTAAGCTACAGACTTGACCCTGACGATGCTGTATCAATCTTCCGCAGACTCATGTACCAGCTTGAGGACAAGGGGGTGATTGAAAAGAAAGGAGGTCCTGTTAAGAAGGTCTGTTTTGCTGGGCTGCCTGATGCATGCAACAGAATAAGGCAGGTATATGGTGACGATGTAACGGTTTTTTACGGTGATGAATCCCCCATGGAAAGCCTTGATATTCTTGGGATTGACCCGGGACCAGCTTCTGACCTGTTTGGAAAACACCCCTATGATTCTGTATTAGAAAATTTCGGTAACGATGTTATTGAAAGGGGGGATTTTATTCATGTAGAACCGGTAGATAGGAGAAAGACAAAGAACTTCGGAACAAAAAAAGAAAAGGTGGTTGACAGAATAATGGATGCAAGGAAAAGGAATCTGCCTCCGATAATAAGGGCACATGCGGGCCCATATAGCCCTGAAAGGGAGGAAGCTGTAAAGAAGTTCATAGATTGGTCAGAGCGTCTTGCTTAAAGCGGTTTCCTGGATGTTCTTTCGATAGGAACTTCCCAGTTAACACAAGAAAGGTTTGGCGATGAATGGGGTAATCTTCCAAATGGGGGTGGTGTCCCTGTGAACTCTCCTGAAGAATATGCTGCCATATGGGAGGCGGCTAGGCCAATGCAGGTCAGAACCTATGCAGGAACAAGAAACATTAGGGAGCTGGCCAGGATGTACGAAGACACCATAAACATAGCATGGCACGCGTTGTCCTTGTGGTGGTTTTCTGAGATCGATGGTAGGGGGCCAAACACCGTAGAAAAGAACCTTAAAGAGCATATGGATACCATAAAATATATAGCATCCGTGGGCAAACCCTATGAAGCCAATGTCCCGCACCATTTCGCTTTCAGGGGGTCTGATGACATAACTTATGTGGTTTCTGATGTTATAGCAGCAAAAGCTGCAAAAAGTCTGGGTGTGAGCGATTTCATAATACAGAATATGCTTAATGACCCGAAATATACATGGGGAGTGAATGATCTCGCAAAGACAAGGGCAACCCTGCATCTTGTGAGGGAACTCGAGGATCCTGGTTTCAGAACCTACCTTCAGACAAGGGCGGGATTGAATTACCTTTCACATGATCCGGTTAAAGCTAGGAAACAACTGGCGTCTGTGACTGCGCTTATGGATGATATAGACCCTAGCAACACAAAAAGCCCTGATATAATACATGTTGTTAGTTATTCTGAAGGATATGGTCTTGCAACACCCGATGTTATAGATGAGAGTATCCAGGTCACAAGACACGCCCTTGACTCTTACAGGAATCTTAGAAGAAAGGGAGAAGTCTATGATATGTCAGCCCATCCTGAAGTTATGGAAAGAACAAAATACCTTATTGATGGCGCAAGGACCATGCTTTCCGCGATTGACAGCTCTGTAGATGACCCATACACTCCTGAGGGGTTATACAAAATATTCAGTTCAGGTTTTCTTCCTGTTCCTGGAATGATGTACTGCAGGGAAAAATTCCCACATGCGGTGGATTGGAAAACCAGGGTATATCAGGGCAGAGTAGATAACTATGATGGTAATGAACCAATATCACCAATGGAGAGGGCAAAACACATAAAGGAACTGATTTCAGGGGGACTGTAACTCCTTTATAAAATTTAGAACTGATAGTTATATGTGGTGATAACGCATGAAAATTACCATTCTCTCTGATTTCCATTTTGGTTTCGCTGCTGGAACAGAGCGGGAGGAAGATGCGTTTGAGGCAGCAAAGGAAGCGATAGAGAGGAGCATCGATTCTGATGTTATACTTATAGCAGGGGATATGTTCGATACAAGGGTTCCTAGCACAGAGGTCTTTGTAAGGGCAATGCAGCTCCTGACAAAACCCATGCACGCTGAGAACGGTGTGAGAATTTCAAAGGGAATAAGCAAGAAAGTGGAGGACATACCACTCATAAAATCCGAGGGGATTCCAGTGATTGCGATACATGGAACGCATGAGAGGAGGGTGAGGGGTCTAATGAACCCTGTGGAGGCGCTTGAAAGGGCTGGTTTTCTGATATACTTACATTGCAACGGTGTGGTTCTGGAGAAAAATGGCGAAAAAATTTGCATCCAGGGAATGTCAGGGGTCCCGGACCAGTTTTCTGCAGGAGTTCTGGATCAGTGGAACCCCAAGCCCGTGGAGAACTGCTTCAATATCTTCATGTTCCACCAGTCACTCTCTCCCTTCATGTATGCCCCCCACCTTCTCCCGGTAGAGAAACTACCAAGGGATTTTGATCTCTACATATGTGGGCACATGCACGAGCCGAAGAAATCTGTTTACAGAGAGTCCCCATTTATCATACCAGGCTCTCTGGTAACGACCCAGATAACCAAGGAGTCCATGAAACCCATGGGGTTCTGGTCATTCGAAACAGAATCCAGAAAATCTGAGTTCAGGGTGATTGAAAACCAGAGAAAAGTTTACTATGTCGTTATGGATACAGGAAACTTGGAGAGGGATGATATAGAGAACGAGATAGGGAAAATCCTGGAAACCGGGCATAAAAAGAAACCAATCGTAAGGATAAAACTGAAGGGCAAAGAGAAAAACCTTCCGCTGGATGAAATAAAGTCCAGGTTCGTGGACAAGGCTATTGTATCGTTCAGAAAGGAAACCGAGGAGGAGAAGATACAGGCAAAGACACTGGAAGAGCACAGGCTTTCTGTCCAGGAGCTCTGGAAAAAACTCCTCTACGAGAACCTGAGGGAGCTCAAGCTTAATCCAAAAACCTTCGAGCACGTATTCGAACTCCTGCTGGAAAATAAGATAGACGAGGTTATGGATTTGCTAAAAAATGAGTAGCTTATGAAAAAATGTAAATACGATCTGGGGCATAATGAATTCTATCTGATGAATTATTTTACAATGGGATTTTCACCTGATGAAGACGAAGACATGACCATTGATGAGTATGTAGAAAGACTCAAAAAAGAAGCCCCCCTGATTTGGGATGAAGCCCATTCGGGCTACGAATCCATCAGAAAGATCGGAAAAAGAATGACCATGATTGCGAAAAGTATGAAATCCCATGTTATAGATTGTGAGAAGTGTAGAGCCAGATACAAAGATTTTGTAGAGTCTCAGAGAAAAGACGACAGGCGATTGAGCGGATTATTTGAAATTGCTGGACTTAAAATTGATATGGATTTTATTGATTCTATTGATCCTGATTTCCTAGGATTATACAGCCACTAATTACTCAATCTCCACACCAGGCATTACCCATTTCTTTCCCAACCTCTTCCTGTTCTCCCTGAGAATTCTATCAGACATGGATTGATTTACTTGGTTCTCCTGGAATCCCAGAAGCTTGCCGAATGCTAGGAGGTCTGAGGGTGAGCGAAGGTCCCATGCTGAGAGAGAACCAGAAGAGATTATGAAGGGTGATCTGTACTTCTTCAGAATCTTGGCATTGTTTATCATGTCTGAGAACAAGGATATCCTGGTCCTTTTGTAGGAGAGCAGGATGTTGCTGAAAACAAACCCCACTGCCACGTTGTTCTTGGTAGCGAGCTTAGCAAGGACATGATTTATCTTCATATCGCTTTGGTGTGTCAGGATATCGACCTCTGGGGTTTCGAGGGCGATTCTGTTCACTTCGGGGGTTCCTCCCCTTACCACGACCAGCTCAACATCCCTTCTTACGGCCTTTGCGATTTTCTTGACATCGTGGGAATCCTTGGTATTTATCTCGATCCCGAGACCCACATCAACCCCACTCTTTAATGATTTCACATTGTCTTTCAGGGCTCCCAGCTCCTTCATGTAGTTCACAGAATACGGAATAATCAATCCCAACCCGTTCCAGCCAAGTTTTTTGGCTATCTCTATCGTTTCCTTCGGATTATCTGTCCTCAAACACAGGTCGTAGAGTCTCATTAAATCATTATTGTCCTCTAGATTTTAAAAAGAGGTTACGAGTATCAGATAGTGCCAACTATAACCTTAAGAATTTCAGGGATTTCTTCTTCTTCATATTTTCTCAGCTTTCCTTTATGATAGTCTAATATGTCTAACACTCCTTTGTAGGTGAAAAGATTTCTTTTACCCCTTCTTTTAGACATCACTTGTCTGAACCTCTCTAAATCACTACGCATTTCCATACCATCTATCGCAAGATTCAAATCGTATCTTGTAAAATGTCTCAAATCTTCTTTCTTCAGCTGGTTCAATAAGCTTTGCACAGTATCCATAGTATAAAGAGGTTCTTGCTTAGAA
>CP070801.1:329872-333680 GCA_020343575.1 Candidatus Aenigmatarchaeota archaeon
AGAATGATTGGAAAGACCTTAAGCAAGTCACTCATGAGCTGGATACTTTTTACAACTTTAAGTACCCTCATGACATTACTACTGGTAAGATTATTTATAGCGATCCAGACATTGAAGGTCTTGAAGAATCTTACCAATCTCTGATAGCTAAAAGGTTTGAGTGGCTAATCAAACACTGTAGCACTAATATTACCAGGGATGCCAATAAGAGAGTATGTAGATCTGAAAGAATGAAAGTAAACAGATCTAATGGACAAAAGAAAAAAGCACCGGCTAAAACATAATGGAAGCTAAAGAAATAATGGTACTGGCAGTTCAAGGATCTGCTGTAATCTTCACACTGATCTTGTTTGTTTTGTTACTGGTCGGCATGTACAATGACAGGAAGTTCACTGCTGACGAAGCCAGTAAAGTCATAGTCATGGGGATCCTGATCTACATGACTTTGGTGAATGGTAATCGAACTACAGAGTACCCTGTATTTGGAGATGGTACATACCTGATCCTATTGGGCGCAGTACTTATCCTGGCAGGAATAGACATTTATAAAAGTAAAGGGCTGTTAAATGGAAATAAGAGACCGGATAGTAAAAACAGCAAATAGCTTTATAGGCCAGGAAGAGATTAAAGGAAACCTGGGCTTTAAAGATGAGGACTTCCAGGATATGATGGAAGCTGTAGGCTGGAAAAGAACAGAAGCTTGGTGTGCTTTCTTTGTAGAGTTAGTCTGGAAACTGGCGTTTGTACAGGACCAGGCTAAGGTCAGAGAGCTGGGGATGATCATGTCTGGTGGAGCTGTAGCTACCTATAACGGTTTTAAGAAGGCTGGTTATGGTATATCTACTACTCCAGAGCCTGGTGATATAGTCATCTGGCAGAAATACAAGCAAGGTAAGCCTCACTGGTCTGGCCATGCCGGTATTGTAACTGAAGTAACTCCTGGAGGGTTTGTATCAGTAGAGGGTAATACTAATGATGCTGGAGGAAGAGAAGGGTATATAGTAGCTGAAAAGAAAAGGAAGCTTAACCTGACGACTACCTCAGGATTGAGAATAAAAGGGTTTATTAAAGTAACTGATGTTAGTACTTAAATCATGGGAATAACTGACGTATTTAAAGCAGCTGATAAGATCTCTGAAGCAGTAGATGATAACATACTATCGCAAGAAGAGAAGGAGAACATTCTGACTAGGAGGTTAGAGATAGACGCTAACAGTGACAATCAACTGGCTAAGATGATACGGCCACTGATAACACTGATAGCTGCTGGTATGTGGGTAGTTCTCCATACAGCTGTGATATTTACTGAGGTTCCTTCTGAAGCTTTGTACTCTGCTGATGCTGTATTTATGACCTGCATAGGTTTCTACTTTGACGCGAGGCGCAGAGAGAAAGTAGCTCAACGTAGGGCTATAGCCAATATTAAGATCAACAAAGAGCGGGTGAAGCATGAACGTGTCAGGGAGAAGAGAGAAGCTAGACTGGAAAGAATCAGGGCTAGAAAAGGAAAGTAACTTTTAACTTAAAACTATAACAATGGCAAAGAAAGACTTGCAAGAAAAGTATGCAGAGCTCTACGGTGAAGCACCGGATGATACTCTAACAGTAAAAGAACTGGAGGCAGCAATAGCTGAAAAAGAACCGGCACCTGCAGAAGAGGCTAGTCCTGCGGACTCTAAGTCTCAAGGCAGGGTGCGACGAGGTTGGGTTTAATGTTGAACCAAAAAGGCATGGAGAAGCGAGACTCCATGTCTTTTTACAAAGTCTAAACTATGGAAGAACCAATGGAGTCCCCTAGTGAGCGTTTGTGTGAGGAGTTAATGCACGACCCTGTCTGGTTGTCTATAACTTCTATACTGATCTACTACTTACTGGTAGTCAGCTATAATATGAAGCAGAACCACAAGAATAACTCTTTGACTGCTTTCTGGATTGAAGTAAAGGAACAGGGGCTTAACATGGTCTTGTCTTTAGTTCTATCTATCTTTATTCTAGGCTTGGATGACAAGCTAGTCTTATTAGTGAGAGATCACGTAGATGATGACTTTGTATGGCCCTGGTATCTCTATACTTTTGGTGGCATCTGGCCTCAAATTGGATGGCAGATAGTAGGTAAGAACGGGTTGATAGCCTGGATCATGGAGAAGTGGCAAAAGAAAGCAAAGAATTTAGTGTCTTAAAGAAACAGATATGGCCCTTAGTTTAAACAAAATTATCAGTATTCTGTCTGACCGTGTAGGCCAGCCTTTTAATGTTAATCTTCAGAATGAGCTGAAAGATATCATAGGATATAAAAGAGCAGACTATACCCGACAGTTCCTGGATAATAATCCTTTTGAGAGAAAGGAGTTCTTACAGTCATTCATTGTGGAAGTAGAAGAGACAGACACTCTGGACTGTGATGTGGATCTAGAATGCCCATGGTTTATCAGCTGTGAGTTGCCTCAACCTATCAGGTCTAAGAGTACTATCTGGGATTATGTAGGCACGGCAGACTACTCTCATTCATTTGGATATCTGGAACCGGAGTACATCAAGTTCCACCAGGCATCCAAGTACACAGCAGAGAAGCCTAAGTGGTTCTGGCAGGACAACAGGATAGTCATTACTAACATTGAAAAGATCAAGCATATAGGGGTCCGGGGAATTCTTTCAGATCCTACTTCATTTGAGAAGTGTGCATGCAGTTTGGATCCTGACGTTCAGGTTTGCTTTGATCCTGACGCTCCTTATCCAATAGCTGAAGATATCCTGAATGCAGTAATGCGGGATATTCTGAATGTAGAACTGAGAAATATGTTCCCACAGCCTGCTGTAGTGAACGTAGATAAAGTAGAAGATGCAGCTGTACCAGGAGGAGAATGAGTTTAGAAGTAAGGAAACCGAAAGTATTAGGTACCAGGGAGATCTTTCTCTTCTGGCTTAAAAACCTGGAACGTGAGAAGCCTTACTTACTGGTCAAGCGAAGACCTTCCAAGTCTTTGCAAGACCATAGAACTACAGAAGTATGGTACACAATTAAGCATGAGCTTAATTTTCTGAACCAAAGGCTTCTGGATATAGACGAGGAAATCATAAGGCTCGAGAAGAAAGATACTGAGCGTTATGAGTTTACCAGCTATACAGTCAAGATCTTTGAGTTAAAAAAAGAGATCTATGATATCAGGAAGAAGATAGACCAGTTAACTCTTTTGCCTCCTGATGAGAAGAAGCTCTTAATGACCTACAAGCTCTTTCATGAGATAACTTGTAAGTTCAATAAAAAGGCTGTAGAAGCTATAGTAGACGGAGATACAGTAAACTTGGGCAACAGACTGGGTGAACTAAGGATCAAAAAGATTAACCGGTTTGCACCTTCAGTAGACTGGCCAGCCAGTAAGGCTAGGCGCAAAGAACTGATCTCTCAGGACAAACGTCCGAGATCTAAAGAATACCCTGGAGGAGAAAATTGGTTCATATATAGGAACTCAGAGTTTTACCTGAGGTTCTCCTGGACCAAAAGGTTCAGATCTTCAGGAGTACCTATGCTTCGTAATGGGAAAGTCTACGCTTTCTATCCTACTAGTAACTCTAGTGGAGATGAGCAGACCAGAGTCCTGGGAGCAAAAGGGATACTTACTGAGGCTAATAATCAGAACAAAAACTTGCATTTAAGGTACGAAACAGTAACATACTAACCATGGAGTACACTAAGACATCAATAAAGCCAGTAGTAGCTAAGGTAATCAGGGATATTGGAAAGAATAATCTGGACCCGGCATATATTGACTCTATGCTAGAGTGGATCCCTGAGGCTATGGAAGAGCTA
>CP070801.1:333780-337418 GCA_020343575.1 Candidatus Aenigmatarchaeota archaeon
ATCCAGGGATTTGCATACCAGTGGACTGTATCTGATTCGCTACGGCCTTGGCATCCATTCCTGCTGTAGCTACCCAGAAAACTGAGAATATAACCGCTCCCACGATCATGAAGAGGGCATAGGTCCCAAATCTGAGAAGATCAATCATGGCTATGCTTGCAAACGCGGTTATACCTAGACTCGATACTATCAGTAACTCTATTATGCCACCAATTGCAGCAAAACCAATAACGAGCTTCCATCCCGTCCTCTTTGTGAAATACGCCAGAACAGCTCCCAGGAGGGCGAAAATGCCCATGGTTATCAAGAGAATGGACATGGACATGCCTGCAGCGGTTCCTATACTCGGTGGTGAAAGCAGATAGACCAAACCACTCTCTGGGATTCCCTGGGAATCGAATGTTCCTAGCCACGGGATTCCCCTGTCAGCAAACACCCTTCCCATCAACTGGACATTTGCTAGTAAAGCTGCTATAAGAATGACAGGTATGTTAGAGGTGTAGAAGAACTTCAGTGGCCACCTCCTTCCAAACCCCCTTATCGATCCAAAGGCCAATGGTATCTCAACCCTGATAGCATTGGTGTAAACAACAAGAACAAACACGATTATTGTGGCTATTATTGGAAGGAAGGATAACAGAGCATTTGCAATCTCTCCAACACCAATTGCAGTGATTGCGAAGGGAATTATACCCACTGGTCCAGCTCCAGGACCAGGAAACCCCCCTGTCTGTGTCAATGGATTGAATGCCCTAAGTACAATGGTTTTGGATACCCCAGCAACAATGAACAAACCAACTCCTGACCCGAATCCCCATTTCGATATAAGCTCATCCATGAATATTACCAGTATACCACCCAATGCGATTTGAAGTATAACTATCCATAACATTCCTGGAGCAGCAGCTGGTACAGCTCCCATCATAACGTATATTGCACCCTCTAGGAAGGAGAAGACTATTGCCAGAAACTTCTGCGTTCCCTGGAAAAGAACCCTGCCATTATCTGTGGTCAAATCCCAGGGAATGATCTTGGAACCAACAAGGAGCTGCAGGATAATGGATGCTGTGACTATGGGTCCGATACCAAGGGTCATCAGGGTTCCAAAACTCGATCCCAGAAGGGTTTCCCAGAGTTGGAACTGGCTCTCGAACTGTTCAGGAATCCCAAAAACATGGATTTGGGTCATTGCAAAGTAGATAAGCAGTATGAGTCCTGTCCATTTAAGCTTGGATTTAAAGGTCGGTCTCGTAATTGGTTCCGCGATCCCTGGAATTCTTTTCAAAAACGCTATGTATCCTTCCTCAAATCCCATGTTATCTCCTTTTGTTACAATATAATTGCCTTACTTTATTAAAAATAGTTTTTTATTCTTTAGACTCCTCTTCAATTATTAGGGGACTCCTGTAGCCGCATTTCTTGCAGAAATATTGGATTCCCAGCTTTGCTCCCATCCATAAACTAACACGCTCTGATTTGCATTTGGGGCATTTGAGTTTTCTTTTGGTCATACGTTTATCACTTCTCCCTTAACCTTTTTTATCTTATCCTTTGTTCTTGCTGAGAAGTGTTTTGCCTTGACCTTTAAGGGTTTTTTGATCTCTCCAGAACCCAAAACCCTCTCATAACCATAATCAAGAAGATTGATTTCCTTTTTGTTCCCGGCAAGTTTTTCCACATCTCTCAGATTTATCGCATTTCCTGAAGGCTTTAATCCCCTCTGCTTGAGGGATTTGAAACCACGCTTTCCTAGCTTCTCTCCCCTTTTCAAAAGCCATACCTTCTTCTGGTCCAGGACTCCTCCTCTCCCACGGCCGCCTCGGGATCCGCCTCCCCTGTGCTTCTTCTGCGAACCCCAGCCATGGGTTCTGTACCCTCTCCGCTTAACAATTTTCTTCCTTGCCATTATATCATCCTCTTTATCAGTTCGTTTATTTTGTCTCCCCTAGGACCCAAAGCCCCTTTTGGGTATGAAAGCTTTACGGATTTGTGACCCTTTGAAGGTGGGGATAGTCTGAAGATTGGTTTTATTTTCAATCCGTTCAGGGACTGGTTTTTGACTATTTTTTTTGCAATATCCTTTGCTCTCTTTTGATCAACCCTTTTGTTCCCATCCAGCCTTCCCCTTTTGAAAACGAGCTTTTCCAGGGTTTTGTCGTCTATCTGGCCCCATGTTATCCAACTCTTTGCCTTCTTGAACATTCCCTCGAAGGTTGGGTTCTCAGGAACCAATACGCAATGATTGGTTCTGTTCAACCTGAGCATTTTCAGGGTATCGGCTATCCTCTTATCCGTTTTTGCAGGACCCCTGATTCTTATAACAAAAAACATTAAAGATCACCCTTTGCCCTGTTCAGATTCTTGAGGGCCTCAAAAGTTGTGAAGGCGAGGTTTCCCCTTGTATCTGTCTGTCCCCTTGTTTTTACCCAGATGTCTTTTATTCCTGCAAGTTTCAGTATCTTCTTTGCTGCTGTTGATGCAACCACACCTACACCCTTTGGCGCAGGATAGAGAACAACCTCAACAGAACCGATTCTAGCGCTCGCCTTGAACGGTATGGAATGCTTGCCACCACATCCGCATTCCCAGGAGCCACACCCCGTCTTGACCCTTATCACCTTTGTCTTGGCCTGATCCAATGCCTTCTCCAGGGCATTTCTATGTTCCCTTGCAGACGCCTTGGCAATGCCAACGATCCCGTTCTCGTTACCAACCACAATAACAGATGTAAGCTTGAACCTTCTTCCTGACTTGTGCATCCTGACAGTTCTCTTTGTTGCGGTTCTCCTTATACCACCACCCTTCCCTGGAGAACCACCGATATAAATCACCTCATTCTTCAGGTCAGGAACAAGATAGTCGACGATTTCAGGCTCCAGAATAAGTTCCCCGGATTTCAGAACATCATCAATGGTCTTGAATTCACCATTCAGGACCCTCTTACCCAAATTGGTTTTCGGTATCCATTCCTTGATGCGTTCATTCCTACTTTCAACTGGATATCTGGCAAATTTTTTCGCCTCTTCTTTTTTCTCCTTTTCTACTTTCTCCTTTAGCTTTTCTTCTCCAGCCTCTTCTTTTATTTTCTTCCCCTTTCCTTTAGCTTCCTTCTTAGGCATATTATCACCTTATTTGTACCTCCTTCTCAGTGAGATTTTTTCAAACCTCTTCAAAATCTGAGGAGCGTTTGAGTAATTTTGTTTGTAAATCTTTAAAATGTTTTGCCAAGTTTCATTTAAATACTTGTAATGCGCTGCCTTGAGGGCCTCGTAAAGCAGGAAAAGGTCGACGGCCTGGTCCTCAACCTTCTGGGAAAACTTTCCAAGCCCGAAGTCTATAAGATACAGTTTTTCATCCTTCAGTATCATGTTCGATGTCGTCAGGTCCCCATGCACCATTCCACTCTTGTGCAGGAAAGAAGCCATCTCCCCTATACTTTTGCTGACCCAGACCCTCTCTTTCTCTGGCAGGTCATTAAGGGAATCTTTGACGGTTTTTCCTTCGATGAAGTCCATCCTTATGCTGCTCTTCTCCAACCCCAAAACATTCGGGACAGTAATCCCTGCCCTTGCAGCCCTTGAAAGCATCTTCGCCTCCCTCTTGGTCCTCTTTACCCTGATTTTCTCATCGAGCACGGG
>CP070801.1:337518-340270 GCA_020343575.1 Candidatus Aenigmatarchaeota archaeon
AGACTGATTTATCGCTGTTCCGTTATTCCTGTTCATGTAGTCTGTTGGGTCGTTTGTTGCATTGATGTCATCCATTCTCCACCAGGATATTAAGGAATTGTTGAAGTCTATGAATGTGGATATGTTGTTTGCATCAGATGCTGAGACATTCACATATATGTAACTGTTGTTTGTTTCATTACCGTCATCAGGTGTCGGGTTTTCAAAGGTTATGTTTGGTGGAGTTGTGTCTAGAGTAGTAATATTTACAGTTCTTTCCTCAGTCTCATTCATATTTCCTGCAATGTCCTGGGAATAGGCCTTGAACGTGTGGTTGCCATATACTAAGCTTGTATAATTAACTTCTAGATATTCAGAAGACTTGTTTGCGTATAATCCTGCAACCTCTTCAGCTGATAAGCTTCTGTTGAAAATCATCACGTCATCAATTGTGCCATTGAACTCATATCCATCATTTCGCGAGCCAATTCTTACATCTCCAGTACCATAAACAAAGGTATTTCCATTACCACTATATGAACCTCCATCATCTGTTCCATTAATATATATGTCCATATCATCTGCACCCCTTACAACAGCAACAATATGGTACCAAGTATCTGTAGTTAATGCAGAACTTGATGTCTTGCTTTCTCTAAAGCTCTGGCTGGCACCACCAGCTCCGTTTCCAAAATTAATAGATATATCATCTGTTGTTAGGACCATTAACCATATTCCATAATATGTAGGTGCCTGGTCATCTATTGATACAATATGCTGGTATTCCCCTAACTCAGATAACTTAATCCAGGCAGAAATACTAACAGGTAAAGAAGGTTTTAAGCTATTATCATTCCCAACATTAATATAATCCCAATCTCCATCAAAATCAAATCCTTTTCCTAGGTAGCCATCATCTGTCTGGGTTGATTGGTTTATTGCTGTTCCATTATTCCTGTTCATGTAGTCAGTGGGATCATTTGTTGCATTGATGTCATCCATTCTCCACCAGGATATTAAGGAATTGTTGAAGTCTATGAAGGTGGATATGTTGTTTGCATCAGAAGCTGAGACATTAACATATATGTAATTATTGTCTGTTATATCATTGTCTGGGGGGGTTGGGTTTTCAAAGGTTATGCTTGGTGGGGTTGTGTCTAGAGTAGTAATAGTAACAGTTCTTTCCTCAGTCTCATTCATATTTCCTGCCCTGTCCTGTGTATGTGCCTTGAATGTGTAGTTTCCGTCTGTCAGGTTTGTGAAATTCTGTTCTAGATATCTTGATGAAGTGTTTGCGTACAAAGCGAGAATCTCATCATCAGTAAGACTTCTATTTAAGATAATTACATCATCTAACGTTCCGTTCCAAAAACCTCCCCATGAACCAGCCTGATTACGTGCAGATCCCATGCTTAAGTCGTATCCTGCATCCCCAATACTTCTTGCAGAACCGAAAGCATCATTATCTTCCTCTGTTCCGTTTTTATAGATTCTTGCTGTCTGTCCATCATAAGTACCAACATAAAATGTCCATTCATTCAGGTTTATTCCAGTGGTTGTGGTAGCCTCAATCTGTGTTGCGACACCATCTGAAACCTGAAATCTCACCTGCTGTGGGTCTAAATTACTCATACCCAATATCCAGTCTTTCATTCCTCTATCAGGCCCTGGTCTTCCAGATGCACCAATATAGCTGAGGTTACCATCATCTTTTGCATAAACCCAAGCACTGACAGTTATCTCATTTTCCCCACCATACCCTTGTTCTGTTAAAATATAATCCCCATCACCATCAAACTCAAATCCTTTTCCTAAATAACCTGCATCTGTCTGGGTTGATTGATTTATTGCTGTTCCGTTATTCAAGTTCATGTAGTCTATCGGATCTCCTGTGGAATTCACATCATCCATCCTCCACCAGGAGATTAAGGAATTGTTAAAGTCTATGAAGGTGGAGATGTTGTTTGCGTCAGAAGCTGATACATTCACATATATGTAATTATTGTCTGTTATATTATTATCTGGAGGTGTTGGGTTTTCAAAGGCTATGCTTGGGATAGTTACGTCTACGGAGACTGTCCTTTCACTCTTATTAACATTTCCCCCAGCATCCTGGGTATAAGCAGTGAATATGTAATTTCCCTCTGCTAGGTCTGTGAAGTTATGTTCTGCGTATTTTGATGTTTGGTTTGCATACAAGGCGGTTATTTCTTCTGCTGATAATGGCCGGGTAAACACCATGACATCATCAATCAATCCATCAAACTCATGGGCATAGTTTGTTGACCAAACAAAAGCCCCTATAGTGGCAGTTGTTGGGCTGAATGGGCTCGGCACACCTCACACATCTGTATAATTCTTGTACTCGCCGTTGAAATAAAGGGACATATTGGAATCATTAACTACCATTGCTAAGTGTACCCATTCGCCAACTACAACCGATTCATCAAAATCTATCCGCTGTGCTGTGTTTGGTGGTTGTTTGCATAATGCTTCCCAATCCGCAGGATCACCCCTGCCTGTTATGGAATAAGAACCGCTACCAGAAGCCCTGTACCAGTAAAACACAACACCTAAATGCTGTGCAACATCCTCGGTATAATTGGTTGTATATGACTTGGCCCATGCTGAGACAGTGAAGTTCTGGCTCTGTATTACTGATGAATAGGTTGTTCCCATTCCAATATAGTCATCACTTTGAAAACCTCCGAACTCAAAGGCATCACCAAGGTATCCAGACTCGTTTTGACTTGCACCATTATACGCTGTACCA
>CP070801.1:340370-345559 GCA_020343575.1 Candidatus Aenigmatarchaeota archaeon
CCCGTTGATCTAACCATCGCTGTCGTGTGGGTTATCTTTGGTATTAATATGATCGGTACAATCATGCGCCGCCGTGAAAAACATATGTACGTGGCAATTTGGTTCTATATCGCCACCTTTTTTACCGTGACGATTCTCCATGTTGTAAATTCAGTGGAGATCCCGGTCAATTTCTTAAAAAGCTATCCGGTCTATGCTGGTGTGCAAGATGCATTAGTACAATGGTGGTATGGTCATAACGCCGTCGCCTTTTTCTTGACCACGCCTTATCTCGGTTTAATGTATTATTTTCTACCAAAAGCCGCACAGCGGCCTGTCTATTCTTATCGTCTATCTATCGTTCATTTTTGGGCTGTTATCTTTATATATATATGGGCTGGTCCGCACCACCTGTTATACACCGCACTACCCGATTGGGTCCAGTCATTAGGTACCGTTTTTTCTATTATGCTAATTGCTCCTTCCTGGGGAGGCATGCTTAACGGATTGCTTACCTTACGCGGTGCCTGGGATCGAGTTAGAGAAGATCCCATTCTAAAATTTATGGTTGTCGCCGTTACGGCATATGGAATGGCGACTTTTGAAGGCCCCGTTCTCTCAATTAAAACTGTAAATGCATTGTCCCATTTCACGGATTGGACCATCGCTCATGTACATGTGGGTGCTCTTGGTTGGAACGGTTTGCTTACGTTCGGAATTCTATATTGGCTGATTCAAAACCTATCATCTTACCTAAAGCAGTGTTTTTCTTCAGCCTCTCCATCTTTGCCAGATCATATGGAAGGTATTTGGGTATCAATCCCTTCCTTTCCTGAACCTTGAGGGAGTCCCTGAGTAACAGGGAGCATAGTTCAAAGGTTGTTGGTGTTGCATAAACATTACCCTTCCATCCCTTTTTGTACAGGGTAGGTATGTTGCCTGAATGGTCAAGATGCGCATGGCTCAGGAACAGGGACTTTATGGGAAAACCTGGTTCCAGGGGAACACCCATGTCCTCAACCCTCACACCGTAATCAAGGAGGAATCTCTCTTTCCCAGAATCAACAAGTATACCCATTCTTCCTACCTCCCTGCAGCCTCCGAGAAATGTGATTTCTGTCATCAAGAAAACCTAAAATGCTTTATATTATATGGCAGCACACTAAAATAATAGTATGAGTTATGTGGATTTGGGTTACAAGCCAGAGGAAACAGATCTGATTTGTGAGTTCTCTATAGAGCCTGGCAAGGGTTTAGGTGTAAAGGATGTTGCGGATAAGGTTGCTGCTGAATCCTCTACAGGAACATGGGTTGATGTGACAACAACAAAACCCTATGTTAAGGGGCTTGGAGCAAGGGTTTTCTATATAAAGGGTAAAACAGTGAAAATTGCCTATCCACTGGATCTTTTTGAACTGAGGAATGTTCCCCAGATACTTAGCAGTGTTGCTGGGAATATCTTTGGTATGAAGGCTGTGAGGAACCTCAGGCTTGAGGATATTGATTTTCCTGAAAGGGTTATAAGAAGCTTCAGGGGTCCAAGGTTTGGGATAAAGGGTGTAAGAAAGCTGTTTGGTGTTGAAAGGCCCCTGCTCGGAACGATAATAAAACCGAAGATAGGTCTTAGGACAGAGGATCACACAAGGGTTGCATATGATGCATGGACCGGTGGTTGTGATATTGTTAAAGACGATGAAAACCTTTCAAATCAGGGGTTCAATCCCTTCAGGAGAAGGGTTGTAAGAACCCTGGAGATGAGGAATAAGGCAGGGAAGGAGACAGGTGAGGTAAAGGCCTATATGCCTAATATAACAGCAGAAACAAGGGAGATGCTCAGGAGGGCTGAGTTTGTGAAAAGGCAGGGAGGAAAATATATAATGGTTGATGTTATGACAGTTGGATGGAGTGCCCTGCAGACACTGAGGGACGAGGTTCTTGGTCTTATAATACATGCACACAGGGCAATGCATGCAGCCATTACAAGGAACAAAAAACATGGGATATCAATGCTTGTGGTTGCAAAACTGGCAAGACTCATAGGTGTGGATCAGTTACATATAGGAACCATAATAGGTAAGATGGAGGGTAAAAGGTCAGAGGTTACTGATATTGAGGATGAGATTGAGGAAAGGATCATCAAGCCGGATATAAAGAATCATGTGCTGGCTGAGGACTGGTTCAGCATAAAACCTGTTTTTGCAGTTTGCTCTGGTGGCCTGGCACCAAAGCATGTACCGAGGCTTGTCAAAATGCTGGGAAAGGATATAATAATACAGATGGGTGGTGGAATACACGGGAATCCAAAGGGGTCCCTGGAAGGAGCAAGGGTTGCAAGGAAGATGGTTGATAGCCTCTAAAGGTGTTTCTTTGCTATATTAACAAAAAGGTTCCATGTCTTGAAATCAAGGGTATCAGGGTTCTGTTTTCTTATTAATTCAGGTGTTTCCATATCCAGTTTTAATGGGTTTTTTCCTGTCAGGTAGCCCATATCCCTGCACACAATATCACCAGAATCCTTGACACAGTCACAGAGTTCTGTTATGTTCTTCAAGACATTTATGTAGATAACATTCTCTGGTTTGAAAAGAGAAAGAACCGCCTTGGCACTTTCTGAAAAGAGTTCAAAGTTATTCTCAAGCGCCTTCTTCCCTATGTGGATTGCGCCTGTAGGGCATGACCTTACACACCTTCTGCAGCCATGGCAATCCTTGAGGTTTATTTCGACCTTGTCATTCAGTTTTATATAACCGTATTTGCATGCCTCCGCACAAACCCCGCATTTCTTGCAAAGGCCTTCATCATAAAGGGGTCTCATGGGTTCATGGATCCTTCTTTTTGAATACTTGTTTACACAGCCAATTGAAAGATTTTTAATCGCTCCTGCAAATCCCATAAGGACATGTCCTGTTGCATGGCTTAAAACAATAAGGGAATCAGCATCTGCTATGTCCTTAGGTATCCTGAATCCATCTTTTTCAACAAAAACATCATCCCTTGCAATAACAATAGGGAAATCTCCAAATCCGTTTTCCCTTGCAACCATGAGGTATCCCTCCCTTGTGGACCTTTCCCTTGGGTAAAGGGTTATTGTGTCAACAAGATACGGGTCTCCCCCTTTTGCCCTTATCTTTTCTATCAGGACTGAAACATCCTTAGGAGAGATATGTGTTTTATTCCCCCTGTCACCCATGTGGAGCTTTATGGCTACCCTTCCCTTCAGGTTTATCGGGATTTCCCCTATGTTCTTGTAAAGCATTTAATCATCCCTTTTTTATTGGTCAGATCTTATAAATAAATATGGACAGGACTCAGGTTTTAATCAAGAAATATGAGGTCCTGGTAAGCGAGTGGAACAAGGTCTCAATGGTGATATCCATCTATTTCTCTGCATGCATAATAGGGCTGGTTATAGGGCTGGTTTTTTACAATATGGTAGCTGTGTCTGCCATGCTCCTGATCATGGCTGTTTTTGCTGGTTTTGAATACAAGGCAAGGACGCAGTATGTTGAAACAAAGGCTGAAATAGAAAAAGAGATCTTTGCTGCAGCAAAAACCAAACCCCTGCAGGTCAAGGAGATAATAAGAAAGGGGTTCACGTGGTAAACGGAGTTTAAATAAGGGCAGGATAAATATTAATTAAGGTCAGGGTTATGGATATACTGCGTCTTATATTCGGATGGAACTGGAGGGTGAGAAGGCTAAGAAAGCACTGGGACAGGGCAAGGGAGAAGGCCCTGAGGAAGGAAAACCCCATAAGAAAGATGGCCTTGGAAAAGCTCGATGTGCTGGAGAACAACCTCAGGATACTGGAGGAGCAGAAATTGAACAGGATGACAAAGGCGAGGCTTACAAAGGAGCTTCAGATAGGTATTGCAGAGGTAAAGGCCTTATTAAAGAGCAGGCCAGAGGAATTCCAGTCTCCATATCAGAAAGTTCAACCAGTTCAGCAGAAAAAGTAAGTTTTCTTTCATTTCATTTAAAAGGGGGTACGAATAGTATAATATGAAACTTGCTATTTTGGGGCCTAGCGAAAATTTTATCGGTTATACAACCAAGAGGCTGATGGAGGAGGGGAAGAAGGAATTCAAGGGGGTGGAACTATTCCCTATTATCGATGTGAGGCTTAAAACACATAAGGGCATAGATGCCCTTTATGGTAAAAAGAGTGTAAAGGAATGGGATTATGTTCTCCCGAGGATTGATTCCGGCAGGGCTGAGATTGGTTACCCTGTTTTCAGGTTCCTGGATGCCATGGGTGTCAAGAAACCGTATCCTGCTGAAACCATAATCCTGGCACATAACAAGTTCCTCACACTTGAGATATTGGCAAGGGCAAGGATTCCTGTGCCTGAAACCTACCTGACAGGATCAAAGTCTTCTGCAAAGGAGATACTTGACAAGCAAAAATTACCGATTATAATAAAGCTGCTTGCTGGTTTTGGTGGTCAGGGGGTCATGATAATGGAGAGCAAGGATGCTGCGAAAACAGCCATAGAAACGATGAAGACATTAAAACAACAGATACTCATTGAGGAATTTGTACCGAACCCTGGTGAGGATATAAGGGGTATTGTTGCTGGTGATGATGTCATTGCATCATACAAGATGGTTGCGGCACCTGATGAGAAGAAGGCGAATATATATGCTGGTGGTAAACCTAAAATATTCAAACTGACAGAAGAGATGGTTGATATTGTTTTGAGGTCTGCAAAGGCTATGAGGGCTGATATATGTGCTGTTGATATGATTCAGAACAAGAAAGGTGAAATCTTTGTGACCGAGGTGAATATAAACCCTGGTATACAGGGTATAGAAAAAACAACCGATATAAATGTTGCGCAGAGGATAATAAGTTTTATAAAATCAGAAGTCAGGGCTTAAAAGGGTTTTAATTCTTTTTTTAAATTATAATCATGAGCAAGGCTCTATCAAATTATTACAGGATTTTGTCTAGGAAGGCAAAGCCAAGATTCAAAAACGCGGATCTGGACAGCAAGATAAAAAGGGCTGGGAGGATTCTGGAAAGCTGCGAATTCTGTGAAAGGGGATGCAGGATAAACAGGGTAAAGGGGGGGCTTGGGTTCTGTGGTGTTGGGAAGGAATGGAGGATCTTTGGAGCGCATTCACATTTTGGTGAGGAGGAGGAGCTTATCCCTTCTGGAACATTATTTCTTGCAGGTTGTACCATGAGGTGTGTTTATTGCCAGAAC
>CP070801.1:345659-348216 GCA_020343575.1 Candidatus Aenigmatarchaeota archaeon
CAATCAAAAGGACAGCAGCTATCTGTGAAAGCACAGGTGATATTGCTGAAAACAACAGGGCAGCCAGTACACCTATGGTTGTTAATGACATTGTTAAACCGGTCTTTAGCGCCCCCTTTAACCTTTCAATAATCAGGCCTGTCCCCTTCAGGAGCCTAGTTGTTAACATTAAGTCTGTATCAACAGAGTATCCTAAAAGCATCAGCAAAGCAGCAAGACCTGCAAGTGAGAGTTCTACACCAAAAACCTGCATGAGTGCCAGGGTTATGATGATGTCTGACAAAGCAGCAAGCATCACTGCAAAGGAAGGGACAGATGCCCTGAATATGGCAAAGACTATTATACCCATGAATATGAATGCTGCAATGACTGCTGTCTGTGCCTGCTGCCAGAAGCTTGCACCAAGGGCAGGACCTATTGTTGCAGTGGAGGAATCAGCTGTGTTGACACCCAGCTCACCCAGAACACCCAAAACCTCAAGGGAATCTACATCAGCCTCCATCCCTATCATCACACCATAACCTGCGAATCCCCTAAGCTCCCTTACAGACACGTCGCCAAACCCTACCAAACCCTCTTTCAGATTGTCTATATCCACAGGGGTTTTCGTATTAATCGTGATAAGTGTTCCTCCCTTAAGTTCTATAGACCTTATGAACCATTCCCCTGTCTGAATGTATCCATTGACCAGAACAACAACTGAGAAAACAAGAAGGATAACAGGGACTACTAAAAACAACCTGTACCTCTTTGAACCTTCCCCTTCCATATTACCCACTAATTGAATTTATTATTAAAATTAGTTACAGCCTTAACTAATATTTCTGATAAGGTTTTTTATACCTTTCCTACAAAAGCTAACCATGCAAGATGTTATAATAATAGGTGCAGGTCCTGTAGGTCTGTATCTTGCAAAAAGACTAGAGAAGAGGCTAAGGGTCCTGGTTATAGAAGAGGACAAAAATATAGGAAAACCCGTTCACTGCTCAGGCCTCGTCTCGAAGAACCTATTCAGATTTGTAAAACAGGACAGGGCATGGATTGAGCATGAAGTTAATGGAGCCCTTATACACGCACCGAACGGGAAGAAGCTCAGGCTGAAAAAACGCAATGTTTATGTTATAAACAGGGCAGGATTTGACAAACACCTTGCAAACCAGATCAGCTCAAGGATAATGAAAAACACCAGGGCAAAAAGAATCTCTATTAAGGACACCGTAAAGGTGGAAACGAACAAAGGTGTTTATGAATCCAGAATCCTTGTGGGTTGTGACGGATCCAATTCCATGGTGGCAAGGCATTTTAATGCAAAACCAAGGGAGACCATGAACGGTATTATTGCAATAACAAGGGAAAGGAATCATGATGATTTTGTTGAGCTCTGGTTTGACAAGAGGGTAACAGATGGCGTCTTATGGAAGATACCAAGGGGCCGTAAAACAGAATACGGAGGCATGGGAAACAACCTCAAATTCAATGCCCTGAAGGAATTCTTCGGACTTAAGGATTTTGAGAAAAGGGCAGGAAGGATCCCTATGGGACCACCAAAAACATATTTCAACCACTGCCTTCTTGTTGGTGATGCTGCAGCGCAGATCAAACCATGGTCTGGTGGTGGCCTGGTTTATGGCCTCACATGCGCAGATATTGCAGCAGAAAACATAACAAAGGCCTTTAAAAGGAACGATTTCAGCGAATCCTTCCTAAAGAGATATGAACAGGAATGGAAAAAAAGGATAGGCGGCAGGATAAAGGCTGGCATGCTTGCAAGGGGCATGCTCAAGAGGATGAACAACGCGCAGATAAGCCTTGCCCTGAGCAGTGCAAACAGGGTAAGATTCTTGATGAATAAATTGGATATGGATTATCTGGTGAAATAATGAAGAAAAAAATATGGCTCTGGTCACCGCTTATAGTATGTCTTGTGGTTATTCTCTACATATCCTCTATCCAGATCCCAGGTATCCCTGGCCTGCCAGGCGCTGACATATCCTTTATCCACCTACCCCTGTATTTCATACTCTCTGCCCTTTTCCTGAGAATCTTTATAGAGAAAAGGCGCAGCTTCATATCTGCAATATTATGTTCCACCATGTACGGCATTCTCATAGAAATATTCCAGCTTTTCCTGCCATGGCGCAGCTTTTCTTTTTATGACATAATACTGAACTTCATAGGTTCATGTTTTGTCTACATCTTCATTTCTATCAACCTCAGAAAGATCCTGTTAATACCAAGAATAAAATCATAGGCCAAGTAACACAGCCCCGACAAAAACAAGAACAGCACCTGCTGTTTTTATTGTTGAGAGTTCTGAACCAAAGAGGAGGACAGAAAAAAGCATCACAATAAGTATCTGCGCAGAAACAACAGCAGTACTGAATCCAGGATTCGGTGCTGACAGGAGACCCTTAACTGAAAAGATATTGGCTACAAAACTGAGCGCACCGATTATAACCAGTATAACAAGTGATGTTATATTTACCTGTAATGATAATTTTCCAACAAAAGAATATCCCAGATACATTATTGCAGCGAAAACAAAAAGATATGTTAG
>CP070801.1:348316-358119 GCA_020343575.1 Candidatus Aenigmatarchaeota archaeon
GCATTTATATCATTATCAAAGTTGTCTGCGTTCTTGCCAAAGACTGTGTGTATATTTTCGTTAGGACTTGTAGCAGCACTGTTGTTATAATAAAGCCAGTATGATGTGTCGTTGTATGTTCCAGCTTCAATTGTATTATTAAGCTTCCACGCAACCCATGTCGTTGCACTGTTGAATGATGTTATATTAACCCTGTGCAAATCATTGCATGTTGTACCATTGTCTTCGGTGTATAATATCCTAACATCATCGCCATCATCCTGAAAGTCCGCACCTGTGGTATCGAATACATCTATCACAACCTGTCCTGTTGTCATGTTATGCGTTGTGTTCTGGTTGGTTATGTTTATAACCCTGTTGTTTGAATAACTGGAATCACACCATGCACCTTCTGCTGAGGGAATTGAAAGGATGGTTATAAATGAAAAGAATATTATTGACAAGACTATCTTGTTCATTCTATACCACCTGAGAACAGTACAACATAAACGAACAGTATTGTGAATATTGGAAGCGCAGCGAATATGACTATCTGGGAAGCTGGATCAGAGAAGAGGGGGATAACCTCCCCCGCTATCATAGCGAATGGCATAGCGACAAGGCCTATCATCAATAATCCGATAAGCAGAACCCACATCCTAATTTAAATCACCTCATAATGTAAATCTTGATCTTTTACCTTTCTTTATCTTACCACCTCTTGTCCTGTTTGCTTTCCCCCTGAGACTCTTAGCTTTCCTTAAATATCTTTTATAGTTCACAGTTTCACCCTCCTGACTTTGGGCCTTCTCCCCACAAGTATCTCCCTTGTCCTCCTGAAAGCTCCGACTGCACCAATTGGTTCAACTCTTTCAAGCCTTCTTGCTGTAGCTGCAACGACATCAGGAAGTCCTACAGCCCTGGGAGCAAGAACGGCTTTAGGCGCTTTTACCTTCCTCAGGATTCCTGGTAAGATTCTTCTTCTCGGTCTTACTGGTTTCTTCTTTGGTTCAATATCAACTACTGGTCTCCTGGGTGGAACACCAGGAACTATTGGTGTAATAATTCTTGGAGGTCTTGGTGGAGCTCTCACCCTTTCCCTTATACCTAGTCTTTGCATTATTGCCTGTCGTTGCCTTAATGCCTGTTCACTAATGGCTCTTTGTGATCTTATAGTAACTGGAGCTACAATTGGCGTTACTCGTTTTGCCCTTTCAACCCTAACCGCTGGCTTTGTTACAAGCCTTTGGGCTTCCAACCCTTTCCGTAATTGAATGCTTTGTTGCCTTACAGCATCTGATAATGCTGTTGTCGCAGCAACTACAGGAGCAACCTTAGGAGTTACAGCGGGGATTGCTTCAACTTCTATTGCTGGTCTTATCACTTCTTTTGTTGGTTTTATCCTTACTGGTTCCTCTAACCTTTGTAATAGTCTCGGGGCGGTTGGAGCTGGTTCTATGGGTTTGCCTTCTATAAATGTTCTTGCCCTTGCTGCTGCTGCAGCGGATATTGGTCTTATCGGTATTGGAGCTGGTGGTATTTCCTCAACCTTTGGAGGAGCCTTTGGCTTCTCTGTTACTATCCTTGTTATCCTTGCTGGTGGTTCACCAACCTTAACTGGCCTTAATAGTTTTCTTTCAGCTACTGCAAAGACAGTCGGTTCACCTTCAATGGTAAACTCTTTGACAGCAGCTCTAAGAGGGGATACCTTAACCTCTTCTAGTGCGAATGGTTCCTTTACAGGTCTTACTTTCTCAATACCAGTAACAGTTATATCCCTAACGTCAATGCCAACGACTTTCCTTGCTTCTTCAATACCTATAAACTTCTCTTCAACCCTACCGACAAGCCTTTCGACCCTGAACTTTGGCGCACGTATCCTCCCAATGCCAGGAAGTATAACTAATGGAGCAACCGCTTCCACTGGTTTTCTTCTAACCTCTGCTGCAACTTCTGTAACAACTTCAGGCCTCCTTATAACCTCTTCTACGAATATCGGTATACCTACTATGCCAGCTGGTATCTGTGTGATAGCTCTTCCCAACGCAGATACAGGTTCTTCAGGTATTTCTTCCCTTCTTATCGGGCTTGGTAATGGTGCTCTTTCAAAAGCCTCAAGCCCAGCTATTTCAGAAACAAATTTGCCCGCTTCCTCAAACTTTTCAACTACTGGCCTGAGTGGTGCAGTAACTCTTGGTGGGGGCTCTTTTCTTACAACCCTTATACCCGCTGTTATCTCATCTCTTAGCCTTGGCGGTTCCCTTACAACGGGTTCAGGCGGTTCTATAATCCTTGTTCCGACAATTCTTTCGGGCCTGACAGTTGGTGGTGTAGGTACTGGTGTTGGAATAGGGGTTGGCGCTTTGGGTTCAGGAACCTTTATTGGAGGTGGTTCTATCACAGCAGTCTCTTTTATTGGAGGCCTTACAGGAACAACAGGCTCAGTCACAGCACCTATCCTTGCTTCCTCCCTTCTTGCTTCAGCTCTTTCTTTTATCTCTCTAAATTGTTCTCTTGTTCTTTCTATAATTCTTGCTTGTCTTTGAGCTTCTGTAAGTTTAGAAAGCTCAACAGCCTCCCTAAAAATCTCTTCTGGCGTTTTTTGTTCAACCACGCAGCATCAACTCCCAAAGTTTATCAGAACTCTTTATTGCTCGGCCCTTGATGCTGAAACTTGTGCCACATTTTGAGCATTGTGGGTACTTCCTGCTACCCTTGGAAAACCACATGTGATCGCATCTTGGGCACCGAATTACGAACATTACTTAATTTATAAGTATAACATTTATATTTGTTACCCCAAAATAATCAATATAACCATAGGAACTGGTCAAAACATAAGGAGTTGATACAATGGTAAGCCTAATTGGTCTCATAATTGGGCTTGTGACAGGAGTTATCGGCTTCGTTATAGTGGACCAGGTGATCGCTACACAGACATGGAACAGCACACTGTCAACTACAATAGCCAGCTACATAGTTCCAATTGGGTTGCTTGGTATACTAGGCGCAGCTGCGTTCTTGTCTACAAGGTAATGAGCATTTGGGTGCGCCATTAAAATGGGGGTGGAGTGTTCTAAACAATTGTGAGGTATAGTATGACATCAATAACCTTTTACCTAACACTAGCTGTTGTTCTTGTTGGGGGTATAATCTCCTGGGGGATAATGGATGCACTGGTAGTTGAGACATTAGAAACGACAGGGGTAAACCTTGAAGCACATACTATTACAGGTGGGAGTGGATCATTCAATGTAAACAACGTTCCACTTCTTGTTGTATCTAATGTAACTAACAATGCGTATAATTCTTCAATGACAGAAACTGCGAATTATACAATTCTTGATACAGTGACAGGAGAGATAAACGTTACAAATTACGATGCAAATGAAGGTGCTTGCTGCCAGGTATCATACACTTACGACGATGCAACATACCTTAGCAGTAGTCTGTCAAGAACAATAGTTACCTACATCGTGCCGATTGGTCTTCTCGGTCTTCTTACCCTAGCGGTTGTAATGAGAAGGGAGTGAGACCAGACTCAGGGGGTGAGTCTTAAATATTAAGGGTGATATTCATGGACATTTTTGTATTTACAGTTTTCCTTGCGTTTGCTATTGCTGCTATATTCATAGACTTTTACAAAGAGGCTCCTTACATGGGAGTGATTGGTGGGATTATACTTATACTGTTAGGGATATTCATATCGGTTGACGGTTCCCTGACAACTATAATATGTAATGTGGTCTGATGAAAAGGATGGTTGTTATCATGGCGATTGCAATAACTGCCCTTAGTGTTCCTACAATCGGGGCAAAGTTCGGAGTAGACTTTGTTATAAATCCTAACATAACAATACAGAACCAGACAATTGTAAACGGCACTATTTTTAACGAAAGCGATTACCTGCTTGTAAACGGATCAAGAGAACTGACAGGGAATTGGGATGCTGGGAACTTTAGCATCATAGTGAACACCACAACCTTTGTTGTAAATTCCACAACGGGGAGGGTAGGCATAGGCACTGATAACCCTGTCTGTGGATTCCATTCAGAGAATGACATAGCAAGAGTTACTTGGACTGATGCAATTGACAGAAGTACATCATCATATTTCCGTAACAATTTTACAGTTTTAGACCTGCCTTTTGGCTTAGGAAGCCTGTTCGGTGTCGACAGCCTCTGGAGAGAAGGCGCTACTGGTCAAGGGATGAACGCTGCCTATTATGCGTTGAGCATTGGGGATATAGGTGAATCTGGAAATTGGGTTAGCTCGGCAGCTAGGAGCATTGTTGGGGCACTGAACATAAACACCGGAGGGATTGTAACAACATCGCTAGTGGGAATGCAGGGAAAGATATTTGTTCCCAATGATGCTAATGCTGATGCCACGCTTTTAACAGGATTTGTCACAGCGATTGAGGGCTGGATACAGTCGTCGGGAGAAGGCAACGCAGCCTTTGGTGGCATCACATCAGTAATCAGGACAGCAGTCACGTCGGGGAAGTCTACTTATACTGATCTGAGGGGGATACACATAACAAACCCGACTAATCCTGGTTCAGGCGGTTCTATAACCAGGCTAACAGGCATCTGGATTGACGACCAGACAAGGGGGAATAATAACAACTACGGCATATATTCTGCAATGACAAGCGGGACAGGGAAATATTTCCTTTACGGATCTGCAAACGCTGACTCATATCTGGCAGGGGATCTGCTAATGGCTGGGGATAATGTTGCTGTAGAATGGGGAGCTGCCCAGGATGCTTCATGCTATTATGACGGAACTGATCTTATCTGTGATCCGAAGGTGGTAGGCTCAGGCCTGTTCAAGATACTTGGAAATCTGAATGTGACAGATAATTTTACAGGAAATTTCTATTACGCTGAAATGTATAATTATTCTGCCAATGCTTTAAGCTGGAATTTTGATATAGATTTGGCAGATACTTATTACAATATGACAAACCTCACTCTTAATGATGTTAATGGGTTCAGTTTCACAGCTAACCAACAATCAAGCGGTGGAAGTTATCTTACAACAGAGGTTCCAGGACTTTATAATGCAAAGCTGACAATAAGCTTTGACAGTATAGCAGTTGGTGGACTGTTTGGGATGGGTGTTGTCGAGAACTTTGATGTAACCCTTAATAGAGAATGCTATTCAAGAAGGGAAGCTGCAATAGAGGTTGGAAACGCAGGTGTAGATTGTCTAATGAGGCTTGATGTTGGTGATACTGTTAATGTACAAGTAGAGAATGAGAATACGAATAGGGATATGGGTATTCATACAGTAAATCTTAATCTTATAAGGGTCGGTGACTGAATGAGGAAGAAATTAGCAATACCATTTGTTGCAATCATTATGATAGCGGTAAGCATGACAGGCGCACAGGTAAATCTTGACAGGCAGGTAAGCCTTGACAGCACGGCAAAGTCTAACCTTGCAACTAAAGGAATTACATCATGGTCTTATGAGGATTACATAGGAGATGATGAGATGTACCGTTGCCTGATAAGCCCAAATGATTATAACCTCCCATGCTCAGGGATGTTCTATACATATTGGATGAACTGCACCAAGTATGAGGACAGCAACTGCGTTAATGAGGAAAGGGTAAACCACACATCAGCAGAGAAGTATGACATGCTTGACAGGTGGGAGAAGGAAAGAATGGAACAGATAGGCAATGCTATTAAAGACAGAAGGGAAAGAACCGAAATTGAAAAGACCAGGGAAGGGTCTGTAACCATAAACGAAGCGGGGGGTGGGTTATGAAGCTGATAGTATTCTTAACGGTACTTGTGGTATTGATGCCAACTGTCCAGGCGCAAACCGATACATATACAACTGTCAATGCTCCTCTCATCGGTGAGTGCCTGGACAGCAATGTTCTCAGGATCTCAGGGACATTCAACATAAGCGGTGTTGAGGTTCCTATAAACACCCAGAACATAACATGCCCAGACGGTTGTGTGATTGGTGCAGGCCAGTATGGGGATGATTGCAGGTTCAACTCAAGCCAGTGCTATAACCAGGAGCTAGGATCCCTTGCATTCAGCAACAGGTTTAATTGGGGTGTTGGTGGCATGATGATGCTGATAGGTATCGGCATTATACTGGAAACATACACAAGAGGCCAGGATAAGAAGAGGCGGGACTTCTTCGGACAGCCTGAGCCATAGTATGTCAAAATATTTAAGGAATATGAAGAAAACGGTAAAGAAGAGAAAAAAACTGTATGACAAAGATGTTTGGGATGTTCCTTCAGGAGCTTGTAGGAAAGGAGAAAGATATTACAGGAAGGAAATAAATGGGGGTGAGTAAGTATGGAAGAAGAGGAAAGGGAATATCTAAGAGAGTCAGCAGAACCGGAAGAGGAACCTGTAAACTTGGAAACAACTAGAAAATTAATGGAAGAGAAGACAAGGGCTGCTCTTTTTGAGAAGATAATAACGCCGGACATGCACGAACAGATTAAATACTTCATGGCAGACAAAACAGAAGTAACACCATTCACTAAGGAGCTAAGGACTTCATTCTTGAATCCTCCTGCTATTGAGATGGTTGAGGAGCTGTCTGATATATCAAAGGCGTTGTTCAAGGTGGGAGCAGAGAATACATGCCTTACATTACTGCAGCATAGGGATACAATACTATCTGTAGCGACATCTAACAAAGCTCTGTTGCTAAGATTAATGCAAACTGAGTATAAATTTCAAAAACTAGATACAGGTAGCAAGAAAAAGGATTTCTTTAAAAGAGGGGGTGAGGAACAATGAGCGTAATGGATACATTGGTAATAACAGTGATCTATGCTTTACCATTGGCTATGATTGGTGTTTATTACCTGACAACCAATCAGATCATACCGAGAGTGCAGAAATCAAGAGGAAGGCTATTGGTCTTGCAGTTGAAGCCTAATGGTGGGTTCAGTAAGTTCTATGGGAAGCCGATAATAGAGAACGTAACCGAGAAGATCCCGACAAAGGTTAAAAAGAAATACACAGACCCAGAAACAGGTGAAGTAACCGAGAAGGAAGAGGTTGAAGAGATTGATACACCTGTGTCAGGGGGTTTCATAAAGAGAAAGGGAAAGGAACTGCAGTTCTTCAATACACCTGACTTGGTATATGACTACATGAACACAAAGATGACAATGTATGATACAGAAGGCAACCAAGTCTCTATTAACCTTGCAAAGAGGATAATGCCTACGGTTTCGCCCAAGCTGCTTGACAGCCTGGTAACAAGAGTATGGAACGCTGGAAGGGCAACGAAGTTCACGCAGAAGAAGGATGTGCTGTTCTTGGCATTGATAGCTGCAGGAGCATCAGGACTCAGCTTGATACTGCTGTTCACAATACTGCAGATATTGGAAGGTTTGCCAATATGTGTGATGGGGGGTTGACATGGATTTAATGTCCCCATCACCGCTAAAAAAACCTGAGGAAAAGAAGAAAGGTGAGAAATCAACTGGATACCTATCAGAATTTAATATGTCTCAGTTGAGTATGTTTAGACTTGATATTATGCAAAAGGAAGCTGATAGGTATTCAATTATGTGCGGAAACCTTGAGTTCAGAAATCTAATACCGTATGTGAATACATTAAAGGCAATATACAGATATGTCAGGACACTGATGAATAAGAACCAACAGAGTGAATATGATAATAAATTTGAAGAGTTTAGGAAGATATTGTATTCAGGCAAGAAAACGCATATATGGAATACTTATGTAGAGATAGAACAGCTCCACACAAAGATAATACAGCTCATGTTCGAGAGAGGCCTTATGTGGTCAGTCTCGAAGGATAAGAAGTATGCAGAGCATTACATGAAGCCGGAGTATAGGGATATGTGATTGAATGAAAACAACTAGATGGCGACCAATACCTAAAGGAGGGAATCTGGTAAAGATACAGTTAGAGGACTTGATAGGTAAATGGATAGAAAGGTCACAGATTGAGAAAGATTCGCATGTGGCAATCTCTGGTGATGAAGGTGACGGTAAGAGCCATCTTGAATCACAGATAATAACAAAGTATCCAGGTGCAACCCTGAAGGACAATATAATCTATACAAACAATCCAGATGAATTTTATTACAAGTATGATAATATGGAAGTTGGTTCCTGTATGGGTCTAGATGATGCACTTAACATGATAGACAGGGTTGATTGGCATAAGCTTGAAGTAAGGGATTTTGTCAAGCATGTTCGGGGAAAGGTTAGGGTAGAGAAACGAGCAACGTTCATTTACAATGTCCAGTTGTTCCGTGATCTCCATCCCTATTGGCGCAACCATAGAATCCGTTATTGGATTGAACTCACCCCCAGAGAATGGTTTGACAACATGAACTTCGCTTATGTGCTGGAAAGGGCCAGAGTGCCATTCATCACAGGGAGAAGGGATGGTTGGCTGCTGGATGAAAATGAAAAGACATGGCTTAACTATATGAAGGGTGGAAATGTTATCCCTCAGCATTATGTGAATATGCTCCAAAACCATCCCTTCTATATAGGGGAGTTCAGGTTCAAGAAGAACGACAGTATCTTGGAGAGGTACAAGAGGCATAGGGCTGATGCTACTGAGGAGTGGCGAATGGAAGAACCTCCTCCGAAGAAGGATAAGATTGCTAAGCTCCAGGAGATAATAGACAAACAGAACAAACTCATGTATGAGAGGGGTATCAAGCAGAAAGACATAGGTGAACAAATTGGTCGATCACCACAAGCTGTACATACAAGTGTACAAAGGGGTGAATTTTTATCCCAAATACCAACGCCCACTATAGATCATAGATAATAAAATAACTTATAGGGAGTATGATTTTTTTTGAAATATCCTATATTTAGGAAGGATTTCCTGAAATGCCGTGAAACCGGAAGCTTTATAAACTCTAAGGAGAATTATATAGCAAAGGTGTATATTATGATTAGAGGAGTATGTTTTAGACATGTCTGGGGATATTATAGATTCAAAAGTGAAGGTGAATATATTCGTATTATACCTGTCAGAGGATATGTAAGGGTGAGAAGACATGTCTGACTATAACTGCTCAGTCTGCGGAGCCACGCTGCTGGATGATGTGTTCTATCACAACACCTGCAGCAGGACCTGCGCCAGGATACTGTATGTGATAGAGTTCATAAGGGGAGGGTTGAAATGATTGAGAAAGAAGATAGACTGATAATAATATTTATTGGTGTTTTGTGGTTCGGAATACTAATATCTCACTATAATATTTTGTTTGGAATTTCGGTTGTTATAGTTGCTTGTTTATATGGTTTTGGAGTAGATAAAAATGATGCAAGAAACAGGCGGAAGCCCGATTAAGGATGTGGCTGGGTATCTCCCCAGGGATAAGATCAAGCTTATTATTAACGCTGCAGTAGACAATCGAAGGGATTATGTTCTTCTGAATACGTTAGCACTGTCAGGCCGGAGGATCTCCGAGATAGTAGGCCTGCGGGAAGGCAAGGATGAATACGGCAAGTACAAGCGCCTTGACGAACCTCTGGGGGGTTTAAGGCCCGCAGACCTCCTCGAAGGAAATTCTGTAGCCTGGATGATACTGAAGAAGAGGAACCGCCAGAGGGTAGTGAAAGCAATCCCAGCACGCCTCAGACGCTTGTTAGGTAACTATATAGCCTCTAGGGAGATACCTATGGATGCCCTGGTGTTCCCGATAACAGCAAGGAGGGTTGATCAGATAATAAAGAAGTATGCGGAGAAAGTAGGCATAAGTCGGGTTGGATCTAGGCAGATGGGATGCCACGTCTTCAGGCATAGCTATGCAATCAGCCTGATAGACAAGC
>CP070801.1:358219-366991 GCA_020343575.1 Candidatus Aenigmatarchaeota archaeon
GGCCTGGGCCTCAACACAACAAGCGGTGTTTTGGCGGTTAACATATTATCCCCAGGCGGCGGAATAGTGGTATCAGGCGACCAAGTCGTCCTGAACCAATCCTGCACCGACGGCCAGATTCTCAAATGGGACAATGGAAATAGTGTGTGGAACTGCTCTGATGATACTGGCGGTGGTGGAGCAGATTTAGACTGGACAATTAACGGAGACTACGTCTACAACGACACAACAAATACCAACATTGGCATAGGAAACAACACACCAGTAACCAAATTGGCCATAAGTGACCCAAGCAACCAGCTTGGAATCATAGACAGCGATGGAGGCCAGGAGTGGAGACTTTCAGCGAACTCCGACATGCTTTTCGTCGAGGATGAGAACACAGGAGCAATACCATTTAAGATAGAGGACGGAGCTGACACCGATACCTTATTAATTGATGATTCTGGTAATGTAGGAATTGGAACAACAGGACCAACCGCGCCTTTGCATATAGATGCTTCTACCACAGCAGAAGCCTTATTCATTAACAGCTCAAGCACCTCAAGTACACATATAGCTATTAATAACACTGATTCAATCAGAGAATTTGAAATTGGCGTTACCGGAACTGCTCATAGCTGGGGTTCTGACAAATTCTACATTTGGGATGCAACAGCAGGAGGTGATGGTAGACTAGTAATTGACTACTCTGGCAACGTCGGCATAAGTGACACCACCCCTCAGGCAAAGTTAGATGTTAATAGCACTAATGATACGATATATACGGGCGTATGGAGCGGTGGCAGTGATCATTATTTGCCAGCTGACTACGATGGTTTATTTATACATAACGAGGATACGACAGGTAATTTTTCAGGCTTGTTTATGAGGGCAGGGGGCACATCAGTCGGAGCCGGAAGAATTTCCTTGGTGAAAACAGCAGCCAATGAAGGAGCATTTACATTCTCATTGCGCAGTGGTACATCAATGACAGAAAAGATGAGGATAACAGATACAGGCAACGTCGGCATCGGGACAATGAGTCCGGGTGCGCCTTTGCATATTAACTCATCGACTGCAGGAACGTCTGTGCTCAGAATCACAGCCTCTGATGATATAGAGATTTTCAACTTTAGAGAGACTACAGGCGGAGCTGCAAGATTAAATATGGATAATACAGTTGGAACTACTACCGTTCGACTGGATACTAACGGAGATAGTTATTTCACTGGCGGCGAAGTCGGCATCGGGACGACGAACCCAAATGCAACACAACTACACATCAACAGAACCAACAACGCTAATTTAACTATATGGAGCGAAGCCGTTAATGGTAATAGCAGTATTTTATTAAGAGAATCTACAGGCGGATCAGGTGTTGAGTTGTTTTATGTGGGCAATAACAACGAGCTACGCATTAAAGAAATAGGAGGAAGTCCTATTATGACAATTGAAAGAACTGGCAACGTCAGCATTGGAGAAACGGCTCCTGATGCAAAGCTTGAGGTTTTGGGCACGGTTACTCCACAGTTCAGGCTAACACATACCGAGGATACTGATTTCGGTGATTTCGAGGTTGATAGCGACGGTAACCTCACGATAAGCAGCAGCAGTGGTAACGTGATAATAAAGCTAGGATAAACAAATAACCATAACATTTCCTTTCTTTTTTTCATTTTCTAAACATTTTTATATCCATATCCCATATTATTCTCATGCCCAAAAGAGAGATAGGCTACATAGTGGTCATAGTGATACTGCTTGTTGTGATAGCTGTAATGTTTCTTCAAAATGTCGTGATCACTGGTTCTCAACAGCAGGCTCTCGATAAGCTGACTGCTGTATACGAGCTGATAAGCGAAGCTGATGTAGAGGTTCTATCAGTTGAAGAGGTCTCTGGGGTTTACAAGGTTCTGTTGAGATTGAAGGGAACTATGGGAGACACGCTTGAGGAGGTTTACGTAACCAAAGATGGGAGTTTGATAACAGCCAAGATAATAGACACAGAGGACTACAAGACAAGGTTAGAGGACCAGAAGGCTTTTGCAGAGTGCCTGAAGGGTAAGAACCTGCTTGTGTTTGGGCAGAGCAATGAACCAAACACCATCCAGCAGCTCCAGATTCTTGGAAGCTTCTCCTACAAGATATATGTGGACTGTGTGGGAGCGCAGCTGGAGGCTTGTCAGCAGCTCGGGATTGAGCAAATTCCCTCGGTTGTGTACGATGGCAAAATCTACACAGGCGTGAAGAATATTGACTGGTTTGAGTCACTGACTGGATGTGAGTTTTAATTATATCCTTCTTTTTTTATTTCTTCCAATGCAATTAGTATATAGTATATAAACAGTTGGTGGACGATGAAGAGGTTGTTATTTGTTGGGGTTTTGGTTCTTGTTATGGTTTCTGCAAGCCTTGTTTATGCTCAAAGTTACATTGAATGTAACATAACAACAACCTGCTCCTACACAGAGGTTCTCTACCTGAAGAATGAGAGCGGAGGATACTGGAATGCTCATGCCCAGCTCGTGACCAATGGGAGCTATCCTTACGCTGTTTGCTGCAACTCCACTGTAGCCACCCTTAGTAATTCATCCTGTGCTGATGTTACTGTTCTGAAACTCAGCAACACAACCAATGCACATGTGCAGGTTGGTAATTACACAAACAGGTGTATGAATATCACGATTTCCAATGCCGGCTCTTCCACACTAACCAACTTCCCTGCCTACATCAACCTGACCTATGACAGCGACATGCAACCAAATTTTATTGATATAAGATTCTATAGCGATAACTGCGGAGAAGGCGGACAAGAGCTCGACTACGAAATCGAAAACTACACGAGCAGTGACAGAGCCCATATCTGGGTTAGAATACCATCCCTGCCAAGCTCTGGAACCAACATATCAATATACTATAAGAACAATACTGCTATTAGCTCTGGTGAAAATCCAACTGGTGTGTGGGACGATAATTATGTAGGGGTTTGGCATATGAATGACAATGATACTTCAAGCACTCTTGATTCTACGTCTAATAATAATGATGGGGCAAAGTATTCAGCTAATAATCCAGTAGAGTCGAGCAACGGAAAGGTTGGGAACGCACAATATTTTGATGGGAGCAATGACAGGATTGTGACTACTGTTAACAACAATGCTCTAACAGATTGGGATGAAGCTTGGACAGTAGAGTATTGGATAAATTTAGATAATCTTGCTGCAACTCAATTTGACTGGGGCCAAGTTAGTGGGTCTGTTAGCCCAGGAGCCTCTGCCTATACAAAAACCGACGGAGAAACCAATGCCATTTTAGAAGATGATGATGAAGATGAGGCTGTTGTTTATGGCGATGAAGTTATTTCAGCAGGAACATGGTTTTATAAAACAATAACTTATAATAACATCTATCACTTAAGACTGTATATAAACGGATCCTATGATGATTGGGCTAACACTTCCGATATCGATACAATTACAACAGAAGCTAATTTTACCATAGGTAATTATCTCGGAACAGCACTTCTTGGATACGTGGATGAATTTCGTGTTTCCAGCATAAACCGAAGCGCTGATTGGATTAATCAATCCTACCTAATAGTTACGAACCAAAGCGATTACGTGATTTTTGGAGACGAGATTTCGGGTCCTGGTCATGATGTGTACCCAGAGGATGCCTGCCTCTCTGACACAACCGAGCCAGGCGTAATCGAATGCTTATACACCAACAGTAACTGTGGAGCTAATTACGAATGCCTGGTCTCAATAGCAAGCGACGATGCCTCAGTAGAAAACCTGACCAATGCTCATGTAGGTCACTGTGACGAGTACCTGAAGAATGTATGCTGCAGATACTCTGATACCTCTGCACCAGGAATAACCATATACTCACCCCAGAACACAACTTACTTCACTTCGCCCATTGACCTTGATGTTGCTTCTAACGAAACCATAGACACCTGGTGGTATTCCCTTAACGGAGGTTCGAACACCACATTCACGCCGAACATAACCATAATCCCTGTCTATGGACAGAACAACATAACAGTTTATGGTAACGACTCTGTAGGGAATATAGGCTCCTCAACTGTCTGGTTCACCTACTACAGCATGGACATATCAATAACCAAGCTAATGTACCCCAGCTTTGTGGTCAGTGGGGAGAATGAGACCGTGATGGTGAACATAACAGTTAACATAAACCAGACAAAAAACAACATATCCATCATAAACACATCAGATGAAGTTCCATATGACTTCCCATTACCTCAGGAGTCTGATGTAAGGGTTTACTTCATTGAATACTCCCCATACAGTGTTATAGAGATAACGACCAACTCAACAGTGAACATCACCATCCTTGACCAGTCAGGAACCGACCCTACGCTGGTTATGGTCAACATATCAGACATCACCCAGACCGATGCCAACTCCAACCTGACCCTAAATGACTCGATCATGATAACCTATATCATGACAACGGATGAGATGCTCCCTGACGAGCAGAAAACAATGTACACCTATGCATTGATTGAGAACAACGAATCCCAGGTTTTTGACAGGAGAGAGGTTTCATACCTCTATGCAGCCCTGGTTGTTATGAGGGGATATAAAAGCATATGGGCCCCTGATTTATCCAATCCCCAAAATCTAACAGGAAGGATAATAATGAAAGCGATAGGAGGGACAGTGAGCGAGCTCTATATGTCTGACTATCTCCCTGATGGGGCAACCATATGGGACCTGAACGTTACCTACTACAATAGCACAGATGATGATATAACACAGCTTGTCAATGTTTCTGACTACATAGTACTCGGCCCTTATGACGATGTTTTACCGGACGGGACGAACGTTGATGTGTATCTGTATAACTTCACCATATACAGTCCCGTCAACTGGGACGGGAACCTTTATGACAACGACTCCCTGATAATCATGTACAATGCAAGCGTTCTGGGTGGTGGACGATGGATATTGCCTGCAATCATAGCAGGCTGGGACCCTCAGTATCAAAAACACATAAAGACAGAGATGTACGGCTCAGCGAATGTCCCCTCATTTGATGTCAGCCTCGAGACCCTGACCGCGAAGGTCCAGCCCGGAGAAGTGGTCAGGGGCCTGCTAAGGCTAATCAATGTGGGTGGCCCCCGCGCGAAGGTAGATGTGTTCGTGACCTATTCTGCAAAGACCATGCAGGGAGACCTCATAGTCGAGAGATCCGAGACCTTTGCAGTTGTGGAGCAGAAGGAGAAAGAGCTCATTCTCACGCTACCTGAAACAGTGGAAGAGGGTATGTACACGTTCGAGGCGTTTGTTACCTACACAGGAAGGGAGGCCCTCTCCACTGATATCTTCGAGGTTATAGGCACAGGTGCAGGCGTCGGGGTGGGTGTAGGAGAGACCAATATATTATATTACATACTGGTTGCGGTTATGGGTATCGTAATCGGAGGCCTGCTCATGATAAGGAGAAAATAACATTACCAGAATTTGTTTTTTATTCAAGCAGAAATAAATTAATAATATGGGTTTCGGAAATGTACTGAAGGCGGGTATTGCTCTGATTCTTTTACTAATGCTCTTTCCATACCATGTCTCTGGTGCCCCATCCTCCTACATAAGAGAGAATGTTTCTGCAAACTTTTTCCCCAATGGGACCATGGACGGGAATGTAACTACAATCGGTTATGTAGAGGTTGACGTTGAAAACCAAGTAGATGTTCTGCAGTACATTGTGATGCAGTTATCCAACATATCAGGAACAAATCTCCAGTCTGATATTGCATATAGGAATGTCGCAGCCTCCCCTTACACAGCTGACAGAACAAGAATCTATGTCAACACAACCCGGGATTCCCAAGATATCGTATACAACATAACGGACCCCAACATCGCAGCCATTATCAGGCCTAGGCTTGACTACCAGAACTCAAGGGGAGGTGTTGATATCTATTCCGGTGGAACCAACACCTTTAACTTCAACCTGACCATGAACACAACAAAGGATGTTTACAATGTGATAACGAACATCAGATTCTCAAAAGACACCCTCGGCATGAATGATGCAATAGATCTTTACAACCCATCCGCAACAGCAGGAACTGCGTATAGAATAGACTCTGACTGGGACGGTTTCTATGATATACTTCGGTGGGAGGGTGACCTCCAACAGGGGATTAACGTATACGTCACCTTCCAGGGGAACATCACACCCGGTGTGAACTTTGATGAGAGTTTTATGATGGTTGACTTGGATAGAGAGGCCCAGAGCACAGCGACCTCAAGCCAGGACCAGACACTGACAGGTATCACATTTGTTGACAGGTTCAGCAGAGGACCTGTGAGGCAGGGAATCGAGATGCTGGCTTCAGGCACATGGCGGGTAAGGGGATTCTTAAAGAATGTTGCAAGCAATCTGGATTACTTTGTTCAAGGCTGGGATCTCTACAGGATTGGCAACTCAACCCCTGTTATGTCATCAACAGAGAGCTTCACTCTCAATCCTAGTGATAAGCTTTACACTGACTGGTATGACACTGGATCCACCACAAAACAGAATTACTATGCCTCCTCATTTAACTGGGAGGTTATTTGGGGTTCTTCCCAGTATTCAGGAATAACAGAGAGCAGGGTATATCTTCCGGTTCTTTATGAAATCGATTTATTCGCAGATAAAACAGTAATCCTGAATTCAAACACCCAGGCGGGCAGGCAGGTCTCTGTAACAGACCTGTTAAGGCATCTGGGACACTTAAGCCTGGGAGTTAACGATGTGAACATAATGTCAAGAATACCTGGCAGTTCCCTTACTGCTGAGGGAACATCCTTCTCTGTGACCAGTGTGCAGGTTCTCTACTCAAACAACACAGGCCAGTATGACATAACATCCAATGCAAGCGTAATGATACAGGGGTCGAGCCCTGGTGTGGACGGTTTTGTGATGATTAACATAACGGATCTACAGTCAATGCTAGGCCATACCTTGAATCAGAACGAGGATATCCTTCTTTCCTATACACTCTCAGGCCCCTCGCAGCCAACCACCCAACAATATCTTTTTGAGCTTCAGGGCGTTTTTATAACAGAGTCCGGGACCCCTGTCATAAAGGATGCGAATGAGACCCTGACCATACCAGGGGTTTATGCCCCACCCCCACCAGGCGGGATTGGTCCTGCCATCCCCCCACCAGCCCCATACGCAGCGATAGAGAAGGAGCTTTCTGAAATACGATTCATAACCCCAGAGTATGTTGAGATAAATGTGACAGACAGGATTATAGACACCGGGAATAAGGGCGTAAAGGACATAAAGGCCATGATTTACATACCTTACGATGGAACCCTTGACACGGATGAAGTCTACATCAGTCTCTTCCACTACTCTATAGGATTGAGGGAGGAATGGGTGAGAGATAGGGACTTCACGGTTACCAACACAGGGGTAAAAACAATAGGTGATTATAAGTACACAGAATATATGATTGAGAAGAAGAGTACTGGAGTTCCGTATGAGGAAACCCTAACACTCTTCGATGGTGACAGGATAAAGATCAGTTTCAGGGCAAAGATACCTGTAGGAACGAATTACATACTAACAAGGGTATTCGGCTACAACTACTATGAGGATAAACTGATGTTTGAGGATGTTTACACCCCAGTCAGAAGGGAAGGTGTGATAAGCAGACTCGAGATCACAGAGGAACCCTGGATTCAGGGAAAGGTGGTGGTTGGAAAACCCGTTGTGTGGAGAAAGGAGTTGGTTGTATATAACCCGAACAACATGACAGTTAAGGAGGTGGTTTCCGCGCCTGTTTTCAAGGATGCAATGAGCGTGTACCTACTGGAGTACGGTGACGGTGTACCAAAGAGAACGAGACTGAAACTCAAGAGCGATACGGAGACATACGTTGACTGGATAGTGGATATTTATGCGTTTGAGACAAAGATATATACCATAGAGGTAACCACACCACCTGTTCTAGAGACCAAGGAGATTCTGGATGTTCTACAATCTAATGAAACAGTAGTTATATTCTCTCTCAACATAACCCTTGTGAACTTTGCGTTGGAGGATTACTACAATGTATCATTCTCCCTTCCCATATCAGCAGATAACATAATAACAATACAGGAAGATGGGAATCCTGTGAATTTCACTGGGAATGAAAAGGGGACAGAAATACTTTTTGATTTCTTTGCTGCCAATGAAACGAAGTTAATTTACCTTGTCTACGAAGAAGCCCCACCCATCATGATAGCAACCCTCGAAATCCTTAAGTACCAGTGCCCAGATTCTGTAAGCGGGGACATATTCATAATACCTGCTGAGAGAGAGAAGGGAGCATACCTAGAGATGGAGGTTATGGGACCTGACCCTGATCTGAAAACAATATACGCTGATCTGATACTACTCGGTGAGCTCAGGGAATTTGAGGAGAGAAGAGTACCCATACGCTTCAGTACATCGTCACTTGGTTCAGGCAGGTATATAATCTACACCAAGTTCAAGAAGGATTTCAGCACCATACTCTCTCACCAGAGGGATTTCGTTATAGACTGTCCTGAAAGGGAGTTGATAACAATAAACTGGATTATATTTGCAGTTATTGGAGGCGCCATAGTCGCGTTCCTAATAATCAGAATATACAGAAAGAAAACGTACAAGAAGGAGATAAGGGAACTGAAGAGGAGAATAAGGAAAATCTGAGCTTAATGAACCTTTAGTAGGTAACACATATAAATCTTCGACTACAATAATAGAATATTATAACATTATTCAAATCACTGA
>CP070801.1:367091-373246 GCA_020343575.1 Candidatus Aenigmatarchaeota archaeon
GGCGTCTGATCTGAGCACAGGTCTGGTCGGCTCAAGTATATTCATTTATTGTTTTTCTGGTCAGGTTTCGTGTGTGACGCAATAGGCACGCACATTATGTCCATGATCAGTTCGGGTTGGGTTCTGAATTTTCATAGCAGTCAGGGGCTACACGGAATCACAGGCGCTGTCGCGATCCTGCTGATGTTCTTCCACGCACTCTGGGCATCATGGGTTCTAATCAGAAACAACGAGTCACTGATAAACAACTTTCACAGGTTCAGTGTATGTGTATGGTGCTTCTGGCTGATACCATTTTTTATGGGAATGTTTATGGGGATTCTAAAATAAAACAAAAATAAAGGAGAAAAAATGAAAAAAAATGCATTGATTAGTGTTTTTCACAAGGAGGGGATTCTCGAGTTCGCCAAGAAACTGGTGGAGCTTGGGTGGAAAATCTTCGCGTCGGCGGGAACTGCAAAATATCTAATTGAAAAGGGTTTGTCGCCATCCAATGTTAAGAATGTTGCAGGTCTTGTCGGGGGTGGTCCGATACTGGATCATCGGGTCGTAACCCTTTCAAGAGAAATCCATGCCGGTCTTTTGGCCCGCCCAATTGATAAAGACCTAAAAGAACTGGAGACTCTTGGAATACCGTATATCGATCTAGTCTGTGTGGATTTATACCCGCTATCTGAAGAGATTTCCAAACCAGACGCTACGGTTGAGTCAGTTATCGAAAATACTGATATTGGCGGTCCTGCATTATTACGCTCAGCAGCCAAGGGCGGTAGGATCGTTATATGTGACCCCACTGATAGAAACGCTATGCTTGAATACTTGATAATGGATGGGGATGTATGTCAAGAGGTTCGCTCATACCTTAGAAGCAAAGCAGAGTGGATGGTTGCTAAATACTGCCTGGACTCTACCCGGTTTCATAGCAAAGGGGTGTTCGACGGTAATGTTAGTGGGGTGGTTCTGGAACTGAATAAAGGTGAAAACCTGAATCAGTCTCCTTCTAATCTTCTTTCAGACTATACCGATGATACTCTAGCTTTGGATAAATTCGTATTACTAAAGGGTGCTCCAGGGCATGTTAACATGTGTGGTGTAGATAGAGGGCTAGAGGTTCTGTGCATGATGGCCGAATCTTTCAGGCAAAACTTCAAGGGAGCATGCCCATATATTGCGATCGCGTGCAAACATGGAAATCCCTGCGGGGCTGCGGTTCACTGGTTACAGCCGCACCTGGCCCTTGAATGTGCTCTCTTGGGCGACCCGGATGCTGTAATGGGTGCTGAGGTGATAACCAATTTTTACATTGATGATGGACTTGGCGAACTGCTCTTTAAGGTTCCGGAAAAACTTCAGAATGTTGTTGGTCGACCTCGTTGGGGAGTTGACATTGTTGCCGCACCGATGTTCTCTGAACAGTCCATAAACTTGCTCGGGAAGGCAAAAAGAAGAAAATTATTGGTCAACGAAAAGCTAATAAATCCCCAGATGTCTCCGAACAAGTGGGTCTGGAGACCAGTGCGGGGTGGACGAATCAGACAAAAGGCTCCCAATTACATATTCACTGCAACAGCTGTTAAGGAATGGGTCCCCGAGAAAAAAACATTGGTAACGTACGATGATCGTTCCACATTGATGTTATTGCCTGAGGATCTTTCCACACTGATCGTGGCTTGGGCCGTTGCTTGGAGAGCTAACAGTAATACCGTGGTATTGGCCAAAGACGGTATGCTTATTGGTCGCGGTGTAGGACAACAGGACAGAAGAGCTGCCACAAGACTAGCGGTTCAAACGGCAAAGATATCTGGTCACTTAACACAGAATTCGTGGTTCGCATCTGACGCATTCTTCCCATTCGCAAAGAGGGCAAGAGTCAACAAGCCGTTTGAAGGCACGGAGATTTTAGTCAAGGCACAATGTGCAGGTGGTGTGGTACCTCATGATGGTAAGAGGATTGAAGAAGTCAAGGCATTCTTCAAAAAACAGGGGTTGAAAGTGGCTTTCCTGCATCCGGAAAACAGAGGCTTCTCACAACACTGAGTATTAAGGGTCTGGGAGCAGGTTTTCATGGCCTGCTCAAATAGGGGAATGGAAATGGGAGGTGATGAATGAGTTTAGAGTATTTGGAGCTGATTCTTTATTCGTGTCTTTTGGTATCTTTGATTGCTTTGTGGCTTTTGGTTTTGTTCAGATTTGTTCTGGTCTTAGATTCGATCAATCGCAAATCCATGAAACGGACGAGAGCTCATGACAGAAGGGACAAGGGAATGGTCTGGTTGATAACACCCCAGCTTTTCAGACTCAAAATCAAGCGCTTTCTTCTCGGAACAGTAGTTTTCGGTCCATTGATCGCAGCACTTCTCTCTTTCTACTCTTAAACATGTCATTTCAGGACAGGAATTCCAATCAAGGATCCTGTCTTGTTGTACTGTCAATTTAAAGGGATATATAAAATAATAAAAAACGTGCCCGATTGATATTGGTTTTCAGTAGCCCTGGGCGGATTCGAACCGCCGTCTCCGGTTTTCTTCTCTCATTTTCGCCACTAGGCGAATCGAATCTTTGGTTTTGATCCAAAGACCGGTATCCTTGGCCACTAGACTACAGGGCTATATGTACTTCTAATACTTAACTGTGCTAAAGAATTAGCTGCGTTTTTTAAATCTGTTAAAGGGTTCACATCTCATTCAGGGCTCTCATACCCTTCTGTGTGATAACAAGGCATGTTCCCAGGGATTCTACCTTGTCTATGTAACCCATCTCTCTCAGTCTGTGTATGCTTATATCGCTTCCATTGTGTCTCTCCCTGTTAAGCTGAACGGTCAGCTCTCCCTTTGTTATAAGGAGTTGCTTTGAGAGAAGTTCCAATATCCTTCTTTCCACATCACTTAACATACCAAATCCCTCTTTAGTTTATTCACCTTTTCCTTGCTCCCGAGCTTCTCAACTATCTTCAGTGAAAACTCTATCGCTGTCCCGGGGGCCTGGGAGGTTATTATGTTATCATCAACCACAACTCTTTCCCCCCTCGGTCTCGGTATCTCTCTTTCCTGTCCGGGGTATATGGTTGCTTTCTTATCGTTTATTATTCCTGCCTTCGCAAGTATGCTCGGTGCCATGCATATCGCGGCAATGGTCTTGTTCTTGGAGTCAAAATCCCTAATGGTAGCGAGAACCTTGTTGGAGTTTCCCAGGTTCTTGTAACCGGGTCCCCCGACCAGAACTATTGCATCGAATTCCTCTGGGTTGACATCCTCGAGCTTCTTATCTGTAACAATCTTTGTCCCGTTCGCTCCTGTTATCATTGTTGAGGGAATTCCAGCTGTCACAACATTAAATCCCGCTCTCCTCAGAATATCTACAGGGACCAATGCCTCTATCTCTTCAAAACCGTCTGTAAGTGGTATCAAGATGTTCATATGGACCGAATCTTTTTATATACCTTTCCTATAAATAATATGTCAGCCCACACTTATAAAATTTCGTAAAAAATAGATAGAGGAGATGAAAAATGCCAATAGTCGGTTTCAAGTTTGAATCAATGGAAGCGAAGAGAAACAAGGCAGCAGCTGGTGGGGAGATAAAGATAAACTCAACACCCAAGATAACCTCGGTAAAGGAGGTTAACATTCCAACCCTGAAGAAGAAGGCCTTGGGTTTAGGTTTCGAGTTCCTTACCAAGTACGATCCGGGAATAGGAGAGATAAGGATAAGCGGCGAGGTGTTGTACCTCACTGACAAGAATGCGCAGGTTCTTAAGAAATGGAAAGACAAAAAAGTCCTTCCTGAAAAAATGAACGTTGAAGTTCTGAACCATTTGTTCAGGCAATGTCTTTTGAAGATATCAAATCTTGCGGATGATCTGCAGCTCCCTCCACCGATCCAGTTGCCGAGAGTAAGAGCCAAGGGAGAGCAGGAAAGCTACATAGGATAGATTATGAAAGTCCGAGCTCATGTCTGGATCTCTGGAGAGGTTCAGGGAGTTTTCTTTAGGTCACACATCAGATCCCAGGCCATGCTGAGGGAGATAAGGGGATGGGTTAAAAACCTTCCTGATGGCCGTGTTGAGGCTTTGTTTGAGGGAAACAAAGATAGGATAGAGGAACTTCTGGAGTTCTGTAAAGAGGGTCCTACAGGAGCAGATGTAAACAACGTTGAAGTTAAATGGGAAAAACCCACAAGCGGTTTCCGGGAATTTGATATCAGATACTAGCAAACAGGACCAGCAACAGTAATAATCCTATCACAAACAATATTATTATCATCTTGCCTGATCTTAGGAAGAATTTTCCCAAGAAGAAAAGAACAACCACGAAGACCACTATAGCAAGAACAAACCCTAGACCTCCCATCCCACTAACGAATCCTAGAGATTCGAAAAGGTTTCCCATAGAACCGAGAAGAGACATTAGTGTGGATACTGTGTTCTGCAGAATCGTTGCCACCATCTCGAATATCACAGTCAAAGGAGCCTCAACCATACTAACCTAAAAACCTCCCCAGTCTTGATTGCTTCTCTTTTTCTTTCCCTTCTCTTAGCTTCTCCACAACTGAGTTTATTCTCTCATGCGAGAAGCTATGCTCCTCACAGAGCATCTCCAAGAGCTTCTCGGGCTGGAAATCCTTCTTCTCTATGTCCGTTTCCTGGACAGGGGGGTTCTTGAAGAAATCAAATATCTCCTCTGGTTTGATCTTGAACCCCCACTCAATATCCTTGAAAGCCTTTTCAGGCGAAGTCTTTTCCTTCACGATTTTCAACGCGGTCTTCGGACCTATACCCTTAATGCCACCTGGATTGTAATCTGTTCCGACCAGTATTCCCAGGGTTATCAGCTGGTCATGGTTTATTCCAAGGGATGAAAGAACCTTGTCAAGCTCCACTATTTCTGGTTTCACTATTATGTATTTCTCCTTTCCTGGGAGCTTTCTCCTTCCTGAGATCGTGAGGTTCCTGACAAGTCTGGGAGCCCCGAAAAGTAGGGAATCCCAATCCTGGGATCCGCCTGACCAGACTTTTCCCTTCCTGACCAGGTAAGCAACCTGTGCCTCACCCTCTGACGGGGCCTGTAACCAAGGAACTCCCATGTAATTGAGAAGGCGTTTGGATTCTGCAACCATTTCATCAGTAAGCCTTGCAGCTGCTTGGGAATATCTGCGAACGGCTTCGGTATCCCCCCTTTCCAACGCTTCCTTCCACTTGATCTTGGCTTCTTTCCTTGTTTCAGATCTCTGCTCGACTGTTTCTTTTTTGAATTCAGGCGGCTCGCCGTCGAAAACATAAACAATCTCCATTCCGTTCTCTATGAGCTTTGCGGTTCTGTAAAAAAGACCAGATAGATGGGAGGTTATCCTTCCCTTCGAATCTCGCAGGGGTTCCCCTGTAAATCTATCGCGTATGGTGGTCAGAAACTGGTAGAGAACATTGTAAGCATCAATCGCGATAGTTTTCCCCTGCAGATCCTCAAACTCTATCTGCTTTGCAGGAACGAGTTCAGACAAGGAGACGCCCATAATCTAAGTTTCTCAGAGGAATTTATATATCTTAAAATCAAAACTAGTTTATTGATTCACACAGAGGGGGGTTGGTTGAATGGTTGAAAAAAAGCTTGTCGGAAAAATTACGCACTTCTTCACCAACATAGGAGTTGGTGTGATAGACCTTGAAGGTGAAATCAAGGTTGGAGACAGGATATCGAAAGAAGGATCAACAACAAATTTTCAGCAGGATGTCAAATCAATGCAGATTCATAACAAGGATGTTGAAGTTGCAAAGAAGGGAGACTCGATTGGAATAAAGGTTGATGACAGGGTAAGGGAAGGAGATCAAGTTTTCAAGATTACAGAGTAAATAAGAACGGCTTTGGATAGAAGCGAATATTTGGATAATTCTTTTAAAATATCTTACAGCCATGTAACTTCAACTTCGTCTGTTCTCTGCCTGGGTTTTATGTCTATATCTTTCTCTGTCTTGTAGCCGGCCTTCTTCATAAGTATTCCCAGCCAGGCAATCATAGCGCCGTTATCACCAGAGAGTTCTATGGGGCAGGTGTAGAGTTTCGCTCCCCTTTCCCTACACATTGTTTCAAGCATCTTTCGAAATCGAAGGTTGGCAGCTACCCCTCCTGTTAGGATGGCCTCGTTCTTTTTCACATGAGCCA
>CP070801.1:373346-377816 GCA_020343575.1 Candidatus Aenigmatarchaeota archaeon
ATGCCAAGGGCGATGAGACCAAGCCATGGAATGACATAGTGAGCACGCAGATAATCGTGAACAACTAATAATAATTAATGGGACAGGGACAATTTCTTCTTTACCGATTCTGTAGATATATATGTGCTATGCTCCCGGATTTTCAATAAGTGGCGCATATCACTTTCTCTCTGATGCGCTCACCCACGCATTCATAACAAAAAATAAAACAGGCTCTATGTATATCGTTTTTTGGTCGCCGATGCGCCGACCGGGATGTTCAGCACTACTGAATTTGCCTGCTTCAGCAGCGCAATCGAACCCGGGTCACAAGCTCTATCCGCTTTCGCTTGGGAAGCTTCCACCATAAAGTTCGTGTCTTACCACTGGACTATCGGCGCAATAAATTTAATATTTTCTTTTTATTTTTATAACTTAAAACTAATCTGTTTTTTCTCCCAGTTCCTTTAATCTCGCCTTTATATCCACCATCTCTTTTTCATAAGAAGACAGCATCTTGTCAAGCATCTTCTTCGTTATCCTGCTCTTGAAATACTCAACCTGGGCTACCTTTATTGATGTCTTCATTTTCTTTATCCTCTTCCTAAGATTCTCTATCTCCTTTTGTTTACCCTTCCTTTTCCTTTTCACTTCAAAAAATCTCTGGCCAGTAAGGCTGAGAAAGAACACCCAAATCCCAAGTATTATAACAAGAACAATAATTGTTACAGATTCCGGGAGAATGAACATGGCTACAGGATCATTAAGATAGCGGATTACATGCAAGTAAGCAACATACAAGGGAATAAGCCCTATCAGAAAGGTTATAACCAGAACAATAAGCCTTGACTTCAGTATATCCATACACATCGCCATGTGAACTTGCCGGAAACATGGACTTCGTCCATGTCAAACTTATACCTCGCCATGTGAACTGTTATGAAGATCTAACCTCAGTTTGTGGTTGCACGGAACCGATTTGTACAGCACTTGATGCCATAAACAACAGACTTATACCACCACAATTTCCTGCTGTTTCCATCTGGGAAATTAACATTTGTGTTTGAGCAGAACCCCCTGTCATTTTTCCTTTTATAGCCTCAGCAGAATTGCTATTCAGATTGGCCTGAATGATCAAAAAGGATCCTTGTGTTGTGAAAAATTCTGCCATCTCTGTATTGGTACAGGTCCCAGGAGGAATAAACCCATACTCAACATTATATATTCCATCCTCCATGGCTTTTGCCTGAATGTCTATACTTGGGATGCATTTTTTTATTTCCCTGATTTGATTATCTAATTCTTGTATCTGCTCTGGTGTTATCTGTGGAGCTTCTGGCATTATTCTTCCCACAGCTTGCACGAATTCCTGTGCGGTGCACTACTGAGCCTTGTTTAAAGCATTGGAATATTTTATCATAAATTGACCTTCTGTTGTCTGGGAAGCCAAACTTATTGCCCTCCCCTCCTCTGTAGTAGCGCATCCACTGATTAAAATAATGAACAGAATGGCGATCAGCAATATCTTTTTCATATTATATAATTAGGATTTCTGCCTTTAAATGCCCATAATCATTTACTTGTTTTCTCTAATTAAAAAACGCTGGGAGGGGCATTCTCAATCTTTCTTTCCCGAGGATTTCTTTGCATGCTCGCAAGGAAAGAAAGGCTCTTTGAACCCCCGCGGGCAGATGCCCACAGGTTTAGCAAACTTACGCGCCTTCTTATACGTAAAGAGAGGCTCTGCGCCTTAAACCGTTCCCGCCAACATTGTTGGTCTCGGCCATCCCAGCATTAAACGTTTATAAATCTTTCTTTTATATTAATCTTATAGTTTTTATAATTAAAGGAGTGGTTGTATGGCTATAAGGATTGCTTCGGTTTCTAATACATGGAGTAAGGATGTCTTTACAGATAGGGGTCAATACTGTGGAAAGATTGAAGACGTCGAATGTGATTTGAAGAGGTTCAAACTCAGATCGCTCATAGTCAGGGCAGTGAAGGGTTCCTATATATCTAAGATGTTGGGGAGCAAAAAAGGTCTTATAATACCATTCACAATGGTAGAAGCAATCGGTGATATAGTGTTAATAAAACATATCTCAACACCGGTTGGTGAAGAAACAACAGAATTGCCAAAGGAAGAAGAAGCTAAAGAGGGAGCAGCTGCATAAAGTTAATATATTCAATTTACTTTAAATTATCAGCTCTAGCTTGTTTTGGAAAAAAGTTAAGATATAAGGAAAGAGGACCAAACTATATTATAGAGATTAATGAGGATAATATCTATTGCTTCTGGGAAGGGGGGTGTTGGGAAAACAACCCTAGTAAGTAATTTAGGTGTGATACTAGCATCAAATTTTGGGAAAAAGGTTCTTATTGTGGATTGTAACATAACAACATCACACCTAGGGTTATACCTTGGTATGGATAAATTCCCAATAACATTAAACCATGTTCTTAAAGGCAATGCTGAGGTGGATGATGCAATATATGACCATTCCAGTGGTTTGAGGATTCTACCTGCATCAGTATCCCTTAGGGATTTGGAAGGGGTTGATGTTTTTTTATTGGACTCTGTTATCAAAAGAGTATTCAAGAACTATTCCAAGGAAATAGATTTTATGTTTTTGGATTGTGCTCCAGGTTTGGGGAGGGAGGCAATGGCTGCATTCAGAGCAAGCAAGGAGATAATGTTTGTTACAACACCACTTCTACCATCTGTAATAGATGTGGTGAGATGTAAATACACGATAGGAGATATGCATTTAAATCAGCTCGGAACTGTATTAAATATGGTGAGAGGAAACAGTATAGAACTCTCCACCAAGGATATAGAAAGGGTAACAAACACACCTGTATTGACATCCATACCTATGGACGAAAATACAATCAAGGGAACGGCCTCCGGAACACCTGTAGTTATGTCGAGTTCAAGATCCAAAACAAGCAGGAGTATTAAAAGACTAGCGGAGGTTGTTTTAAACAAAACATAAAGGGGGATGATATGTTAATAGAGACACTGATTTTGGTCATAGTCATACTTATTTTAATAGTCTTTCGTTTACTCCGTGAGCTTAACAAAGAGAGGAGAAGACCAACTACAACTATAAAAATAACGAAGAAGGAAAGCAAAAGCGACCTGGACTCTAAACTAGTAGGTTTAAGAGAAAACATAACAAATCTCAGGGATCAATTTAATCACAGAGAAACAATTATGAAAAAGTTAGATGAGGAGGTTTAAATGCCTGGAAAAACAGAAGTGAAGGAAGCAAAGGAAAAATCAGGACCAGCTCCTACAGCAAAACCAGAAGTCAAGCTGCTCTCCAAAGAGGATAAGGCAGTAAAAAAGCTTGAAGAGGAAAAGAAAGGGCTGGAGGATAAGTACAAGAGCTTGGCCAAGATTCTAGAGCTATCAGCAAAACAAAAACCCAAGAAGGAACCGGAACTACCAGAGGAAGTAAGTGGCGGGAAGATAGACAAAGATCTGGAGTATCTGAAGAAAAGCCTCAAGAGCATGAAAAAAACAATCAAACTAATAGACCCTGAGAAAAAGACAGAGGAGATGAAAAACCTTGTATCAAAGATAGAACAGCAAACCAAGGCAATAGATAAGATATCTGCTATGGACATAAAAATAAAGGAACTTGAAAAGAAGATGACAGGGAAGGAAGAGAAGAAAACCGAAGAAACAGGGAACATCTTTGGTGGTTTTGGTATGCTTGGAGGAAAGAAATCATCAGAGGGCGCATCCAAGGACACAAAGCAATTGCTGGATGATTTTAAAGAGGGCATGGGAGAAAGGCTCCTGAATCTGGAAAAAAGGGTGGAATCAATAAGGGTCAAAATAGGAGACGACAGGCTTAAAAAAATAGATTTCATGATTTCAGCAAAAGATGATATTGAAAATAAAATGATTCCAAAAAGGGTTAAGGAAGAGGTGGAGAAGATACTTTCTGTTTTTTCATTTGGGATAGAAAATCTTTCCAGTGCAATCAAGAACCTTACAACTGATATAGAAAGATCAAATAACGGGATGGAGAGTGTGTTCAACTGGATTGAGGCAACAAACGAGAGGATAAAGAACATAGAGCAGAAACTATCCAGTGATGAAATACCAGATCCCTTGGATTACATGAAAAAAATAAATGAAGACGTTATAACAATGAATGAGAAAATAAGATATCTTGAGGAATTACTACATGATTTACAAAAGGATTACAGACTGGTCGATATCCTGAAATACGAACTAAAAAAAGCAAAACCAGTTAAGGGAGAAAGGAAAAGAAACATCCCAAAAAAAATAGCTGAAAACAGATTTAAACAGGTGGTAGAGGTTATAGAAAAGGTTGAAAAGGAAAAAAGCAATGACAAAAAAATGAAGGCACTAAAGGACCTGGAGATCAGTTACAAAAAGGGTTTGATATCAAAGGAACTTTATGAAAGAATATTAAAAAAACTAAAAAGATAACTATGGAAAAATATGTTAAT
>CP070801.1:377916-383598 GCA_020343575.1 Candidatus Aenigmatarchaeota archaeon
GAATCCCATTCCTCTGCTCCTGTGGATACTGCACCTGCATCCAAGTCTGGGTGGATAACGTAATTCACTGGCAAATCCTTCCACTTGACCCCTCTCCCTAGGAATGTGTAGCAAGTGCTTGTTTCTCCATTACCTCCATTCTTGCAATCTGCACAGTTCTTTTTCTCTCCAAGCTCTGGCTCACAAACTCCATTGTTGTTACAGGTTGGTTTTGCAAATCCCTTTTTGTAGTGGATGAATACGATCTTTTCCGGGCCCGGTGGATCTAGAACCAAATGGTCATTTATCTTTTCTATTACTGGTGAACTGTCTGCTTTTGCTTTGTCTCTGCCTTCTTCTGACGCTGGAATCAGCATTGTTGCCCCTGCACTGAATGAAATCAGAAAGGTTGCTATGACAAGAATAGAAACCATCCATTTTAGTTTCATTTTCTACCTCCTATGTTTAGTTAATTAGACAAAAACATTTAAATCTTTATTGGCATCAATAATAATTATGACAAATAAAAAGGGAGTCATACCAGCATTGGCTATTCTAGTAATTCTTGGTGGAGTGGTAGCAGGTGGAGTGGGCATACCAGTAGCCGTTGATAAAATCTCAGGGAAGGACATAGGACCAGACAACGCTGTTTATGGAATTGAGAGAGCAGGAGAGGCAATACAATTAGCCTTTACAGGAGATCATGTAGCAAGAGCACAAACACATCTGGCATTTGCTTCAGAAAGAGTGGACGAATTAAAAGCAGTAGCGGATGTGGGAAAACCAGAGTTTGTCGAAGGATTGGCTAATGATTATAATAATGAAATTGCTGAAGTTGAAAGAGAAATAGAAGGGGCTAAAGCTGCTGGGAAGGATGTTACAAGTGTTCAAGATTTGGTTGCCAACATGACTGCAAAACACTACGAGACTTTGGAAGATATATTAACTAGGGTGCCACCCGTTGCTGTTGAGTATATAGAGAAAGCGATAAATGTCTCATGGACAGGTCACAACAAAGCATCTGAAGCTCTTGGTAGAGCCTCTCAATTACCAAGCGTTCCTGCTGGGAAACCTTAAAGAAAGATTAAACATCAAGTTTAATATAACTGAATATTTATATTTAAGACTTTTTGTGCAAAGCTTTTGGCATCTGAAACCAGTTGGATTTACGAATACTATTTTTTTGCTTTCCAGTATGCTGCCCCAGCAAGGATTATTATTATGATGAATATTATTCCCCAGAAAGCAACAGGGCTTCCTGTTATCAACCCCACAAGTCCGCCTGGGGTTCCCTCTTCCTCTTCTATAACTTCCTCTGGTTCAGGACCACAGGCTCCGTCCTCACATCCCCACTGGCAGGTCTCAACATCCTGCCATGTGTTATCAACACACTCTCTAAGAACATCACCAACACAGGTTCTTGTTCCCTCGATGCATATGATTTCCGGAGTTTCTTCACCTACTTCCTCTTCTACCATCTCACATGTCTTGGTCTCGTCTGGTTTGAGGTAATCCATTGGACAGTTGTTCCTGTCTGTGCACGTTCTGGTCTGCACGCCGTTCACACATTCACCCCATTCAGTGCATTCCCACTCCTGCATACAGCTCAGTCCGCTGGTGGATATTGGTCCTCTTCCTCCTTCTTCAGGTGGTTCTTCTTCTTGACAATCAGAATCTTCTGAATCAATATCGCCATCACAATCGTTATCTATCTCATCATCACAAACCTCTTCTGCCTCTGGATTTATCTCCGGGTTTGAATCGTCGCAGTCTGTGTTGTCTGTTATGTACCCTTCGGGTGGCCAGCAAGCCTCGTACCAATTCCCAGCGTCACCATAACCATCATTATCAGAATCGAAGTAGTAGATGTTCTTAACATCCTCATCTGTCTCCCCGTCGCAGTCATTATCCTTGACATCGCATGTTACTTCAGGGTCTTCATAATCCTCTATTGAAGAATAATCACAACCGGGCCATGTCCCTTCAGCTGTGCAGGTTTCGTAAGAACCTTCGCAAACACCGTTCTGATCTGAACACAATCTTGTTTCCCCTGGCGTACACCCGAAACAGTCCGAGTCTGATGCATCGATTAATCCATCACAGTCATTGTCCTTCTCATCATCACAAATCTCCACTGCTCCCGGGTTCACATAATAATCACTATCGTCACAATCATCCCCATCACATTCCTCTGCAAGGTAACCATCCCCATCATTGTCATAACATGGGGGAATCTCTTCGTAACAGCCTGTTATATTAAGCCAGTCCAGAATCATCATTCCCGCTGTTTCTGAGGTGACTTCTAGGCTTATAAGACAGTCATCTCCCGTCACGCTGCAGCCCGGACAATCGCAATCAACAATATCCTGAAGCCCTGATATGAATTCAAAATAGTCTGTCGTTCCCAATTCACCTGGGTACGACCATTCCACGCTCCCATCAATTCCGATATCAATGCTCGGATTGGTCGGGTATGATAATGGTATCTCGCTGGCAATATCGTAATAAATATCGTTCATGTCGGTCCATGTTATATGGTAATACATGCCTTTGGAGACATTTGCAATTCCCTCCAGAAGTTCTATGTCAGCATCCTCACTAAATGAAACGGTGTATATGCTTATATTGTAATTCAACCAGGCCCACTCTGCCCTGTTAAGAGCCTGCTTCTCTGCCATGTATGGTGTGCATACACCGTACGTGCACCTGTTCGCTTTTCCGTCTGTCAGCATTAACATCGCCTTTACGGGCTTCTCACTATCCTGAAGTATCTCGACTCCCTTCACTATCCCGCAAGCTACACACGTCTCGTTCATTGCAACGTAGGAATCTATCTCATTAAAAAGCAAAACCTTGTCATTGGTTAGATCAACCCAGCTCACTACCTGCGTGCTATAACTTACCAGACCAGCCATGTTCTCGGTATTATTTAACAACACTTCTGTGAAGTTCTTTGCTGCTTCCTTAGTGTCATCTATCTTATCATCCATGCTACCTGAAACATCGTTAATTATCACAACATCTGCGGGTTTCTCAATAGTTTGGGATAACATGGGAATCCCTGTGACTTTCATGGAAGCGTTATACACCTGGAGTCCTATGGGGACCAGTATTTTGGTGGAAGAATCAGAACCACCACCTTCATAGAATATTATGATTTTTGTTGGGGTTAGTGGGTAGAACTCGGTCACGGGTGTGATATCCTGGCAGGATTGCTCTGATGATGCGATAAACGAGAATGAGAAAGAGAGTAGAAAGAGAATAGTAGTAAGTATCAGGATGTTGCCAAGGAACCCCTTCCCTGAGCCTTTTTCACACTGCATTTTAACATCTCGAATCTGATTTATTGAGATTTGGATTAAAAATTTAAATAGGTTAAAGAAATTATCTCAGTTTCTTCCAGTATGCAATGCCACCGACTATAATGATTACTATTATTATTCCTGCGATTGTGGTTGTGTTAATCACAAGGCCTGTTATTCCTGCTGCTGACTGGCACAAACCGTTCAGGCATCCGTCCTCGCAAGTCTTGGCCAGTGCCCATGAGTCCTCATTCTGAGAGCAGACAACCAAATCATCACCATCACACCTCTGCTCTCCTGCGTCGCAGATCTTCACAGAACACTCCTGCTGCTCTGCAGGCTTGTTCTCCTCGGTCTCGCAATCGTTCAGGTCAGTGCATACCCTTGACTGCTTACCATTGTAGCACTCAAACCAGTCCGTACACTCCCAGTCCTCTGTGCAGGTTTCAGGCTCTTCTGGCTCGGGTGGGATTCCACCGCCTCCGCCACCTCCACCACCGCCTCCTGGCGGGGAGGGTGGCTGGGATACGGTCACGGAAAGGTCCAATATTGTTCTTCCACCATTAACAAAAACATATTCAGCTGCCTTTACTCCGCTAACGTAGAACTCAACGGTCTTTCCCTGCCTGTTTCTGTATGGATCAGGGACAAAGAAAGCAGGATTGTAACCATATGTTCCACCAGATGTTGTAGTTCCTGCCACATCAACTCCATCCACTCTCGCTACCACCAACACCCCGTTTGCTGCAGGGGCTCCGTTAACTGTTACAGTGCCCTGGAACTGGTGTGGGATGTCAGATTGAGCAAATGCTGTCATTGCTAAAAACAGTATCATGAATGTTGATACAGCAAATATTTGATAAGATTTCTTTGTCATGTTTTCACCAAATTATAGTAAAAATATATCAGTAAGTTTTATAAACTTATCGTTTTGTTACGGCAATATTCCTCCTCCTGTCCACCTGCATTCGAAGTCGCTGTTCCATATGCAGGTTGTTGCTGGTGAATACTGGTCTTCTACATCCATTTCCAGCCAGTATCCACGACCCGCGTACATCCTGTCAAGGAACTGTTGGAAGCCCTGGTCAGCGCAGGTGTTGAGACCAATCCAGAACGTTGTGTGGTTCCCGCAGTTTATGTAGCTCCATAATGAGCTCCATCTCGGGTATCCTTCCTGTGTGTCCACCAGCGAGTTCAGTGAGCAGTATACTTTGTCTCCGTATATGTACCTGTCTGGGAATACGAACGCGTCTCCACACACGAAGTTCGCATCACTCCAGTTGTATGTCAACCAGCTGGTTCCATAGTAACCTATCAGGTTCCATCCCTTGACCAAGTGCCTGCTTGGTGGTAACTTTATCGGAGCAAACAGGCTACCGCCAATTACCAACCATTCCGAGGCCCACTCCTTCTCTTCAGTCTCTTCCAGGGTTTCGAGTACCCAGTATCCCCATCCTGGGTCTATGCTGTTCAGGGTGTTTGTGTATGGTCCTGGTCCCCAGACATACCACTGCTCTGTCTCTCCGTCATACGTCCAGACCGCTTCAACTCCTGGTGTGTTGTTGAACACCTCTTCCGGAGCATTGTTCAGAAGGACGAACGGTACAGAAATTAGGTTCCACTTCCTGTACAATGGAATCTCAAATTTCGTCCCTTCTACCTTGAAGTTTTCGATATCATGAGTACTATTATTGCAGAAATCTGTGCAATAAACCTCCAAGGTATGGTTGCACTCTTCAGGGAAATAGATAGTTACAGGCGAATCGCTCGTATGCCACTCCTTCCAGTCTCCGTCTAATGCGTATCTCCATTTGACCTTTGCTCCCTCCTCACAACTCAGGGTTATGGGCGTTGTCATCGTTATTTTCCATTCACACCATTCTTCTGGTGAACATTCGACCTTCGGGTCACCTACTTCTTTAACAGGAGCCGAAATGTTAGGAATGAATGTCTCGCATTCATCTTCTCCTGGACCTGCAGTAGGAACGCAGGCCAGTTCATCGTAATCACAAATCATGTGGTAACAATCATAGTCGTATTCGCAGGGATCTCCTATTACGTCTATTGGTACCTCTTCGCACATGAATGTATCGTAGTTGCAGATATCGTGTACGCAGTCAACATAGTAGTCTGAACATGGTATTCCTGGTGTGCCTTGGATGACCTGTTCGCATATCTCTAGATTGAAGTTGCATATGTAGTCGTAACAGTCATCATCGTATAGACACGATTCTCCTTGCTCGTATATAGGAGCTTGGTCACACGTGAATGTATCGTAGTTGCAGATGTAGTGGTAACAGTCATAGTCGTATTCGCAGGGATCTCCTATTACATCTATTGGTACCTCGTCGCAGGTGAATGTATTGTAATTGCAGATATCGTGTACGCAGTCAACATAGTA
>CP070801.1:383698-386938 GCA_020343575.1 Candidatus Aenigmatarchaeota archaeon
ATATCAGCTGCTGTACTAAGAAGGGCTGACAGGACAGTAATAAAAATTGTTATCTTTGACGCATTCAAGATTTTGTTACTTGGTATAGCGCTTATATTCCTCGGCGCAGGCATTGAGGCGTTCCTTTGAAACAGGTAAAATATCGTTGATTGTCGAATATCCATTTATATGCAACCTGCGGCCATATATAAAAACAAGGTGGTTATGAAATGGTTGATCAAAGAGTCGGAGCATGGGCTTTCATACTGGGTGTAATCATAGCCATCATTGCAGGAATCGTAGTAACAGCAATACCAACAGGAATAACAGAGTGGGTAGCATTGATACTAGTAATACTAGGTATCGTAGTGGGATTCCTAAACATCCAGGACAAACAAATAACAGGATTCCTTATAGCAGCAATCGCACTTATGTTGACGGCTTCTGCATGGCAGGGATTGCAGCCAATCTTCGGGCTTGGTACACTATTAACAAACATAGTAGTATATATAGCAACATTCGTAGCCCCAGCGGCCCTTGTTGTAGCATTGAAGGAAGTATTGAACATAGCAAAATCCCCAGCAGCTGTTTAAGCTCTGGGTTTTGTTAAATTTCAATTTCTTTATTTCTTTAGTTTTTTATTTATTTTTGAGTACACTATTTATCTCCTGATAAAGCTTTCTTACCCTGGATCTCCATTCAAAAAAACCATCAGGTGAAGGATAATCCCTGTAAAGATTCTTTATCTCCTGCATCTTATTTGCAGTGAAACGCAGGTTGTTCAGGAGATTAACCCTTGTAATACCCTTCATAGCCCTTGTCAGCTTATCCGCTATGCCTAATTCCAGATTCCCTCCCTCAGAGGTTTTGAGAAGGTCCTCCTCTCTGATGAGCCTGTTTTTCATCCCGAAGTTTATCTGCTTGTTTGTAAGGCTCTGCAAAAGTATTCTGAACAGATCAAGACCAGCACTCCTTGATCCGTAATCCTTCATCCAGGCAAGATTATAATCCCACAGACCCTCAAGTGATATATCATCTATCACCTTCTTTATAACAGAGCCTGCAAGATACCCTCCTGTCATTGCCTGCCCTATCCCGCCACCATGGATGGGGTTTGCCTGGCAGGCAGCATCCCCGATAAACATGAAACCCAAACTATTCTGAAACGCTACCACTGAATCAATGGTTCTCCTTACAGGAACAGCGCCACCCCCTGCATTTATGATCTTTGAATCCTCAAACGGCTTGCCCTTTATGTAATGATAAAACCTTTCCTTAGGATTTATAGGATACTTTACACCAAGACCTATGTTTGTATGCCCTCCCTCTGGAAATACCCATATGTAACCACCACTGCTCATATCCTGATCCAGGTATATGTGGCAGTATTCCTGGTCCTCAAACCTGTAATCCCTTATCTCCCTGTGGCAGATGGCAATGTCCCTTTTATCAATATCCTTTTCTATATACGGTGAATCTATCTGTCTCCTTATAACAGCCTGCATGCCTGAGGCATCCACAAGAACCCCTGCCTGGATTTTATCCACCTTCCCTTCCCTTCTTATAATCACATCCCTCCCCTTGATCCCCACAACATCTGTATCAGCTAACAGATTCACATCCCCAAGTTCTGAAATAAGCCTTTGGCCAAAAAGAAGCCTGTTTATTGTATAACCACCCTCCCTTGTTTCAGTTGTGAAGAACGTTTTCCTGTCAGGAGAGAATATCTTCACACCCCTTATTTTTGTTTTGAGCTCCTCCTCTGGATAACCCAGACCAACCTTTCTGTTAAGGAAATCAAGATGGTGTTTTCCTATTGCATCCCCGCAGACCTTCTCACCTATAAGATTTTTTGGTTTTCTGTCCAAAACACATACCTTTAAACCCGAATCCTCCAGGGTCTTTGCTGTTATACAACCTCCTGGTCCTGCACCAACTATAATAACATCGTACATAAGAAAAAGATAGAATTATTACATTTAAATACCAGTTCTATAAATAAAATCGGCAGGGCTAGGTCGGGTGTTTAGGCCGCACCTCCTTCCGCGAAATGGTCTTTAGCGGAGCCGAATGCCAAGGGCGATGTGGGCCAGGTTTTCTGGTCCGGTATGCCAACCGAGAAGCCTCGTCCTGCAGGATTATCTTCATGATGAACCGGGTCAGGTGGGGAACCAAGCAGCCCGAAGTTATGATGGTGATGCTTGTAGGGTTAACGGGGTGGAGAAGGTATACAGGATAACCAGTTTATCTGGAGCGCATCCACCAAGGAGGCCCTGCCATCCTAATCCCTTTTTACGATAGCTACCACTTATTCAAAAGGTCTAAGGCTTACCCCAAAAACACACAAAGGTTAAGTTCACCCAAAGAACAAATGTTTAAAAGAATAAAAATATCTTCATTAACAATATACTATGAAAACAACTGTAATAATTATTCTTGTAGCAGCCATAGTCATAGCATCCTATTATGCAGGTGTATTACTAGGTTCCGAGACCATTATCATTGAAACCAGGTCAACAGGGCCAGTAATATACAAACCGTACTCAAACCTAACGAACATACCAAACGCAACCACTGCCTCTATTGTGGTCCCTGCTATTGACCAGTCAGGAAACGGTGTTGCAACAAACCTGACTGTTCAGGTTGTTCCTGGTTCAGGCAAGACTCTGGTTAATATTGACAAGCTGCTCTTCTGGGTGGACACGCAGAATTCCATAAGGACCGCAAGGTTTGTTGCAGAGGATGTTTTGACCCTGAACATGTCCTATTATGACCTTGTCTTTGCAATAGAGGCGAATGCAACGGTTATTGAGGGGCCCTCAGCAGGGGCAGCCCTGACAGTAGCAACTATTGCCGCACTAGGGAACAAGACCATAAACCAGGACGTTATGATAACAGGCACAATAAACTCTGACGGCACAATAGGATCTGTTGGTGAAATCCTGGCAAAGGCAAGTGCTGCAAGAGATTTTGGAGCCACAATGTTCCTTGTTCCTGCTACACAATCAATAGTGGTTACATACGAGCTCAGGAGGCACTGTGAGGAGGTAGGATGGACAGAGGTATGCACAACAGAAAACATCCCAAAAGAGGTTAATATTGCAAATGAAACAGGAATAAATATAATTGAGGTTGCAAACATAGAGGAGGCTTTGGAGTATATAATTAAGCCTTAAATTGCTTTGTGTTAAATACAAAAATGGTGAAGGAATGAAACCCATTTTAATGGCCCTGGTTTCAGTCGTGATCTTGGTAATAGGG
>CP070801.1:387038-390481 GCA_020343575.1 Candidatus Aenigmatarchaeota archaeon
AGGCACGAGAAATAAGAAAGAAGTTCCGGGAGAATCCTGACCTTATTTTTGAGACTGTTATCAGTCATACTACTGCAGGTGAGCTCAGAAGAGACTTCCAAGGTAAGAATCCTGTGAGCCATGTGCTGGATCAGTACATAGGAGCTGGAGAGAATGTACCTATTCTAGGAATAAGCAGCGATAAGCAAACTATAATTCCTGACGCTGTTTGGGATAGACTGACTGATTTACAAAAAGCTATGTTGGACAATAGCAAGGTAATTAATGAAGCTGGCCAGTCAGGACAACCAGTACTTATACTGGAAAACCCTTCAGGATCTTACACAAAAGTAAGATTGAGCGCTAATACTTTGAGTGATCAGGATATGGACTACCTTACTTCAGTAGACAGCGAAGGCAGAAATATCTTTAGTGTAGCATTAGAACGTCAGTTATCTGCAGGTACCTACTTACCTGAGTTGAGAGATTATTTCCAGCTAAACAGTATAGAAATAGGTCAAGATGCTGATAAGGTTGTCCGCTTCAAACCAGCCGGATATAATCCAAACATGATTAACTACAACAATAATAGCTTAATGGTAGCTATTACTATGAATGACGGAACTATGGAGTACTACGGGATCCGTCATCATGTAGATAATCACAAAAGCAGGGGAAATTTCAGCCAGTTTGCCGACATGGTTAATGGCAAGGACTTTTATGTAGAGAGGTACCGACCAGACGGAACTAAGATCCTCACCAGGAATGGGAGAGATTATCATAAGCTCTCTGGTGATTTTGCTGCAAATACAAGAGCCCAGGTGCTTGAGCAACTACAAGGAACTTATAGAAACTTTTCTAAACAAGCATTGAAGCGTGAAGGTAGCTTTACTGATAAGATAACTGATACACCTTACGATAGTTACCTGGACTTTATAATAGCTACTTCACCTTTAGTGACTAGCGTTAATCCTCAGAATCCTTTCATGGATGCAGGTGTGAGTCTTAATCCTGTAGATACTGAAGTTTCTGCAACTGAAGATACATCCAAGAATCCCGACGTAGAAAAGCAACTCAACGAAGAAGTTGAGCAATTAGACAAGCCTAAAAAACGAGATACAAAACCTCGTAAGCAGAAGGCTGACAAGAAGACCGGTAATACTGCTGCAGATGAAAAAATTAAGAAAGCCCGGGAAAGAGCTAAGAAAAAGCTAAGAAGATATCAGCCCATGAAAGGCATGCAGGTCATGACTGATGCTGAATGGAACTGGCTTAAGACAACTTATGGGGCTAATCTGAATGTAGCTAAAGGCATGGACAGAGTATTAGCTGATGGCAAAGATGCCTTTGGTTACTACCATAATGCCATGATAACTCTTGCTGAAGGGGCTGCCGCTGGTACTGGATACCACGAAGCTTTCCACCTGGTCTTTGACTTAGGTCTAACACCTAAGCAGAGAGAAGATATACTTAAGCAGGCGGCTAAGAAGTATGGAGTTATCCGAACAACTGCAAAGCAAGCGAATGAAGCTGCAGAGAAAGCATTCAAGCAAAAAGTCAGCAATACTGTAGATACTCAAGTCAGACGCTGGTTAAAGAACTATGGTATTAAGCTTGACAACGCTGCAGGTTATACCAGTGAAAGCTTTATGAACCTGGCGGGCAAATATGCTGCCCTGGGAACAGTAGAAGGATATGACAAAGCTGTAGCAGAATTTGTAAGTGTTCTGTTACTGGAAAATGCAGCTAGTCCAACATTGAATAATGCCCTCAGGAGAATACCTGAACTGGAAAACATCTATAAAAGAAATAAGGGTGCACAGCAGGAAGCTAAGCTGAAAGTCCTTAGAGAGATAGTAAGCAATAGGCTAGAAATAAAGAGAGGAGAAGCTCGAGCTAAAGGCTTCACTGAAGAAGTCATTGCATTCCTGGAAGAAATTCTGAGAAAGATTAAGAATGCCTTCACTAATTTATCTGCAGTAGAAACACTGATAGATAAAGAGCTGGACAAGATCCTGGCAGATCCAAGTGTAAGGATCACCCCTAAGAAAGGTTTCTATCCAATGAACTTCCAGGGTCAGGTAGATTCGCTACCAATAGCTGGAGATGTCATATCTACTATGGCGCAGGATCCTCGCGTAGTTCTGACAGGTAGCCTAGCAATGTCCACCCAGGGAAAGGTCTATAGGAAAGAAGGTAAGCCACATGATCTGGACTTCCGGGGAAACATGAGCGTAGCTGAGGCTGATGAACTCATGGAAAGGTTATTTCCTGGTAGGCATCTTAAAGTCTTTGAATTTAAGGGTAAAGGAGACGATCCGAGTAACCCTGATGCTATGATCAATACTTGGGTAATAGGAGACTCTCCCGAGGCTCTGACCCTAGAAGTACGTCAAGCTGCAAGAAACTCTACCAAGAATAAGATGGCTTTGCCTGCATTGCCAGACAATGTAGTTCAGGTAGATATCTTCACTGGAAGAAAAACAGCTAATAGTTTTGAACATGAGTTTGAGCATAATGGAGAGACCAGGACAGCTAATCTGACAAGATATGATACTCCTTTTGACGCTAATCTTGAGATGCTTTGGGACAAGGATCTGAATGATTACAGGGAGTTTAAACCTACGAGGCCTGTCAAAAGACCTGACAAACTGGTCACTGATGATCAACTGGAAGAAATGCTGGCAAATGACCTGATGGTCTTTATGCGTCAGCGTGAAGCAGGTAACTATCCAGCTAACAGTGTAATCACCAAGTTCTTCCGTATGATCCGGGATTACATCAATAAGCTCCTGGGTAGAAGACTCTCTTTAGATCAGCTCTTTGAGAATATAGCAAGTGGAAATGTAGTACTGAATAAATCAGCCAGAGACCTGGCAACCAGGCCAAGGCTAATCTTTGACAGGGAAAGCCGGCAAAGTGCAGCCATAGATATAGGTACTTTCAAGTTCCATGAGGAATTGCAGAGTATGATGAGCCACTTCAGGATATCTTTAGCTGCTGTAGTTACAGATCCTGAGAAGGTTAACCAGGCACTAAACAGAGTACATAAGACAATAGAAACACAAAGAGATGAGCTTCTAGCTGAACTTGAGACTTCAGATGATGATGCAGTTGCTGATAAGTACTTATTGTATGAAGACATGCTGGATGTATGGCAAGATGATGTTGCAGATGATCTGAACATCCGGGATGGTTTGCAGACTATGATCAAGAAGACCTTATCTCAGAATGGCTTTACTGTCAGGGTAAAAGAAGTAGTAAAGGACGAGCGTGGCAATGAGAAAACCGTAACTAGGACTATAGATCCTGCTAAACTGGATGAAACTAACCCAGGAGATATAGTAGAGGAGAACATAGATACTAACATTACAGACACAGCTAAGGATGATCCCCGGGAGGATGCAGTTAATCCAACCAAGGACCATACACATGACAAAAATCATCATTTAGAGAACCCTAAG
>CP070801.1:390581-398414 GCA_020343575.1 Candidatus Aenigmatarchaeota archaeon
ATGGTCCTGGAAATGAAGGAAGGCAAGACGCCCTTCTTTATGCATACAGAGAGGGTAGCAGAGAGAATAAAGAAGGAGATATCAGATCCAAAGGAGCAGAAAAAGAAGCTGGGATATGAACAGAAAAATGCACTTGAGCACCTGAGGAAATTTTCTAAGCTAAATGAAAAGGCCAAGAACGATATGGTGGAGGAACTGAGAAAGATAGAGAAGTTAAGGGAAAGGCATATAGAGAGCATAATCAACATGCTACCGCAGGATATGGATGAGCTAAAACTCCTATTCGCGAATGAAATAGTAACAGTGTCTGATGATGATAAGAAGAAAGTATTATCAATAGTCAAGAAATTCACATAAAGATTTAAAAGAAAAATCTAATTCTTAAATCAGTGGGGATTTATTATGGAAAAGAAAGAGATAAGAAAGGATGAGTGGGCAGTTGTTCTTGATTTCCTTTCACATGGTCACCATGGAATGGAAAGGTCTCAGCCTGTTGCACAGGTCCTGGGTGAGAGTTATTTTTCTCTGTTGGAGGTTATAATAAGGGATGATATGCACCTGAAAACCGGAGACAGGGTGTATATAGGTGATGGTAAGAGAAACGAGGTTAAGTACATAAGGGGTCGTGCAAAGGTAGATGACCTTACAGTTGTTGCACAGGAGGAACTCTCCGAAACCGTTGAGATGATTGTCAAGAAGAACCCAAAGAGATTTCTGGATTTTTTCAACAAGTCAGGAGCCATAACAACCAGGCTCCACCAGCTGGAACTGCTTCCAGGGGTTGGTAAGAGACACCTGTGGGCGATAATCGAAGAAAGAAAGAACAAGTCATTTAAATCATTTGATGATTTGAAAAAGAGAGTGCCACTCCTACCTGATCCTGAGAAGATGATAGTGAAGAGAATACTTGATGAATTAAAAGACAGGGACAAGTACAGAATTTTTGTCCCTAGGATGGAGAAGCAAAGGAGATGAAATGCAAATAAAGGAAATAATGAAAACGGATGTAAAGATCGCGGACCCCAATTCCAGTGTTCAGGAGGCAGCTGAAGAGATGAGCAAATGCAGGATAGGCTGCCTGGTTGTTGTTAAAAAGGAAAGGATGGTGGGGATAATAACAGAGAGAGATATACTAACAAGACTTGTTGCAAAGGACCTTTCTGCATCCAAAACCAAGACTAAGGATATAATGACAACAAAGGTTGTTATGATAGAACCCGAGAGGGATATATCTGATGCTGCAGAGATAATGACCAAACGCAAAATAAAGAAACTTCCTGTTATTTCTAACGACCGTTTGGTTGGCATAGTTACCTTGGTTGACATCTGTGCTGTTCAACCTGAGATGATTAAAAAGGCAGCTTCTCTAATGATGCTCCCAAAGAAGAAAGTAATAGCAGGATAAGCGATTTTTATGGGCCCGCTGGGATTCGAATTCCTGAGGTAGAAACCTAAGCTTCTGCCTTCCCAGGACCTCCCGCTTGCCTAGAAACTCATCATTCGAAACGAATGATGGTCATATAAGACGGGCGCTCTAGGCCAACTGAGCTACGGGCCCATCACATCGAGAGACAGCTTGACCCAATCTATACAAGCTGTCATACGCCTCGTATGAGTTAAATGATATTTTCATTTATTTAAATAAATTACAATACCACGCATGCGAAAAGTATTTAAACCCAAATTGTCATACATGATATACCAATATGAGTATTATGCTCACATAAATTTGAGATTAAGAGGTGATTAAATGACAAACGGAGTTGGACAGGTTGGTGGACAGCCAATATTGATAGTTCCTGAAGGAACCCTTAGGAGCAGAGGTAAGGATGCTCAGAGAAATAACATAGCTGCTGCAAGGGCAGTTGCTGATACTGTTAGGACCACACTTGGTCCAAAGGGAATGGACAAGATGCTTGTTGACAGTCTTGGCGACGTTGTTATAACAAATGATGGTGCGACGATCCTGAATGAGATGCAGATTGAACACCCATCTGCAAAGATGATGGTGGAAGTCGCGAAAACACAGGACAAATCCGTAGGAGACGGAACCACAACAGCAGTGGTTCTTGCCGGTGAGCTTCTCAAGAAGGCAGAGGAGCTACTCGACCAGAACATACACCCGACCGTTATAACAAAGGGATTCAGAATGGCAAAAACAAAGGCATTGGACATATTGAACAAAATTTCAAGGGATGTTGACATAAAGGATGAAAAGGCACTGCAGCAGATTGCAGAGACAGCGATGACAGGAAAATCCGCTGAAAAGGCATCAAAGGAACTCGCAGACCTGTCCGTAAGGGCTATAAAGAAGATTGCAGAAACAAATGGAAGCGAGCTCATCATAGATACAGATAACATAAAGATAGAGAAGAAGGAAGGCGGATCGATGAACGATACCAAGCTGATAGACGGGGTGCTGATAGACAAGGAGATTGTTCACCTAGCAATGCCAAAGAGAATTGATAACGCAAAAATCGCATTGATAGACTCTGCCTTGGAGGTCAAGGAACTGGAAGGCGATGCGAAGATAAGCATTGACTCTCCAGAGAAGATGCAGGCATTCCTTGAGGAAGAGGAAAAGATGCTCAAGGGTATGGTTGACAAGATTATCAAAGCAGGTGCAACCACTGTTTTTTGCCAGAAGGGCATAGACGACAATGCTCAGCACTACCTCGCAAAGTCCAAGATACTGGCAGCAAGAAGGGTCAAGAAATCCGACATGGAGCTACTCACAAGGGCAACAGGAGCAAACATAGTAACCAACATAAAAGACTTGTCCAAGGAGGATCTGGGACATGCAGGCATAGTTGAGGAAAGGAAGGTCTCGGGAGACCAGATGGTATTTGTAGAGAAATGCAAGCAGCCAAGGGCAGTGACAATCCTCATCAGGGGAGGAACAGAACATGTTGTGGATGAGGTTGAGAGAGCGATGGAAGACGCGGTCAAGGGAATAGCATCTGCCCTAGAACTTAAGAAGATAGTTGCAGGTGGTGGCGCTTCGGAGGTAGAGGTTGCAAAGGAGCTGAGGAAGCACGCAGAGTCCTTCAAGGGCAGAGAGCAGCTGGCAGTGAATGCGTTTGCTGATGCAATGGAGGTCATACCAAGGAGCCTTGCAGAGAACGCAGGTTTGGATCCCATAGACAAACTCACAAATCTAAGAGCAATGCATGACAAAAAACAAATGACATCCGGCCTGGATATCTTTTCAGGAGATGTAGCTGATATGGTAAATCTAGGGGTAATAGAGCCGCTTAAGATAAAGCTACAGGCAATAACATCAGCAGCAGAGGCAGCAGAGATGATACTCAGAATAGATGATATGATATCTGCAGGAACCTCTGAAAGAGGTATGCCAAAGATGCCCCCCGGAGGCGGAATGCCGCCTGAATACTAATTCAGGCGATTTAAAATATTTATATAAAGAGAAAGAAAGTATTATTTATGGCAGAAGAAGAATACGAGATAATACCAACATCCCCATTGAAAAGGCTTGAAAAAAGAATAAGCAGGGTAGAGGCTGCAAGTTCATCTTCTCAAATACAAAAACTGATAGAACAGATAATAGAGCTTATAAAATCAAACCAGAGGGTTATTGATGATGTTATAAAGGCAGACTCTGAACACAGAAACGAAGTCTCCAAGCTGCCTGGAAGGATTGACAGTCTTGTTGCAGGCATGAGCGAATTCATGGAGTTGCTCAAGGCCTCAGCAACCGAGGAAACGGTATCGGGTATATCAAAGGACGTGATGGCACCCCTTGTGGAAAAGATGGATGAGCTTGTAAACCAGAACAAGAAAAACCTTGAGACAAGTCAGGCTGTTCTTAACTCGCTAGGGATGATAGACAACAGACTGAAGAGGCTATATTTACAGTCCTCAACCGGTGCAGCTTCATATAAGAGATAAGGAGGGTTGATATGAAGCAGTATTTAATCAAGCAGATATTTTCAATCGTGGTTGCTATATTTCTGCTAATAACATTCGTCATAGTTTTATATGCTGATCTAGTAACACCAAGGGAGACCTTTATAACCCCGCTGATACTCATAATAATCGCTATTGTGTGTTTGGCGATATTCGGAGAAATTTCAAAGATCGAATATTATATTAAGGGAAAAAAGTAAAAATAGGAGGTTTCAGATGAAAAAAGGAATAACACCAATAATATCAATAATAATACTGTTGCTGATAACCATAGCACTTGCAGGGGTAGCATACACATTCCTTATGGGACAGTTATTCACGAGGATAGGCGGTTCATTCGAGGTACCAGTAGGTGGGGCATTCTGCACAAACGGTCTGATAACAATACAAGTATCAAACACAGGAACAAGCGATTTGCATAGCCATCCAACGAACCCAGCAGCCAACGACTTTATCACATCTCAGGTTGATGGAGTAGATGTTACGGCTTATCTAGAGGTTACAACCATAACACCTGGACAGGGAGGCACAATACTGAGAAACTATAACTGCACAACAAGCTGCGCTTCAGGCCCTCACACAGTTGACCTAGGAACAGAATCCCTAATCCTGCACCCAACTGTATATTGTCCGTAACCCATTAAACAATTCCAGTTAGGATGTAGGCGACATAAATAACCAACCCGGAAAATAGTGGAATCAACCAGTTATCATCCACTATTTCTTTATTTTTCCAATTCCTGATTTTTTTAGCTTCGGGTATTAGCTCTACGAATGTTGCTGAGATCGATCCCAAAAACGCTACGAATGATATCAGGATAGGTGCAACGACCGGTTCAGTTTCACTTAACAAGAATCCCAGAACCGCTGCTGTAATCAAAAAACTCGAAAGGAAAAAGACAAGGGAACCCTCCAGTGATTTTCTTCCGAATATTTTATGCTCTCCGTACCTCAGGCCTATCAATGTGGATAGTGAATCTCCAACAGAGAGAATGAGACCCGCTACTGTTGCTATTTCTAACGGAAATATGAGAAAGGTCAGACCCAGGCCAAAGTAGAACCAGAAAGCACCCATGAATGGCTTTTTTATACCATCCCTATCCAGTTTAAAGGCAACATCTCTGACCCTCCTTTCAACTATTTCCACGAATCCTAGAAACCTCTTACTCCTCATCACGTACTCTGAGTAAATAAATAACACAAGAGCGATTATGAAAAACAGGAGGGATGCTGTAAAGTTTCCTATGAATTGTGCAAGCAAAACAAAAAACAACCCACTCAGATGAACGAACTGCCTCGAAATTTCATACCTCATAAAATGATATTTGGTTTTCCGAAATAAAATCTTTAAACCGGAAGAAAACCCACCTTCGCAAGGAAAAGGAATATCCCAAATGATGAGAAAACCATTATCAAAGAGTGTTTAGTACCTGCTATAACCGATCCCTCTCCAAGCTGACCTGTTATCAAACCTATACACAATCCCTGCATTATTATAACTGAGAAGAACAGTGAAATGTAGTAGGAAGCCACGGCAGTAGGCGGGACACCGAACATGGAACCAATACTAGCAAAAAAATCACATGGGAACATATTCATCCCTTCGCATGGGTTGACAAAGCTGAATCCTAATGCCCCACCCTGCATCCCCGGCTGTGCTTCTATCATAGGAACCATAACATTGACTATCATTACAGCTATCCCAAGGAACATGAAGAATATGCCATACATGAGGAGTATGTGCTGCTTGACCATTGATGACCTTTCCGCTTCTGCCTCTTTAACCATAAGCATATCTTTTGATACAGAATCCAGTGTAGATGGAATGTCACCACCACTCTCATAAGATTGTTTTATTATGTTCAATTCCTCTGTTATAAGTTTCGAGTCTTTGACTTTATCTTCAAATATCTCCAGAACCCTCAAAAAGGGCGTTCCCCACGAAAGCCTGTTGCTCATCCCCTTGACCTCATCTGTTAACTTTCCGTAGTTTGCCTTGGTTGCTATTTTTATGGCTTCTGGCATGGACATTCCAGATCTCGCAGAGTCCGCAAGATCTCTAACCAGGTTCGGGAACTGTGCCTCTATTGATTTTACCCAGAGGAATTTAGAGTATCTGTATACGAAATAGGGAGTAATGGTTATGAATATTGATATTATTATCAGATTTCCGAGAACCCCAACATCCCCCAGAAACAGGCCTGATAATATCAACGCTATGCTTATGCACGATGGAATTATTATTACCTTACGTTTTGTTTCCATATTATTCACTTGGCGATATCGCCTTTAATAATACTATGAAACCGATTGAAACAAGCGGTGTGAAGAAAAACACCAGAAAGCTTTGCAACATAAGGGTGCCTGCTCTACCCGCGCCTGTTTGACCAACAGGAGACATAACCGCCAGTAGGACTATGAAAAACAAAGATCCTACAATCATCAGGGTTATGTATATCTCTGTGTAAAATGATATCATTTTTGAGTAATCGCTCAAAGATCTTCTGTACAGATTCATGAAGGATTTGGCCTTTCCGGAAAGATATTTTCCCAGGTCCCCACCCGTTGTTATCGTTGAAGACATTCCATAAAGCAGGTCAGCGAAGTGACCGGATGGTGTTCTTTCTGCAACCTTTTGTATGGCATCGTTAAGGCTCATTCCCAGGGAGTTAACATTATTGTATATCTTTCCCGCTTCTTTCCCTATGACCCCTCCCTTTGTGGCCAGAAGTCTGAATATCTCTGTTGGAAGAATACCTGACGAAGACGATGTTGCCATGTAGAAAACAGCAAACGGCAGGGTCCTGTTTATGTGAGTTTCAATTGATTTTGATTTCATGGAAGGGTAGTAGTAGCCCATGAAAAACACCATCCCTGCAAATATAAAAGAAATTATTATGGAGAGTGTGTAGGTATAGAAAATGGTTGGTTCTAGCGGGAATAGGAAGGTTATAAATACGGACCCAAATATTATGGAGACCATGAGTGTTATGAAGGAGAGAAATATCATGATGCATAAATATTCATGGAGAGATAGATCAATCATTGCTTTTCTCAGATTCCTGTTTAGCGTGTCGAAGTAATCCAGGTATGGTCTTGTCAAACTACCAAACAATTTAAATGCTATTCCCCTTATCATACAATCCTCATGTTTTCATCTGTAAATCGGATTTTCAGGCTACCTTGGAAACAAGATTCAAAACCCTCTGTGGGTTGCTGTAATAAACGCTTATTACCCTTGCCACATCCCTGTAATCGAAAATCTCCTCTCTTAGCATCCATTCCAGAATGGATTTTCTTCTTATGAGCTCCTCCTTTACAGAGTCCTGCGTCAACCCTAGCTTTACGGATATGTCATGCAAAACTATGGATTTCCCAATATTCTCAAAGCTATCATCTAAGGGTTTCCATTTGAATATCTCTTTTGTGACAGGGATTTTATCCTTGATCCCGGTAACCTCAAGAATGGAATCAGACCTCCTTACATACCTCCCCCTTAGCCTCGAAAACACAAGAAACACTATTATATTTATGTTTTCCAGTAGGCTTGGTGGGAGGGATATAGGTGGTGTTGTTAATCTGTCCATCAACTGGCTTATAGATGCGGCATGGATTGTTGCAAGCGAGGGGTGGCCGGTGGCCATCTGCTGGAAAAGGACGAAGGCCTCCCTTCCCCTAACCTCACCCATAACGATATAGTCAGGTCTCTGCCTCAGGGATGACTTTAGCAGATCGAAAAGCGTGACCTCACCCTTTCTACCCTTCATGGACAACGGTGTTCTCGCTACTTCTGGTATCCAGTGAGGATGGGGAAGCCTCAGCTCTGCTGTGTCCTCTATACTGACTACCTTTAGGTTGGGTCTGATGAAAAGTGATAATGCATTAAGAAGAGACGTCTTCCCGGTG
>CP070801.1:398514-427762 GCA_020343575.1 Candidatus Aenigmatarchaeota archaeon
CACGAACATTCAACTCGTGCTGGAGGAGAGATGATATGATCAAGGACTATTTTATAAAGCAGGGAATAAAGGAAGCGGAGATAGAGAAGTTCATAAGGACCCAGTTCCCTTACGGTGATTACTCCAAGGCAGAACTGCAGAGGACACCACTCGGTATAAAGATTATAATATACACAAACAAACCCGGAAGGATCATAGGTCGCGGTGGTAAAAACATAAACGAGATAACAGAGATGATAAAGAAAAATTTCGGGCTTGAGAACCCACAGATCGATGTCAAAGCGGTGAGGAACCCGAACCTGGATCCGAGGATAGTTGCTAAACAGATAGCCTCCGCTCTCGAGAGGGGATACAATTACAAGAAGATAGGAAACCTCTCCATGAAGAGGGTCATGGAGGCAGGAGCTATAGGAGTGGAGATAATCATATCCGGAAGACTTGGTGGCGGTGGAGGAAAAAGCATGACAGGAAAATTCATTAATGGTTATCTTAAGCACTGCGGGCAGCCCGCGAAAGACTTGGTAGATTACGGTTTTGAGGAGGCCAACACAAAACCTGGTAAGATAGGGATCAAGGTCAGAATAATGAGAAAATTCATGGACATCTCAGGCGAAATAAGGGAAACCCTGGAACCGGAAGAGGAGATAGAGAAGCCGAGAGAGGAGAAGCCAAAAAAGGAGGTAAAGCCTGCGAAAAAACCCTCAAAGAAACCCAAGAAAACCGAAAAGAAGCCTGCCAGAAAACCAGAAAAGAAAACCAAGTCCAAAAAGAAGGTGAAAGCCTCCAAAAAGAAAACCACAACCAGAGCTAAGACCCAAAAGAAGGCAAAAAAGAAGTGAATTTTTGAGATAAATTTAAATATAACCTATAAAATATAAATCAAGCTTATGGCTATTCTAAGATCCAAGGATATAAGGAAACTCAGTGAAAAGGAACTGGAAAAGAAGCTAGATGAGCTGAGGTTGGAGCTTGCCAAGGAAAAGGCAAACATATCCATAGGAGCTTCTGTTACTTCTCCAGGCAGGATAAGGGAGATAAAAAAGACCATAGCAAGAATTCAGACAATAAAGAAGGAGAAACCCAAAGGAGGAAGTTAGGTAATGGATAAGATATGTGATAAGTGTGGGTTGCCTGAGTCTCTTTGTGTTTGTGAGACTATCGCGAAAGAAAAGGAAAAAATAAGGGTACTAACCATAAAGAGAAGATACGGAAAGATCATAACCCTGGTTGAGGGTATAGGGAAAGATGCAGACCCCAAATCAGTTCTTAAGGAATTGAAAACCAAGTTGGCATGTGGTGGTACGATAAAGGAAAACACAATAGAGCTACAGGGCAATCATAAACAAAGGGTAAGGGACATCCTTGTGAAGCTTGGATTCCCAGAGGATCAGATTGAGATTACATAAACCCGCGCGAATAGTGTAAGACGACTAGACAGATTAAATAAAGTCGTCATTCGAGACTGATGATGATAACCCCAGAGAACCTTGTAAGGCACGAGCTGGTAGGTCTATTTGTAAAGATAACAAAATCCACAGACCCGAGCAATGTAGGGATAGAGGGCAGGATTGTGGACGAGACCCGCAACACCCTGACAATTGAAACAAAGAAGGGAAAAAAGAGTTTCATAAAGGAAAAATGTACTTTTTCTTTTCTTCTCCCGACCAATGAAAGAGTTAATGTTGACGGGAGAGTTTTGGTTGCAAGACCCGAGGACAGAATAAAAAAGAAGTTCAAGAAGTGGTGAAAACACTTACATTTAAAAACTCATGCGTTCTATAATTGGTATATACGAATGGATTAGATCCATTGTATAAGCTGAGTTACCCACCGCTGCGCTCCGGCGCAGTGAAGGTAGAGAGGCTGCGGTTTCTCTAGGGTAATTCGTTCGGTGGTTAAATGGTAAAGGAAAAATCCGGAAAGAAGAAAACAGAGACTGTAAAACTGAGGGAAAAACCCGCGGAAAAACCCAGTGTTGAGAAGATAGAAAGAAAAGAAAAGAAGAAGAGGGTTAAGACGATAGGACTGGAGATAAACCCACCTGAGAAAACATGCGAGGATATAAGGTGTCCTTGGCACGGGAAGATCTCAATAAGGGACCGCGCTTTTAAAGGTGTGGTAAAATCAGTGAAAGCTCATGCAACAGCAGTTGTTGAGTGGGGGTACCACCATTATTTTCCTAAATACGAAAGATACGAAAGAAGGAAGTCAAGGGTTATGGCCCACAACCCCCCATGCATCCATGCAAGGGAGGGTGACGAGGTGATGATTGCTGGGTGTAGGTCTCTGTCAAAAACAAAGCACTTCGTTGTTGTGGGGATTTTGAAGAAGTGATAACATGAAAGCGATATCAACCAAAATCACGAAAGCTCTTCCTGTTGGGGCGATAATAAACTGCGCAGACAACACCGGAGCCAAAGAACTGCAGATAATATCCGTTAGGGGATTCAAGGGACCTAGGAGAACAAAGCCGGTTGCTGGTGTTGCAGATTTCGTCACATGCAGGGTCTACAGGGGGGATGAAAAAGTTCGAAAAGAGATCCACAAGGCTGTCATAATAAGGCAAAGGAAAGAGTATAGGAGATCAGATGGGATGAGGATAAGCTTTGAGGACAATGCTGCTGTACTGGTTAATGAAAAAGGGGAGGCAAGGGGAAGTCTCGTGAAAGGACCTGTGGCAAAGGAAGCGGTTCAAAGGTTTCCAACTATAGGTAAGATTGCAAGCACGGTGGTTTGATATGAAAAAGGAATGGTCAAGGCTTTGGATGAAATCGGTTCAACCAAGGAAGCAGAGGAAATACAGGTACAACGCCCCTCTTCACGCAAGGCATAAGTTTTTGTCTGCGAATCTTTCCCCAGAACTGAGGAGGAGATTCGGGAAGAGGTCAATGCCTGTTAGAAAGGGAGATGAAATCGAGGTTATGCGAGGATCTTCCAAGGGACTGAGAGGAACGGTTAACAAGGTTGACCTGATGGGATCCAAGATATATGTTGAAGAGATCAAGATAAAAAAGGTTGATGGTTCCGAGGTTATGAAACCACTGCAGCCATCGAATCTCAGGATAGTAAAACTCAGCCTTGATGACAAGATGAGGCAGAGGGTTTTGGAAAGAGCAGAAGAGAAACCGAAGAAAGACAAAAAGACTGAAAAGAAGGAAGAAAAGAAACCCAAAAAGAAAGAAGAGAAAAAGAAAGAAGTGAAGAAGGATAAAAAAAGGGAAACAAAAAGGAAGGAGAAAAAGTGATAACATGCCGCACTTGAAGAGATACTCGATTCCGAAGTTTTGGCCCATGACAAAGAAGGGAAAGATATTCGCAGTCAAACCAATGCCCGGACCGCACCCGAAAGATAACTGCATACCTCTCCAGGTCATGGTTAGGGATGTCCTTGGATACGCTGAGAACGCAAAAGAGGCAAAGAAGATTCTCAGCGATGGAAAACTCCTGGTTGACAAAAAGATGAGAAAAGACCCCAAGTTTCCTGTCGGCCTTATGGATGTTGTTGAAATACCAGAGGCAAAGCAGTACTTCAGGGTCAGTGTTAATGCAAGGGGTCTTTTTCTGCAGGACATAGGCGAGAAGGATGCAGGTAAGAAGCTCTGCAGGATAAATGGAAAGTCAACAGTTAAGGGAGGCTTGCATCAGTTGAATCTGCATGACGGAAGGAACATACCTGTTAAAAAGGACGTTTACAAGGTTGGTGACTCTGTTGTGATTTCAATACCAGACCAGAAGGTTCTGAAACACTACAGGTTTGAGAAGGGTGAAAGAGCAATGATTGTTGCCGGAAGGAATATCGGTGTAAAGGGAAAGATAAAGGACATTCGGGAGAGAAAGAACATGCTTGAAAAAGCGATGGTTTTACTTGAAAGCAAGAGGGGAGAGATACAGACACTAAGGGATTACATACTTGTAGGTGAAATATGAAAAATATGAGGACGATGGAATGAATCCGATGAGAGAGATAAGGCTTGAGAAATTGACCCTGAACATGGGAGCAGGGGAATCCGGACCCAAAGTAGAGAAATCAAAAACAATACTGGAAAAGATTACAGGGAAAAAGGTTGTGATAACAAAGACCCATAAGAGAACAACATTCGGAATGGCACAGAAAAGAGACATAGGCGTAAGGGTTACCCTGAGGGGAAAAGAAGCGAAGGATCTGCTCAAGAGACTCCTGGAGGCAGTGGAGAATAGACTCAAGCCATCGCAATTCGATGCCAGTGGGAATTTTTCCTTCGGTGTTCATGAGTACATACACATACCCGGGATCAAGTATGACCCCGATGTTGGGATACTTGGGATGGATGTATGTGTTACCTTGGAGAGGCCCGGTTTCAGGGTCAAGAGAAAAAACACAAAATCCAGCAAGGTTGGCAAAAAACACAAGATAACGCCCGCTGATGCAATGGAGTGGGTGAAAAAGGAATTCAAAGGTGAGGTGAAGGAGGAGGAATAGAATGTCGTACGAAAGGGTCAGGAAACAGATCGAACAAAAACCAACCAAGCTCGCGAGATATGATAAATTCAACAAATCCAGGGAAAGGAAGTTCGGAAAGGGGGTTCATAAATGCAGGAAGTGTGGAAGGACAGGAGGTCTGATAAGAAAATATGGTCTGCTCTACTGCAGGCAGTGTTTCAGGGAGGAGGCAGAAAAACTCGGGTTTAAAAAATATTCCTAGGAGAAGATGGTATGAGGCATGATTTACTGGCTGATACGTTTTGCATAATAAAGAACACCGAAGAAATAGGAAGGCATGTCTGCGTTACGCCAGCCTCCAGTCTTATAGAAGGGGTTTTGAAGGTGATGCAGAGACACAAATATATAGGGAATTATGAACTCATAGAAGATGGGAAGGGAGGAAAGTTCAAGGTCCACCTGCTCGGAAGAATAAATGACTGCGGGGTTTCAAAGCCAAGGTTTTCTATCGGAAAGCGGGATGTTACAAAATGGGAGAAGAAGTTCCTCCCAGCTGACAACATTGGAATCCTGATACTAACAACCTCTAAGGGGGTCATGGACCAAAGGGAGGCTGTAAAGAAGAACACCGGAGGGAAACTTCTGGGATATGTTTACTAGGTGATGCTAATGACTATAGGCAAACAGATAAAGGATGCAATAAAAAACGATAAACTTATAATTGGGAGCAGGACAGTACTAAAGAATCTGAAAAACGAAATGCTGGAATCCGTGGTCTATGCATCCAACTGTCCTGAAGAATTAATGAAGGACCTGAATCATTACTCCAAGGTCTCGGGCATAAAGCTTGAGGAATTCAATGGAAACTCAGTCCAGCTTGGAGAACTCTGCGGTAAACCGTTTAGAATCCTTATCATTGGAATGAAAAAAGCTAAAAAATAAATACTAAATGTGCAACAGTAACATAAATAAAATCGGAACATAATATAAACGAAGTTGATAAAATGGCTGTAAAACTCGGGATTGAAAGCATAAGAACAATTGCACTGTTCGAGAAGATAACGAATGTTCACGCAAGAGACTGCCTTATTACAGAGGATTGTGTTTACTTCCTTGTGGACCCCGAGAAGATAGGGCTAGCCATAGGGAAAAACGGAGCAGTTATAAAGGATGTAAGGAAAATGTTGGGAAGGCAGGTTAAGCTTTTCGGGTACTATGACAAACCCGAGGAGATGATAAAGAACATGGTACCAAACATAAAGAACATGAGCTTCAATGACGGTAAAATGATAATATCAATACCATCGCAGGACAAGGTTGCTGTTATCGGCAAGAACGGAAGGAACATAAAAGCAATAAAAGAGATCATGAAAAGGCATTTTTCAATAAACTATTTGAAATTAAGGTAGGTGTGTTTTATGAAAATCAAGGTAATAAAGAAGAAGGGTGATGTGTTGACTTTCCTGTTGAAGGACTCAACCCCTGCATTTGCGAATGCGCTCAGAAGGATAATGATATCCGAGGTTCCTGCCCTAGCGATAGAGTGGGTTGACTTCCATGACAATTCCTCTGTCCTCTTTGATGAGATAATTGCGCACAGGCTCGGAATGATTCCCTTGAAGTTTGATCCCAGCAAGTTCAACATGCCTGATGAGTGCAAGTGTGGTGGGAAGGGGTGTCCCTTGTGCCAGGTCGTTTTTGCTCTGCAGAAGACAGGACCCGGAGTGGCTCATTCAAGCGATCTCAAATCCTCAAATAAGTACGTGAAGCCAACGGATACAAAATTTCCCGTTGTTGAGCTCCTAAAGGGACAGAGCATCAAATTTGAAGCCGTTGCCCGTTTGAACATAGGGAGAAAACATGCAAAATGGCAGGCAGCAAACGCAAGTTATCAGTACTACCCTGAGATAATTTCTGGAGATTGCAAGAATGCAAGCAAGGTTGTCTCTGAGTGCCCGACTGGAGCCCTGAAGCTCAAATACAAAAAGATCGATTTCAAGGACCCGATGCTTTGTAATCTCTGCAAGAAGTGTGAGGAGGTCTGTACTGGTAATCTGAAAATCAAGAGAGATTCCACAAGATTCTTATTCAGAGTTGAAACTATATCCGGTCTGGAACCCGCTTACATTGTGCAAAAAGCCGCGGAAATCCTAGAGAATAAGGCAGAAGAGTTTAAAAAGAGTGCGGGTAAATTATAAATAGATTAAAGGGATTGGAATGAAATTGATAGGAACCTGGATTGTGGGCGGATTTTTTCTGCTCGCAGGGACCTGGATCGTGAACAACCTCAGGCTCGAGACCGGGGTTTCAGAAGTTTCATATGCCCTCGCACTTGTTATAGCGTTAATATTCTTTCTGATTGCAGGACTTTGCTGGATCAATGTATCAGTCGCAGCAAAGCATAAATTCTGAATCCACTTCTGAACAAACTTTTTAAACCTATTTAAATAATTATACAGATAAATCATTCGAAAGGATAGTATGGGAGAGTTTTCAGCAAGGGACATGAAGAGGAGAAGGAAAAAGTTCAGGTGGAAGTCTACTGCCCATAAGCGGAAATTCTTGAAGCTTTGGCAGAAGGACCCGCTTGAGGGAGCCCCGATGGGAAGGGGCATCGTTTTGAAAAAAAAGGGTGTTGAGCAAAAGCAGCCCCATTCGGGGATTATAAAGGCGGTAAGGGTTCAGATTGTCAAGAACGGCATCCAGGTAACTGCATTCGTCCCTGGAAACAATGCAATAAAGTTCATAGATGAGCACGATGAAGTTGAAATTGTGGGCGTGGGTGGTTCCCAGAGGGGAGCTGTTGGTTCAATGCACGGAATAAAGTACAAGGTCGTTTCTGTTTCAGGTGTTTCTCTTTCAGAGCTATTGAGTGGCAAAAAGGAGAAGCCAAAGGGTGCATAAAATGACAGAGAAACTATTACTTTTCAACAGATGGGACATATCCGAGGTTAAGGTAGATGATCCGGGACTGAAGAATCATATAAACCTTGACCCCATACTAATACCGAGAACAGGGGGCAGGTTTGCTACCAAACCATTCCAGAAGGAAAAGATAAGCATAGTGGAAAGGTTAATGAACAAGCTCATGGTTTCAGGCCACAGGGGAAAGAAACACAAGCTTACCTCCGGACACCAGGCCGGGAATGTCCAGGTTTTGTACAAAATCATAAAAAAAGCCTTTGAGATAATCGAAAAAAGAACAAAGAAAAACCCTGTCCAGGTTCTTGTAAATGCGATAGAGAACGCCGCCCTCCTTGAGGAAGTTGCTTCCTACAGGCTTGGAGGTATAATAGCAAGAAGCTCTGTGGTTGTTTCTCCACAAAGGAGAATTGATCTCGCCCTTAGACACATTTCCCAGGGGATTCAGAAAGCCAGCTTTAAGACAAATAAATCCCTTGCAGAGGTAATATCAGATGAGCTGATTTCTGCAAGCAACAATGACTCCAAATCCTTCGCAATCCAGGAAAGAAACAGAATAGAAAGGGAAGCAGAAGGAGCGAGGTAATTTCTAATCAATTATTTTAAGATATACTGAAGGTTATGGCGCCTGACATTGCAGGATACGAACCAACTATTAAGGATCTGATTGCTAAATCAAAATCTGTTGGCATAAGGTTGAACAGGTAAAGTGCTACAATCTCCACAGTAAGTGAGATTATGAAAAGAACAGTCAGCCTCTTAACAACGAAGATGTTACCCTTTTCCTTTATAATATCCTTCTCGTTCTTGTAAATCAGCATTGCTCCTAGCAAAAATATGAATGCAAGAATTCCGATAGCGTTGCTCCACTCTACCTTTTCAGCCATGATTGGTACGAGTCTCATACCCATCCCTATTCCTACTCCCAGGAAAGCCCCGGCAACACCCCTCACCAGTTCTGAGAAGTGCCTCTTCTTCATAGTAAGCCTGCCTATGTTTACGACCTCTTCCTCTATCTTATCAATATCCTTCTCAATATGTTCAACATCTTTCTCTACTTCATCAGCATCTTTCAAACTCTCTTCCACATCATCTTCAGTCTTCTCCTGCTGTTTTCTGAGAAGGTCTATCTTATCTTCCAGCTTGTCAATCTTGCGAGATATTGTAGAAGCAGTGGCAGTTTTGGGAGCCTTATGTTTCCTAGTTTTCGGTTTTGCTGCTTTCTTCCTGGATGCCATATTATATCTTTATCTGAAATCCCTTATATTTTTAGGCTTATATGCCAACAATCCTAGTGGGCTCGTTCATCTCCTTGTTCCTCTCCAGTTTGTAGAGGGATCCCAAAATCCCTTCAGAAACCCTTTCCTCGTGCGTGATAAGGAAGACCTGCTCCACGAAGTTGTTTATCTTCTCCCTCAACACACCAGTGAACTGTTCTATTGCATTCACATCAAGATTGTGAGTAGGCTCATCCAGTATCAGCCACTTCAGATTTGGAACCAGTGCCATCGAGAACGCGACTCTGAGGGCTAGACTCGCGATGGATCTCTCCCCACCTGACGCTACCCCTTCAACAGATACCCATCCCTCACTACCCTTTATCTGCAGAACATAGTCTTTATCAATTACCAACCTTACCTCGGAGAAATCACCATAGGGATAGAGTTCACCCCATATCATTCCCATCGAATGATTGACATTCTTGAGGAACTCCTGCCTGAGCTGATCTTGAGTGACCTTGAGAACCTTTACAAAGGTGTTCAATCTCTCAGCAATTATTTCGTCCTTCTTTATACTCTCCTTGTATTTCTTAAACATACTCTCCCTATCCCTAAGATCCTGCAGAGATTCTTCCCTATCCTCAATCTTTTCCTCCAGACCCGAAAGTTTGGCAAGAACCTCCCTTTCTCTCGCGATCCTTTCTTGTAGTTCCTTTCTCAAATCCTTGATGTCTGCATCACCAAGTTTCCCCTGAATCTCTTCCAGTTCTATCTTAAGTGCAGCCTCCCTTTTCTCGTAATCCCTCCTCCTATCCTCAATACCCTTTATATAGTCTATGTCCTCCACAAATGAGCCTAGCTTTTCCTTCCTTAGAACCCTTTCCTTCAGTTGCTCTTCAAGAAGCTTGATATGTTTTTTATCTTTCTCCATCTTCTTTGCAAGATTGTTTGCCTTGTTCCTGAGAACCATCTCCTTCCCCTTCCTCACATCAACAAGCTTCTTCCTCTTTCCTTCAGTAATTGGGGATTCACAGGTAGGGCATTTATCCCCAAGCCTCTCCATCTCGCTTATCTGATCCTTGATGTTTTTTATTTCTGCATTGACGGATGCGATCATCTCTCTGTCCTCCTCGAAATCCCCCTCCCTTTTCTCCACCTCCTCTTCAAGGGTTTCTATCTCCTTCTCCAGTTTCTCCAATACCTTGGGGATTTCCTCTGGTTCCATGTCTTTCAGTTTCCTCCTTCTTACCTTCAGGCTATCCTCTATCTCCTCCATGCCTGTCCTCACTGACTTGATCTCCACTCTGATTTTGTTGATTCTATCCTCCATCTCATCATAATCTGTAACCATCTCGGATATTTTTTCCTTCTCAAGTTTTACCTTTCTCAACCCCTTCTCAAATTCTTCCCTCTCCTCCCCCAGTTCCCTTACATCCTTGGAAATCTTCCTTATCCTCTCTCCCAGATTCTCCTTCTCCAGCTCTCCCAGAAGTTTCATTCGCTCCATCCTTCCCTGGCTTATCCTGTTAGCAAGGGATACCGCGTTCTCCCTGACCTTCTCAAACCTGTCAAGCTTGAGCATCCTATCTATGTGCTGCATCCTCTGTCCCTTCGGAATGCTCAGGAAGTAATCAAGTCTGTTCTGTTCTGAATAAACAGCCTTTGAAAAAAGATCATAATCCATTTGAAGAATGTTCTGCACAATTCTGTTCACACCCTGCGGATTGACATCAAGCAGTCTCCCATCCTCCCCTATCTCTGCATGGCTTGTTCCCTTTCCAAGTTCAATGACCCTCTTTATAGAATAATTCTTCCCCTCAATCTTGAAATCCAGGGAAACCTCTGCCTTGCTTTTCTTCTGCGGTTTTTTCATTATCAGGTCATCCAGTGTGATTTTCCTAGACTGAATGGCAGGGAACGTCCCGAACAAAGCAAAGGTTAGGGCCTGAACAATGCTTGTCTTCCCTGAACCCATAATACCTATGATAGCATTCACTCCCTTGCTAAAATCAAACTCCGAATCCAGATGGGATTTCCAGTTCTTGAGAGAAATCTTGGTAATCATAGATTATTTATGGATTTAAATTTTTTAAACAGAATCAGATTTTCTTTATCTTCCCGGGTGTTGGCTCATAACATATACCCTCAGCGAGTATTTCGTTCACAACGGATTCTATCTCAGCTTCCTTTCCCTTGACGTTCTCCAGAATCTGTCCATATTCAACACCGTCTTCACCACTCTCTATGAACTTAAGGATATTCCTCTTCAGCAGAGCCTTGTCATCTTCTTTTTCATCCCCCTTTTCTTCTCCCAACCTTTTCTGCTTTACCGGCTCCGCTTTTACTACCTTCCCCACCTTCGCTGGCTTTTTCACCATCTCCAATTTCCTGAGAAGTTCCCAGTTTAGGTCTTCAACCTTCCTTACTATCTCAGGGATGATGTATATCTCTCCCAAGTATTCCCTAACCTTGCCTATAACATCAACCATGTTCCCGATCTCAAAATCATCCAGTGGCTTTGTTGTCTTGAAGGTCTTTAATCTTATGGTTTCTGTTGTGTCATCAAGGGTTATTGACGCGAAATTCCCATCATCCGCCAGAAATTTCGAGACTATCGTTCCCATTACCCTGGCCCTTGATATGTTTTCACCGTTCGGGGCAACCACAAAACTAGGTTCCATCCCTTCCTTCTTTACCCATTCCCCTTTAACAAGTTCAGAAATCCTAACCTTCTTAGCGGTCATTCTCTGTACAGGCATGGTATAAAATTTGGGTTTATATTTAAAAAGCAGACCTTTGGATGGATGACTTGTTATGATAGACCCAAGCCATCGTTCGATAGTATGGGAAGTGTGGGATTTTGAACCAAATCTTTATAAAGGATTTAATCCAAGTTCTTACTTAATAACCCCTTCAATGGAGTTTTGATATAAATGGCATGTAATGACTGCGGAAAGCACAACCCACTAAGGATATGCGAGACACACAACCCCCCTCAAGCGAAAATTTGCAAGGATTGCTGTATCTCTAAAATGAATGGTCACGGATGCCGCTGGTTTGGTCTGTGTTGGTGATAAACTTATTCTATCCATATATTTAGAATCCACATTCCTCGCAGGAAGAACAATCAAGCAATTCTTGGCAACTCACTCTAATGTTAACTGTGAAATTTACAGTTTGAGACCATGTAGGCGGTAGTTCTCTAGCTACATTACAAGTTTCCATTCCCTGTGCTGCGCAAAAGACTTCTGGTGACGGCCCATGTCCATTAAAATATACAGGCATAGTTAGCTGCCATACCACAAAAGAAACCACAATCACTATTAAAACAATTAATATGGCTATGTTTTTTCTTTTCATATTATTATTTTAATTAAGAGACTTAATTACTTTTTCTTCCCTTTCTCTTCTTTAGCTTCCTTCTCCTTCGTTTCTTTTTCAGCCTTCTCTAGGTCCTTGACACCCATCTTCTCTTCTACTGACTTCTCTTCCTTTGGTTTTTCCTCTTTCTTTTTGGGCTTCTCTTCTTCCTTTGCCTTTTCCTCAGGTTTTGCTTCCTCTTTCTCCGGTTCCTTCGCCTCTTTCTTTTCCTCAGCCTTAGATTCTGGCTTCGCTTCCTTCGCTTCTTCCTTTTTCGCCTCTTTCGGCTTTGGCTTCGCTCCTAGAAGCTTATCCAAATTCTCCTTTCCGTAGGTGACAACTTTCACGTTGATCTGGGATATCTCCTGAGATATGGTATTTCCTCTTACTGATTTTCTTTTCCTTTGTCCTCTCAGCTTGGGATGAAATCCCGGTGGCAACGAGAGAAGAACCCTTTTTCTTACGATCCCTTCCACATCACTTCGCATGGGAAATCCCTGCCTATCAGAACCACCCATTATCTCTACCTCATAGCCTGTAAGACCAAGGGGATTCCCAGAAACCTTGTCACCAATCTTCTTTCCTATAAGCCCTGTCTGTTTCTGATCCATTTCCTTCTGGTATGCCTTCTTGCTCTTGGGGTCCGATATTACTAGCTTGAAATTCATAAAACTCACCCCCAGTTCTATATACACCGACGCTGCCGGGTTTAATAAAGCTATTTAGAGGCATGTATTTATAAAGGTTTCCAGGATACTCTGAAGCATGATGAGAAGGAAATATCTAGAATTGGAAAAGGTAAAGGAGATACAGGATTTGCAGACTAAGGTAATAACCAGATGCATATCTGAATTGTATGAAGGAAAGATTACAGTTGATGTATACCTGAAAAGGATGAAAGCAGTTGAAAAAACAGAGATGTTCTTCGCCACAGTTTTTGATACGTTTGAGGAATTTGAAGAATATATGAGAAAGTTTTACCCAACTATTTCAGAAGGTCAGATAGAACATGAAAGACTTCACTATAACCACGCAATGGAACATGGATTAAAGGACACAAAACTAGGTGTTTATGAATGCTTTTCTCCCATACCCGATAAACCCGATATGGCAGAAATATTTGCCAATGGAGTCACGCTGCCTTACGTTGGTGATAACTTTTCTGGATGGACTGCTGAAGAGATACTTGAATTCGAAAAGGAAAACCATTCACTGGTTTGTTCAAATGAATGGGAAAGTGAGTCAGACGAATTAATTACTGAATTATTCAGAAGAATGGAAAAATCTAAAGCCCGAACCAGAACAAGAAATTGATTATAAAGATGGCAAGGGTTGCATAGCTGACTACGCTCATTATCTTCTTCCAATTCTTCTTTGCGATTTTCTTTATAACAATAGCCCACATCCTTCCCCCATCAAGGGGTCCGATTGGAAGAAGATTCGCTGCTCCTACACCGAAGTTTATCAGGAACAGCCAGAAGAGCAGACCCTGGATAAAGACAATTGGCCCCTCAAAACCCTCCAGACCTGGCTTCAGTTTCACAAGGCTTGAGACAGAAGCTATTCCTATGAATCCAGGTCTCTTGAATTCCGATAATTTTGATTCTAACTCCAAAATCCTTTCGTTTGCCCTTTCTTCCAAGGTGGAAACTGAATCCCTCACCCATTCCCACATGCTTATAGTTGTTTTTGTTTCTGTCCAATCCTGAGGATCTGAAGTTCCCATAAAGAAGTCTATTGTCCCCACCCCTCCATGCTAATGTCCTGCAAGAAACACGAAGTAGAGCGAGGGCTTGAAGACAGGCTCAATATCACCTGCTGTTGTCAGAACAAACTCTCCCTCACTTGTGGTTATTGTTATGGACTGGTTCTCCCCTATCTCTGACAGGGCGCTTCTAAGATCATAAATGCTTCTTATCTCATAATCGTTAATCCCCACAATGATTCCAGATAGATTCACACCCTCTGCTGGATAACCCTCCATCAGACCCCTATAAGTGACACCACTGGAGTAAAACATCCCGGACATGGATGCGATAAGGAGGAGGGAAAGACCTGCAAGCATGAAGTTCGCAAAGGATCCGGAGGCAAAAACCCTCAGCTGGGACCAGGCGGGTTTCTTTCCAAGCTGCTTCTCATCAGGCTCGACAAAGGCGAGAGGGATTATGATGAAGAGTCCCCACCCCATTGATTTTATCTTTACCTTCTCCATTGCTGCCATTATTCCATGCAGTCATTCATGAACAACAACAAGCAGAGCTATTATGATTATCCAGTACCAGAAGGGAACGAGTATTGCTCCATGGATTATAACGGTTTCTGCTCCAGGGGCGGGTAAAACGAATGAAAGACCGGGGATGGTCTTCTCCACTAGGAAGTTCGTTCCTATGAGCTCCACAAGGAAGTAGACGATATAGATGGATATCATGAAACTGAATATAACCGCGACTATTCCGAGTCCCTTCCAGAAGCGCGGGAACCTCCTACCAAGGGTTATGAGTCCCCTCTTTCCCCTCTGCGTCCTCCTTATCAGAAGGATGGACTGCCTCTGAACGTTCTTCCTGTCCTTGTAGAATATAACTACAAGTATCAAGATGAAAATCAAAACCGATATAGTATACCAGTCCATATGGATTATAATTTGTCTTACCACCGATAAATATCTTTCAGATAACTTAGGAAAAGTCCGAAACTAACTTCAGGTTTAATTGAGTGTTCTTTTTGGATAAGGGATTGCTTTAAAAACCAGAAGTTGCATATATTAGATAAGGAGTTTTTATGGAGGAAAAAAAGAAAGGCAGAGAGGGACAGGAAAAGGACAGATTCGGAAGAACAATGCACCGTGCAACGTGTGCTGATTGTGGAAAAGAAACAACGGTCCCCTTCAAGCCATCAGAAGACAGACCTGTGTATTGCAGGGAATGTTACCAAAAACACAGGCCGAAGAGAAGCTTTTAATCAGATATAGCGGTTTCTGATTCGTGTTCTGATTTGTCTAGTCTTTACACTAGATGTTGGTTTTTAGTTCAGGAATCTCCATTGTTTAAAAGCCGGGCAGACAATAATTAGATTAAAGGAGGGATAAAATGATGACAGTTTTTGAGGAGATTAAAAAACAGACCCTGACCTTAATGACAGCGGCTCTCGGTTTCGTTGCAGCACTTATCTGGAAAGATGCAATATCCGCATGGCTGGCGCCCCTGTATGAGAGCGCAGAAGGCGCATCGAGTCTCACCATAGCAGCTCTTATAGTGACAGTGGTTGTAGTTATAGTAACCATGATTCTGGCAAAACTGCTCGCACCAAAGGAAGCCAAAGAGGCATCCAAATAGTAAAAAACATCTGAAGTGATTGATGCAGGATCCTGATAGTTCTGGTTATGATACCCATAAGATTCAAGTCAGGAAAAATTCAAAACATATTTAATTCAAACAAACAAATAATACGTATAAATTATTTTGATCCGGAGGTGGTTTGATGACGAAGAAAGCAAAAGAAGCCAAGAAAGCAAAGCCAAAGCAAAAACCAAAAGAAGAAAAGAAGGAAAGACTAGCGTTTCCAGAGGCATGCATAGTAAGGATAATGAAAGGACACATGGACAAGGAGAAGATGATAAAGAAGGAAGTAAAGGTAGCAATGAACAAGTGGCTCGAGAAGCTTTGCTCGAACGTAGCGAAAACCATGAACACTTTCCCCTACGTTATGATGACAAAGAGCGAGTTCAACAGGGGAATAAAGGTTTATGAGACACTGGAGGAGTTCGAAAAGGAAAAGCAGAGAATACTCGCTCATATGGATGCAATGAAGAAGGACATAGAGAGACTCGAAAGGGATTTAGGAAAGACAGAGCAGGAAGTTCTGGAGATGAGTTAAATCTCCTAGTTCTTTTAAAATAAATAAAAACCATTTTACTATACCTAAGTATATCGCGGGGGTACCCAAGCGGTCAAAAGAAATCTGGCCAGAGGGGCTAGCCTAAGGAGCTAGTGGCTTAGTACATTTCCGGCGAAAGCCGGTTGTGTGAGACGCCTTCCTGGGTTCGAACCTCGAAAATGAGCGGAAGTCCCAGCCCCCGCATTTATAATATTCAAGTCATTAGTGACAATCCTAGTGATGAAAGATGAAAATATTGTTCATTCAACAGGATGTATTCAAAAACTATGGAATAATGATGCTCTCTGCCATTCTTAAAAAGAATGGACATGAATGTGATATTCTTATCGATTGTTTAGAAAAAGATTTAACATGTAAAATAAAATCAATCAAGCCTTACATTATAGGTTTTTCTATTACAACAACGAGATACTCATGGATGATAGATTTAGCGAAGATGGTAAAATCAAAATTTAAAATCCCAATATTAGTTGGGGGCCCACATCCTACCTTTTTCCCAGAAATAATAAATGAAGATTTTATAGATATTGTCTGCATAGGAGAGGGAGAGTATGCAATTCTGGAACTTTTGGACAAACTTGAAAATGGAGAAGATATAAATAATATTAAGAATCTTTGGGTAAAGGAAGGTCGCAAAATTTTCAGAAATCAGATAAGAAATCTAATTGAAGATCTAGATTCTCTGCCATATGCAGATCGCGATCTTTACAAAAAATACACTCTTTTGAGAAACCAAAATACAGATGTATTTATGGCAAGTAGGGGATGTCCATATAATTGCACTTTTTGCTTCAATAAAAGATACAATAATCTTTACAGAGGAAAGGGAAAGATTCTTAGAAGAAGGTCTATTTTGAGCCTAATTAATGAGATTAAGAGGATAGTTAGCAATAATAGAAATGTTAACTACCTAATTTTCTTAGATGATACTTTTATTCTAGGCCCAAGAAACTGGTTTATTGAATTTCTTACAAAATACAAACATGAAATTGGCCTTCCTTTTAGCATAACCGCAAGAGCAGATCTAGTTGATGAAGAAATAATTAAAATACTGAAAGAAGCGGGTTGCAACTCTATAAGAATGGGTATAGAATCAGCAAATCCATATTTGAGAGAAAAAGTTCTGAAAAAAGAAATCACTAATAAGCAAATAGAATATGCTACTAAAGTCATTAAAAATAATAAAATCAAGTTGCAACTTTATAATATTTTAGGTACACCAGGAGAGACTTTGGATACAGCTTTAGAAACATACGAACTTTCTTACAAACTCCATCCACATTATGCTTGGTGCTCATTAATGCAGCCCTATCCAGGTACAGAAATAATGGAAATAGCGAAAGAACAAAAACTCATACGAGAAGATTATGGTTTTGAAGATTTAGATAACTCATATTTCAGTACCCTTCCATTAAACATTACCAATAAGAAAGAAATTGTCAATCTTCAGAAATTATTCCAGTTTGGAAATGTTTTTAGAATCCCAAAAAGTTTGATAAAAATTTTGATTAAACTTCCTTATAACAGAATATTTGAACTAATCTTCAAAATTAACTATGCAATTGGAATCAAAAGAATGGACAATCTAAGCTGGAATTATGTTTTTAGAGTGTCTATGCACTCAAAAGGATATTTCAGAAAACAAGAATCATTAAACGCAGCACGATTTTCTTAATAATAGGTCAGGAACCTCATGCCTCCGTAAACCATGGAACAACCCAGACCAAAGTTGCCCAAAAGTTTCCAGAACCCATCCCATGTTCTGTTTTTTGAGAGAACATACCTTCTGAGCATCCCCTTAGCAACCCATGCCCTGGGTGGGGAATAGTTATGGTTTATGTACTTCATAACCTCCATGTAGGATCTTGTAAACCTCTCTTTTGCCCAGTCCATAAGAACGGAAAGGGGCATGTAATCTGTCTGGAATTCCACCCTACCGGCTTTTATCTCCTTCAGGGCACTATCAAGATCATAAGCATTAATCTCATTCACAGCCAAACCAAACATTTCCTCTGAATGGGAATCAGATCCAACCACCATGGGTCTTCCAAACTCTTCTGCCTTGTTGAATGCAAGTCTGTTAGAGAGTTTGTCAAGATTCATAGAATTGAATACCTCAACAGCATCCACGTAGTATACCCCGTTCTTAATACCATGACTCCTAAGGTCAAAGGGATGGGGGGCTATTGCCAAAGCTCCCTGTTCATGAATATTCTCAATAGTCTCCTGTAAACCCAGGTCCCTGTCTATATGTTCATTCAGACCCAGTCCAATCAGATGACCCTTCCGTGTGTTTATCTCCATACTTGGTATGAAAATCAACCCGTATTCCCTTGCTGCTCTCTTTGCTTCTTTCCACGCTCTGGAGTCATCATGATCTGTTATCGCAACACCAAATATCCCTTTAAGCCTGGCTGTCTTTATGATCTCCCTTGGAGACATGAACGCCTCCCATGGGATTTTCTTCCCCCTTGAGTAATGGGAATGGCAATGGAGCTCAAACCTCATATCCTTCACCAACATTTATTATTTAAAAACACAACAATTATAATATTAACCTAGTGATAAAGATATATACTAATAGTAAAAAAGGTGGTTAATATCAAGGTACTAACTAGCCTCGGAATCATACCAGATGGGAACAGGAGATTTGCAAAGAGACTTCTGGAGAACCCTGGGAAGGGGCATGAATGGGGCATGAAAAAAATAGAGAAGATTATGGAATGGTGTAGGGAGCTGGAAATAAAGAATGTAACCTTCTACACACTTTCCCTCGAAAACCTGAACAGAAGACCAAAGGAGGAGCTTGATTTTCTTTTTTCCCTTGCGAGAAAGGAACTCGGTGATATCATAAACAATCCCAAGCACTGGGTCCATGAAACCAATACAAAAATGAATTTTTTCGGTCAGCTTCACAGGCTTCCAGAGGACCTGCAGGAAAAAGTAAAGATGGTAAGAGAAAAGACAAAGAACTACAAAGAATCCAACCTAAACCTTGCAATAGCCTATGGAGGCAGGCAGGAAATACTGGATACTGTGAGGAAAATTGCATCAGAGGTTTCTCAGGGAAGATTATCACCCAAGGATATTGATGAGATGGTCTTCAGACACAACCTCTCCACAGACGGAACACCTGACCCAGATCTTATAATAAGGACTGGTGGGGAGAAAAGGACTTCCAATTTTCTAACCTTCCAGTCAACCTACTCCGAGCTCATATTCTTAGATACCCTTTGGCCCGAACTGGGGAAAGAGGAGTTTTTCAACGCTGTGGGGGAATTTGGGGAGAGGGATAGGAGATTCGGAAAATAGTCCCCTTGATACTGATTTTCTGTCAAAAATAACCCAAAAACCGCTAAAAAGAGGCAAACATTTATATACTTGATGGTTAATCTAATATAATCCAAGCCCGTAAGGGCAAACAAGGATTTAAATACCGAATTCAAAATTCAAAGGTTTGATATTCAATATGGAGGTGTATACATGGCAGAAAAACCACACATCAACGTAATAACAGCAGGTCACGTAGACCATGGCAAGTCAACCTTAATCGGAAGACTATTGTTCGATTCAGGTTCACTGTCAGACCAGGAACTTAGGAAGCTCAAGGAAAAGGCCAAGGAATTGAAGAAGGAGACATTTGAGTTCGCTTTCGTTATGGATCAGCTGAAGGAGGAGAGAGAGAGAGGTCTTACAATAGACCTTATGTACAAACCAATCCAGACAGACAAGCTGTACATAACCATAATCGATGTCCCGGGACACAGGGATTTCATCAAGAACATGATAACTGGGGCTTCACAAGCAGATGCAGCGATACTCGTTGTTTCAGCAAAGGACGGTGTACAGGAGCAGACAAAGGAGCATCTATACCTCGCAAAGGTTCTTGGAATTGCACAGCTGGTTGTGGCTGTTAACAAGATGGACGCTGTGGATTACAAGGAAGACAAGTTCAATGAGGTAAAGGAACAGGTAGGCAAGATACTGACAACCCTTGGATACAAGATGGACGATGTGCCATTCATACCTGTATCTGCGTATGTTGGAGACAACGTGGTAAAGAAATCAGACAAGCTTAGCTGGTTCAAGGGACCGCTTTTAGTCGAGGCTCTTGATCAGACATTCGAGGCACCGAAAAAGCCAGTGGATAAGCCCCTGAGGCTGCCTATTCAGGATGTCTACACCATAACTGGTGTTGGAACCGTTCCTGTGGGAAGGGTTGAGACAGGCATTCTGAAGCCAGGAGACAAGATAGTCTTCATGCCAAGTGGCGCAAAGGGTGAAGTGAAATCAATAGAGATGCACCACAAGCAGTTGGACAAGGCAGAACCAGGAGACAACGTCGGCTTCAACGTGAGAGGCGTAGCGAAGAACGAGATCAGGAGAGGAGACGTTGTCGGACACGACAAGAACCCACCAACCGTTGCCAAGGAATTCACAGGGCAGATAATCGTGCTTCAGCATCCGACTGTGGTGACCAAGGGATACACACCTGTGTTCCACACTCACACAGCACACGTGGCATGCAAGATAAAAGAGATTGTGAAGAAGATTGATCCAAAGTCAGGAGCAACCATAAAGGAGAAGCCAGACATGCTGAAATCTGGTGATGCAGCTGTAATCAAAGTCGAACCAACACAGCCGCTTGCAATAGAGAAGCAGTCAGACTTCCCACAGCTCGCAAAGTTCGCAATCAGGGACATGGGCAAGACAGTTGCCGCAGGTATTATAATAGACTTGGTAAAGGCTTAATTTCCCCTTTACCTTTTCTTTTATTTTAATTTCCCCAGACTCATTTCTATCAAATTATCCTCTTATAAGATTTTCGGTCATATATACTATTTATGTTATTATAACATGGTAACAATTATACGATAGTTCATGCTCACCAAATAAATACAAATCTCAGGTCTCTTCGGGGATACAAACATGCGATGCGAAGCATCCCATGTCTTAACCAGTAAATAAGGCTCCGGCCAATTGCGAAGACCACTCTCAGCGGTTTCGGGGGTCGGGATTTGTTTAGATAGATTTATAGAGACGTTGCTAAAGCGAACGTCTTTCGAGACACCGTAAGGTGTCTTTTGATTAATTCTATGTAAAAAGGAAATGAAAAAATGAAAAAATTCACGATTCTAATCGTCACAGCGTGTTTGTTTTGGGCTTGCGTGTCAGTTCCCAGCAAAGTTCAGGTCACTGAACAAAAGACTGAGACCAAAAAAAGCACCAGGCTTATTGCTGCAATGGAGGTCATTGATAGCGCAGATTTTACTACAAACGACAAGAACTTTCGGTCCGGAAGCACAAACAAAGTCTTCATTGAGGATTATATTTACCTATTCTTTACTAAAGGACGAGATGATAGAGATGTCAGAATGTTCTACTCACAGATCATGAAACCAGAGAATACTAATCTACACATGTGCGTCTATGATGAAGAATACGAATTCATTGCACAGGTAACTGAGAATTCAAATGCTGCTAAAGATGACCATGATATAATCATATACTGTGCTGATAACTCAGAACATACGATAAGGAAGATTGGAACTGTAGATTTCAATGATTTTACAGTTAAAGTCTACGGTACTGAAAACCAAATCATTGCGACAATGTGGAGGTGTGCTGGAACTCCTAAATACTATGTAGAATTTAAGACCGATAAGATAAGAAGAGAGACCATTCTGGCAGTCATCCCGATGGTAATGGAGATTGAAAAAAGATAGGGCGCCTTCTCTTGTGCAATCACTTCGGGGCATTTCATGGTTCGCACAGTTACGGGAGGGCGCTCTTTTATTGAAAATAAATTCTGTAAAAAGGAGGTAAAATGAATACGATTGAAAAGGCATTGATGCATGCATTGTTCGTGCACCTGCATCACAACATCGACAGGGTGATTGACTTTGAGGCGATCAATGAACTGAACCTTGAAGTCAGCAGACTCTTTTCAGGGGCATTGTTAGTGGGCCCGGGGGATGACGCAGCCGTCTTCAAAATACCCGGTACAGAGGGCTTACTCGTTGCCAAAATGGAAAGCCATTGCTCCCCAAACGTGCCACGGCCGTATGATGCTACCGCAACCTTGGTCTCAGGGGCATTGCGCGATGTTGTCGCTATGGGCGGAAGGCCAATGTTTCTTCTAAACTTCATCGGGACCCGCCCATTGGAACAGAAAGTGCTCGTCGGTCCCTGCGGGTTTGATGAGAAATGTACCTGTGGGGAATGCAAGGAGATGACGAGTAAGGAAAGGGTCGACCTGATGATGAATGGTTTGAGGGATATGTGTAGGGCCATGGATGTCTTCATTGTTGGCGGTGGGTTCTCCACTTCCTTCTCAGACATTGTCCCGGCAGCGGTGGGAGCAGTCATAGGAAAGCTGGTGGTCCAGGTGCCACTGACTAAGCCAGCTAAGGCAGTCGGAGACAACATTATCCTCATCGGGCAAACCGGAAATGACGGCAACGATAGCCTGTTCCGGGCAGGGGTGGTTAACCAGATGAGGCCAGCATTGGCTTTGTTTGAGGAAGAGAGACGGACCATGGAATCGACGCTGGCCGCTTTCCAGACCGGTAAGGTCAAGGCATGTTCTGACCTGGGAGCAGCCGGGATCGGAGCGGGTGTTTGTGAATCAGCAAAGTACGGGGGTTTCGGAGCAGTAGTTGATCTGTCTTCTGTTTCTGTTAAGGTTGACGGCATCACCCCAGAAGAAATCCTTATCTGTGAAACCCAGGGCAGAATGCTAGTGCAGGTTGCGGGTGAGGACATTTCTGAAGTGTTGGAGGCAATCAGATCTAAAGGAACAAAGGCAGATGTTATCGGGGCGATTACACGTGATGACAAACAGGTATTCACATACAAAGGCAAGACAGTGGCAATCATCCCGAACAAACTCTCAGAAGCTGTCCTAAAAGAGTTGAAGGAGGAATAACCATGGGAGGCAAAGACGAATACGCAAAGGCCGGGGTTGATTACACCAAGATAGAACCATTTAAGATGGCCATGATTGAGGCAGGAAGCCGGACCCTAAAATTCCCCAACCAGAGAGACGTATTCATTGAAGAGAAAAGTCTAGGAGCTCATGGGGTTGTTTTTGGGTATCGCGGATCACATCCTCACCTCTGGTGCAAAACCCAGGAAGGTCTGGGAAACAAAAACTGGATTGCTGAGTGGATGTATCAACACGCGGGAACCGGTAAAACCTACTATGAGGGCATAGGTATTGATACGGCCCTAATGGCTGCAAACGATGTGATTTGTCAGGGAGCCCTCCCAGTGGTTTATACAGACGAGGTAGCAGCCGGTGATAGCGAATGGTTTGATGATGAAAAGCGTAACCAGGTCTTGGCTGAAAGTTTCTATGAAGCCTGTAAGATGTGCAGGATGGCGCTGCCAGCCGGAGAGTCTCCAGCACTTCGCTATTTGATCAAAGCTCGATCGCCGGTAAAGAGTGCTCCTTCTATGTCAGGATCTGTTACCGGAATCATTACCCCCAAAGAGAGAATGGTTACCGGAGAAAAGCTAACCCTTGGAGACCACATAATCGGAGCCACATCCTCTGGTCTGCATGCTAACGGAATCTCCTTAGTGATCAAACGCGCCCTGACACTCGAAGATAAGTTCCTTCACGTTTTGCCAAACAAACGTACTTTGGGAGAAGAATCCCTTATCCCGACACGCTCATATGTTAAGCTTGTTGAGGCCCTGCTTGATCAGGACATTGATATCCATTCCTTTCTTGCAGGCACGGGCAGCGGAATCTCAAAAATCGCTTATGACAAGAGACCATTCACCTACCGTGTCAAGAATTGGGTTGATGTTCCCCCACTTTTCCGGTTTATGCGAGAGCTCGGTGTGAGCCTGGAGGATTGCCTCACAACATTCAACTGGGGAATCGGCTTCTACATCTTTGTCCCCGAGGAAGAAGTGGATCGAACCCTAGAAGCGGGTTGGAATGCAGGGTATGAGCTCTTCGATCTGGGCCAGGTTGAGAAAGGGGAGCGCTGCGTTATCTTCGAACCAGAAGGGATAACCCTATACCCACCAGAATAATACGGGCTCTGACTCAAACCCAAAGGAATCCAATGAGAAGGGAAAGAAAAGGAGTAAAGGTTCCCTTCTCATTATGTTGTCAACTTAAAGGGATATAAAACATAAAACATAATTGAGAAAAATTAAGCAGAAAAAAAAGCGCTGGGAGAGGGATTTCCGTTTGGTTGCTGGATTCGCCAAAACCCGCTGGAGGTTTTGGCTCTCGAACCCCCAAGCCCATACGGGCACACGCTATCAGGCAGCCGAAGCTATGACTCCAAGCGTGCTCCTTAGCCATTCGGACATCCCAGCACAATCAAAATTTTGGGTCGCTGTAATCACTCTATGGATTTTATTTTATCCTTTAAATCCTTCTTCTTTCCTGGTTTGATCTTTTCTACACAAGCCCTGCAGACACCGAGCTCATGGTCAAAACAGTTGCTACACACCATTGCACCGCACATCTTGCAGGAGTAAGCGGGATTCGCAAGATCCTTGCAGTGCATGCATATACCTGCTTTTTCCATATATATACTTCAGAATAAGTATATAAAATGATTATATGAAGACAACCATATTAACCCATGCGGACTGCGATGGGATGTGCGCAGGAGCGATTGCCCTTGCGAGATTCCCCGATGCGAATGTATTCTTCACAAAACCCGTTTCCCTTTATCATGACCTCCAGAAAACAGAAGCAGACAGAATAGTAATAACAGATATCGCCCTGACAAAACGGGATGCCCCAAACATCCTGAGACTCTTTGGAGAAAAGAAGGGAATCCTTTACTTCGATCACCACATAGTCCCCAAGAGTGTAAAGAAACAGGAAATAGGGAAGAGAGTGAAGGTATTCATTCATGAAAAGGATACGAGCTCCTCTGAGATGATATACAAGTATTACCAGAAGGATATTCCGAGGGAGAGGGTTTGGGTTGCGATTTATGGAGCGATAGGTGATTACTCAGACGATACGGAATTCGTGAAGGAAAGGATCCTAAACTGGGACAGAAGGGCGTTGTTCTTCGAGGTTTCCACAATAGTCCTGGGCATAAAGAACGATGAGTTCGAAGGCTATGATGCAAAGAGAAGGATAGTCAGCACCCTTGCAAAGGGTGAAAACCCCTCTGACGTACCGGGTCTTGTGAAATCCGCAAAGGAGGCGGTGAATAGGGAATTTGACCTCTATGAGATCATAAAAAAGAAGGCGAAAACCTACGGTAATATTGCATACGTCAAGGACCTCCCCTCATTCGGTTTCAGGGGACCGTCCGCTCTTTTTTCTGCAACCACCAGGGAAAAGCCACTGGGTCTCTACGTCCACACAAGAGAGAGGTATATAGATGTAACCATGAGAGCCAGAGCGAAGCTCAAGCTTAATGAACTCGCAGAAGACGCAGCTGAGGCGGTTAAGGGGTCCGGAGGAGGCCACCCAGAAGCTGCAGGAGCGAAGATACCCATAGGTAGCTTCAACACCTTTCTTAAGAAGCTGGACAAGATGATTTAGATATAATCCCTGCCCACATATTCCATAACATCCCCCATACCCGAGGGTATGGCTACCTGGAATTCATCAAGGGGTATTTGCTCTATCAGGCTCTTATCTTCTGGTCTTGCCTTTATCAGTATCTTACTCTTTATGTTCTTTGCCAGTTCCATGGACTTCTTGAACCCCGGTCTTACGGTTACAAAGTAATCAGAGTTCTTCCTAATCGACATCACAGGTCCGGCCATAACCTTCGCGACTCTTTCCTCCCTGTCTATCTTCACACCAACAGAGAGCTTTAGCTCCATATCCCTGTACCAAACCCTCTCACCATGTATCATGAAAGAGCCCTTTGGCAGGTACTGGCCTGAGGGTGGAGTTTTTGAAACCTGGTCCGGATTCACAGAGAAGATATCCACGTTTCCCATTCCTCTTGCCCATGCCTTGGAGTTGGCAGCAGCGAACTCAGCAGCTTCCTTTTTAGTCTCCTCAGGGATATCGTGACCCTCTGACTTTATGATAACGAACGCAGCTCCCGGGATGTCTGCGTGAAAAACCAGATCATTGCCTTCGGTGTGTTTCTTTATCAACATCTCGTTCTGGCTCGCGTTTCTCCCAGCCACAACCAGGAACCCTTGCGATGAGCGGAACCATTTGAACTTCTCAAACCACTTTTTTCGCTTTCTCTTGGGTTTGTCCTCCAGGGGAGCTTCCAAGGGTGTTTCCAGAACTGTTTCCTCCCATTCTGTTTCTTTTGATTCTTCTTCCATTCCTCTCTTCTCAACTGGGAAAACCTCTTTCCTGAAATCTCTTTGATCCTGCTCCAGAACCTCCTTCTCTGCCCGCTCAAGTTTCTCCTCATGTTCTCCCTTTGCTTCTTCTGTTCCCCCAAATTTTCTCTTTGCCCACTTAGCATCCTCATAGTATTTCTGAGCGTTCTCCTCAGGGGTCTTCCTTATATCTATCAGGACATCCTTTCCCCCGAGATCCAGTATCACAACACCGTCGTTCTCCCTTATCTCCTTTATAGCTTCAGCCTCCGGCGTCCCTTCAGATTTTATCCTCTGCTTTATCTCACCCCAAGAAAGCCCAGAATCCTTCGCCTTCCTTATCCCGTTCAGTACGCCTTCGACTATTGTGTAGTTATTATAAATCCTCTCAGCACACTCCCTTGAATCCTTCTCAATACTTTCCCATTTCTCCAGCGCTTCTTCCTGACGCTCAACTATCCTCTCCACCTTCTCCTTTTTCCCCTCTACCGTCTTTTTTACCTCTTTCTTGACGGTTTCTATCTCCTGCCCGGAGAAGAATTCATCCAAAGCCTCTGAAAAGCTTCCGAACGGTTTTGATTCTCTTTCCTTGAATATCTCCAACGGGAATGGTGAAACAGTTTCATCATAAACCCCGGGATTCGGCTTTTCACTTTCAATGCTTACAATAACCTCATGCAGTTTTAGAATCTCATTGAAACTCAGATCGCTTGTAAGATTGCCTTCATCAATCTTCGCTCTCGAGCAAATCTCTGATGCATACACAGAACCAAACCCGAGATTCTTTGCAAGGTAAGCTATCGTTTTCTTCTCTGCTATTGCAAGGGATCTTTTCAGGGAATCCAGGTCGAGCTCGAAAGGATTCGAAGGTTTTGGGGGATATTTGTATGGACCCTTGGGTTTTATTTCCCTGTCCCTCCATCTCTGAACCTGCAGGGACATTATAACCTTGTAGGATGTGTCGCAGAGAATAACGTTTCCTGGTGAGAGAAGCTCAAAAATCAATACGCTCTCCTTTGTGGATATCTCAACTATCCTGTCAAAATCATGCTGTTTAGCATCAAGGATCTTCTTTCCCATCAGATGCTTCCTAAGGAACATGCAGAAACTCGGCGGCTCCTGGGGTATCGCTTTCTTTCGCTTAGTAAGGAACATCTTCTGGTTGTCAACATAGAGCCAGAACGCCCCTTTTGCAGGGACGAATATCTCGAAGAGGAACTGCTTTGTTTTCCCTCCATACTGATAGATCTTCCTAAACATTCCTCCTGCTAAATTCTCTCTCAATTCCTTTACCAGGAATTTCAGATCCAAAGACGTAATTTCTGTTTTCTCCATGGTTAAGAATTAGTCCCCAGAGATTAAATTTATATGTCTAGGGAAAAGAACTTGATTGCGTTTTTCCTAGCATATTCCAGAACTTCTTCCTTCGAAACCTTCTTTATGTCAGCAATCTTCTCTGCAGATATCTTTATGTTCCATGGGTAGTTGGGTTCGGGTTTGTTCGGTGAAAGCCAGGGAGCATCTGTTTCCAATAGAACCTTTTCCAGTGGTATGAGCTTAACCAGTTTTCTGTGGTTCTTAGAAAAGCACACCTGCGTTGAAACAGATATCCAGAATCCACTGTCCAGAATCTCTTGTGCTAGCTCCTTTGACCCAGAGTAGCAGTGAAAAACACACCTGACACCGGAATCCCTAACCATGTCAAAACACTCTTGTTCAGCGTCCCATGAGTGTATGACTAGGGGGATATTGGTTTTCTTTGTGATGTCAATAAACTTCTGGAAGATTTTCTTCTGCTCTTCTCTCTTACCGGGATCCTTTTCCCAGTGGTAATCTAGTCCGCACTCCCCAACCCCAACTATTTTATCGCGATTTTCCTCGATCAGTTTCAAAACACCTTCATGGTCTGTCCCCTCTGTGGGGTGATATCCGAGTGTTGGAAAAACGAAGCCTTTATTCTTTTCAGCCAACTCCAGAACCCTCAGACCCTCACCATACCTTGCAGAAGACGTGATTATCCCAAGCATTTCTTTTTTTGCTCTCAGAACTACTTGATTCACGTTCTTATATGCTCCTGGAAAGCAAAGATGGCAGTGTATGTCAATCATAATCTTTATAATGAACAAAGAATATATTAAATATTTTCAAAAAAAGTGGTATTATGAAAATTGTTATATGCGGCAGCATCAATTTCCCAGAAAAGATAAAGGAAATTGAGAAACAACTTGTTGAAAAAGGACATGACGTTGTGATACCATACGGTGTAGAGAAATATGATGTAAAAAACTACAGTGAAGCTGAAAGCTTGAAACAAAAAGATGACTATGTAAAGAATGTAAAACCCGAACTAACCATAAAACACTTCGATGAGATAAAGAACAGCGATGCCATACTCGTGGTGAATGTGGAGAAGAGGGGCATACCCAATTACATAGGAGGGGCAACCTTTGCCGAGATTATGTTTGCATTCTACCACAAAAAGAAGATATTCCTGCTAAATCCAATACCCACTCATGAAAAAACTGATTTTTTCCGGGAAGAGATAGAGTGTACCCAACCTGTTGTGATAAACGGTAACCTGGGTTTGATAAAATAAATTCTAGCAAACCTTTTCTCCCTGCTCTTCCATAAGGGTCTGGTTGACATAGACAGGGGTTGCTGTCCTCACAGCGATGGCGATTGCATCGCTAGGCCTTGAATCAAGATTCAGAATCCTCCTCCCCTGCACCACAAAAAGTCTTGCAAAGTATGCGTTCTCCCTTAAATCAGTAATCTTTACCATTATCGGTTTCATGTCAAAGGCATCGAGTACATTTCTCATAATGTCATGGGTTGTTGGTCTGAAACCCATAACCCCCTCGAGACCATCCTTTATCGACTTGGTCTGGAACTCGTTCGTAACCATTGACAGTCTCCTACAGCCAGAAAAGAGATATATCTGGTCTTCATCCACATCAATGCTGGCTCTGGAGAACCCATCAATGGAGAGTTGTGGTATATTTACCAGTTCCTCGTAAGTCAAGTTTTGCTTACCCTCATAAATAACCATACCTATGGGACTAAAACCCGCTACGTATATCCCAATCAACACTCCTATCAACAGTATAGCAATACCTATTAGTATTTTCATCCTTCAACCAAAAAATAC
>CP070801.1:427862-430723 GCA_020343575.1 Candidatus Aenigmatarchaeota archaeon
GACATGAGCTGACCCCTCAAAACATCAGTGAAATCCTTGCCCAGGCCGAGAAAGGAAAGGAGACCGTTGAAGTTGCCGGGGAGGAAGTTGCTGTTGAAAAAGAGGTCATCTCAGAGATCGAGCATGAAGAAGAAAATCAGGCCATCCATGAGACTGAGGAAGCCGAGACTGGCCTGAGAAGGGGGAAATAATGAATGGAGTCGAGCTATTAAAACAAGTCCCAGGGACTGATGATGAAAAGACCCTGACCCTATTGGATGCCTATGTCCTGCAAATCACATCCAAAATGGATGCCCTGAGGCAAGGAAGGAAGCCCCATGACCATTCTGAGTGGAATTGGGCAAGTGAAATCCATCACCCATGCCTCAAAAACCTGACCCATTGCAGAAGGGACTGGGAAAACCGTCAAATCATGGACTTGCATGGGGTTTATAGGACTGAGGAAGGCCAGGACCAGGAATGGAAAATCAAAAAGTGGTTGGGTGACGTTGGCTGTGAATTGAGTCGGTCCCAAGAATCATTTACCTGGGAGCGATACAAAATAAAGGGCAAGATTGATGGAATGCTCCCGATTGACATTAGAGATGAAGAAGGCAACCAAATTATTCTGCCGGGTGAATATGCTCAATTCAAAGAGGCCCCCACAGAGGTCAAGTCAATTGGGCCACAATTTTGGAATTCCACAAAGACCATTGAGGAGCTAAAGGGCCACAAGAAATTTTGGATAAATAAAATCCCGAGCCAGTTGAATCTCTATCTTGTAATGTCCGGGATTCCCTTTGGTTTTATAATCCTGAAGACCTGGGGGAAAAAAGCCAGGATTCTTCCCATGATGATTGACTATGACCTGGCCGAGCTGGACATCTCCAAAGCTGAAAAGGTCAATGCCCACTATGAAGCCGGGACTTATCCAGAGCCCATGCCCTTTGACGCAACGGTCTGTGCAATGTGTGACTTCAATCATATCTGCCAGCCACTGAAGGCTCAAACAAACCTGGTTGAGATAAGTGAGATTGATGAGGTTGAATTAGAGCTTTACTTGGAATTGGAAGATCAGAAAAAACAGGCACAGGCATCCTTCAATGAGATGGAAGAAAAGCTGATTGGGGATGAGGAAAAGCCCGGAAAGTATTTTGGGAAAAATGCCATCTCCGGAGCCATTGAGATAGTGACCAAAACAACAACAAGAAAGAGCTATCCAGGTATTCCACTTGAAGTCAAAAAGCCTTACGAAAAGGAAAACACCAAGACCAAGACTACCATTAGACGAATAAACCAATGACAGAAAATAAAAGGAAGTCCAGTTGTGGGAGCCTGAAGGAGCTGCCAGGTAAACACCAGGGGGCCGGATGCCATCCTCCCGTCCGGCCCACCCTTCCTTTTCCAATGAATTAAATTATATCGAGGTGCTATATGGCAATAAAAACTAGATGGGGAAATGAATGTGAGATCATCGGAATCCTTCCGGACTTCCAGTCTTATTCTTCAACAGAAAAGAAAATAATTTCCATCCCCAGGGTTTTAATTTCATTTGAAGAAACGGGAAGGGAAGTTGATATAAACCTTGAATACTTAACGGAAGACCAAAAGGGGGAGATTGATGGGGCCTTGAAAAAGGCCCCTGAGGCCGGCTGAGATGTTTATTGAGGAAGGAGAAAAAAGGGCATGAGCAAGACAAAGATTGAATGGGTCAAAAATCCCGATGGCAGTCAAGGACATTCTTGGAATCCTATCCAAGGGCTTTGTCCGGTTGGCTGCTGGTATTGTTACGCAAGGAGAATCTATCAAAGGTTTCATTTAAATCCAATGTTGAATCATATATGGATAAAGCCCCCGGTGAAACCATGTGGGGTTTTTGTGTGCTCAACAATGGAGCTATTCCATCCGGATATTCCCAAGGAATGGAGAGACCTGGTTTTTAAGGATATTGAAGAAAGACCTAATCATCGTTTTTATATATTGACCAAACTCCCTCAAAACATAGACCGGCCCATGCCTGACAATGTGTGGTTAGGGGTGAGCATAACCGGGAATGACAAACAATGGTATAAGGGCTTTGACCTTTATTTAACCCAAGCTAAAACAAAATTTATTTCATTTGAGCCATTACTAAAGCCAATAGAAATCATAGACGAGCTTTTCAATTTTGATTGGATAATTGTTGGCCGGCTCACTGGGCATGGGAAAAAATATCAACCTGAAAGAGCATGGATTCAAGAAATAGTGGATGAATGCAAGGCCCATAATATTCCCGTCTTCCTCAAAGACAACCTCAAAGAGATTTGGGGAAACCCATTGATTCAGGAGATGCCAAAACATGAATAAGCCCCCGGCATTCCAATTCTATCCAAAAGACTTCACATCAGACATAAACGTTAAGTCAATGGAGCTTGAAGAAGTGGGGGCATACATTCTGTTGCTCTGCCATGTTTGGGAAGAAGAAGGGCTACCCAATGATTTAAGGAAAATTAAGGCTTGCTTAAATAATAGTCCAAAAGCACAGAAAATTTTTGAAAATATTAAACACTGTTTTTATATAAAAAATGAAAAAATTTTCAACAGAAGATTAGATCAAGAAAGACGAAAACAGAAGGAGTGGAGAAAAAAATCCAGGCTTGGTGGCCTGAAAAGTGCTGAAACAAGAAGACTTAAAAGCATTAAGGGTGGTTTAACCAAAGAGCAACCACCCTTGGAAGGGTCGTTGGCAAGTGGTACTAACCAAAGTCCAACACTTCAGTCTTCTTCTTCATCTTCTTCTTCATCTGCAATAAAAGAAAAAAAAGAAATTCATAAAGAAAAAATTGCTGAGGTGCTCAAATATTTCAATAAAAAAACAGGGAAAAATTTTAGGACAGACCCTC
>CP070801.1:430823-434880 GCA_020343575.1 Candidatus Aenigmatarchaeota archaeon
GGAAACTTCGATGCTATGTACGTCCAGATGTCTGACACTGGGGCTGCTAATACTGAGTTTAGTGTAACTCATCAATTAGACCGCGTTCCAGTAGGTTACATAGTAACTTACATTAATAAAGCTGGTGTGATTTATGATAGCGGGACAGCTTGGACAGCTACTACAATGTATCTTAAATGCTCAGTAGCAAATACCACAGTAACTTTATTAATTTGGTAGGGCAAGGAGTTTATAATGGGATTTCTAAGAGACTTATGTAAAAAGAGTCCTTTAGTTTCAGCTATTCTTATGGGAGGAGCAGGATCTATGCTTGGTAGTACAGCAGGTGGATTCTTAGGTAAGCAATTTGGCTTTGATCCCTCAATAGGGCAGAAATGGGGGGGAGCAGTAGGTGGAGCTGGAGGAGTTGCTATGACTCAGCCTAAACAAAATAGAATGGCTGGTGCTTTACTAGGAGGTTTTGGGGGATACCATGCAGGTCCGGCTTTACAGAGCTTTGCTAAAACTGGCCTACAAAAGATAGGTATAATGCCAACAACTCCACAAATAGGGTTTAGGGGGCAACCAGCTCTACCGACTACACCTACACAGGTTCCTAGTGAAGCCCCTCGGCCCCCTATAGCAGCTACCGCCGCACAGCAATATGGGGAGATACCAGCTTTTACACAGCCTCCATCCATACCTGGACAAAGTATACCTACTACACCTCCAGCAGCTCCACCTCCACAAGAAGGTCTTAAAGGTTGGCTACAAAGTATGAAAGGACCAGCTATGAGAGCTGGTGTAACCGCAGCAGCAGGCTCTCTGCTTTCTCCTGAACCGCCTGAATTTCCTACCCCACAGGAATGGTATGGAGGGGCTTATGGGCAAGTACCAGGATTAAAATTTGATGCTCAGGGTAACGTAATAGGAGTAGACCCTAATAGCTTACCTTCTCATGTAACACAAGCTATAGCTGAGGTGGATCAAATCTTGGAGCAAAGGGTGGAAGCCCTCAGAAACGAAGCTGCGAGGGCTGGTATGCTTAACTCCAGTGCTTTTTTGAGAGAGGTACAACTGCTGGAAGCGGAGGGAGTAGAAGCAAAGCAAGAGATTATGTCAAGGTACGTATATGATGCTACTAACATGGCTCACCAAAGGGCTATGGCAGGTGGAGGCTATGCTGCTGCAAGGTATGGTCAGGAGTATGGTCAATACCAACAGCAGGCTCAGATGATACAGGATGCTATAGCTGCTATGTTTGAGCAAATGGAATCGGAGAAGCAGAGAAAGGCAGCAGCGGAGGAAGCGGAAAGGGAAAGACAGGCACAGATGCAGCAGTTGGTACAGATGGCACAAATGTTAAGAGGGTAATACGAGGGTTAACCTATGGACTTTAAAATGTCATTAGTAAACGCTCTTGGGGCTTACTTTGATGCAGCTCGTAAGGGTGATGAGATGGAGATGGAGCGTGTTGCTGCATCTTTGGAAAGGGGTATTAAAACCTTTGATATTCAATCTAAACAGCTCTTAGGAGCAGCACAGTTAGAAACTACTAGAGAGGAAGGTAGGCTAGGAAGGGAGTTTGAAGCAGGAGAAGGAGTTAAGGAAAGGGAGTTTGCTGCTGAGGAAGGAGCTAAGGAGAGGGTATCAAGAGAGAAAATAGCAGGTATAAGAGCAGCAGGGGAAGCAAGAGGTTTGCAGATAGACCCCTTAACCGAAATGGAAATGGAAACTGCACTATATGCCTTTAGTGATATTCAGAAGGAACCTGATCCAGCAAAGAAGAAGATGCTATATGATGCTGCTGTAAGAGGAGTGGTAGAAACTTACCGTAGAGCATACCAAAGGCAGGGGCTACCTTTTGATGAGATAGCTTATACAAAAAGTATAGAAAACCAATTTGGACATCTTCTAACAGCTCCTCCAGAGCAGCCAGAGGGACAAGGATTATTTAGTGGCTTAGCTGGCCCGGAACCTATCCCTGGTGCCCCACCTTCAGCCGGAGGGAGTGGCCTAACTTTCTCAGATATTATTGATAGATTCAGAGGTGGAGGAACAGCTATAGCACAAACCCCTCCAACCCCACAAGTCCCTTCTACACTAGCTCCTCAACATGCACAGCCCTCAGCTCCTCCTCCTCCCCCTGCCCCTCCTATGGGAAGGGCTAGAGGAACTATGGAACTGGGGTCCATGTTACCCCAATCTCACGTGAAAAAGCTAAGTCCAAAAGGTTCCACTAGAGCAGCAATTCAGAGGGAGCTGGAGCAGAAACGGCTTAGAACCGGAAGGGTAAAATAATATGGCCCGTAGGTATCCTAGATATGGCCTAGCTCTAGAAGCGGAACGTAGGAGACAAACCAGGCAGGCTGAAAGGGAAGTAAGGCTAAAGCGTAGGATGATGGAGGCTCAGGGGATAGGCGTTCCTCAAGTTGAGCCTGATCCTTCTGTCTTGTCCCGCTTAGGTGAGCTTCTACAAACAGGTACTTATGGGACGGCTGGCTTTGCTTCTGCTCTACAAGAAGGGAAAAACCCTTTTGCTGGATTAGTACGTGGCCTAGCTCACCAGGAAAAGAAAACATGGGCAGATGTCTTGAGAAAATCTGGAGTAAGAGACTCCCATGCTAGATGGGTTGGCCTTGGCCTAGACATTCTTATGGACCCTCTTACCTATGTCCCTATGGCTGGTTTTGCTAAGGCAACTGGCTTATCAAAGTTAGGAGCTAAGGCAGGAGAGGTTTTAGGTAAGACAGGACCAGTTAGAAAGCTTGGTACAATTTTTGGCTTTGATCCAGACCTACCGGCTGGGATGGCTAAGTTGAAGGCGGTACATGGAGCTGGAAGGGAGTACTTAGAGACTGTATGGAAGCGTAGGGCACAGGAGTTAGCAAGGAAGTCTCCTTATAGCTATAGAGAGATAGAGGAAGCTACCTTAGCAGGAGAGAAGTTAACTCAGGCTCCTTTCTTTGCTTCGGAAGAGATGAATAGGATAAGGGAGATCTTAGAGACTGGGCCTAGCTATCAACAGTTACGGGCTGCTGGTTATGATCGCGAAGTTATTCGTGGAGCTAGAAGATACCGTGATGCTCTCAGGCAAATATTAGGGCAAGAGAAAGAGCTAGGTATCAAGATAGGAAAACGTGAGAGGTATTGGCCTCTTCGCTTTGAAGAGAAATCTATTTTAGAAAAAGGTTTCCCTGCAAAGGGACCAAGGGGGGCAAAGCCTAGTGCCAGACCTACTCGTAAGAGGAAATTTGTTACCCATAAGGAAGCTTGGAAAGCAGGCTATAAAACTCTTCCTGCTGAGCAAGAATTTGCTGCAAGAGCTGTTGAACATGCAAGGCTTATGTCCTATGGGGCATTCCTGAAAGATACCTTAGAAACAAATGCTGGTATTCTAAAGATAATTCCTTGGAATAAAAAAACTAAAGCTGAATGGTTAGGAGTATCTGGTAGGCAATTAAAGAACATCCGGGAGGGAGACGTAATAAATGCTTTAAATGAGAAAGGAATGGCTCTTTTCTCTCCTGGTACTCCGTGGGGGTTTGGGAAGAAATGGTATATAATGCCAAAGGAGATCTCCCACTCCCTTACTAAGATAGAAAAGCTATATAGTGATGAAGCAGCCTTAAATATTTTTGAGCTTGGCTATGACACTATGCTGAACGTCTGGAAGGGGTGGGCTACTGTAGTTAACCCCGGCTTCCATTTCAGGAATACTTTTTCTAACTGGTTTAATATGTGGCTTGCCGGGATGAATCCTTTAGATTTAGTACAAAATAATGCTAAAGCTATTCAAGTCGTTAATGGAGCAGAAGGCATCCTTGCTAGTGGCATGACCTATAAAGCTGTCAGGCAGCTCGTGGAAGAGCATGGTATACATGGCAAAGGCTGGGCTGCTATGCAGTATGTCAAGAACCCAGCTACCGTACTTTCAGATCTCTTTAAACAGGAGAATGCCTTAGCTAAGGCACGTCCCTCTAGGTTAGGCCGCTGGCTAGGAAGGGCAATTGAAGATAATGCTAGAATAAGCCTCTTCATTGACGGGTTAGAAAGAGGAATAGATCCACTAGATGCC
>CP070801.1:434980-441331 GCA_020343575.1 Candidatus Aenigmatarchaeota archaeon
ATTGGAGCAACGTTGCCTTCTGGGCACATATAGGAGGGTTTGTTTTTGGAGCAATGATTGGTTTTATATATAACAAGCAGCTTTGGGTCAAGTTATTCAGGCGATATAGAAAATAGATTTAATATAACAACCCAATATAATTTTTATGTGGGTAGCTATTATCATCATTTTGCTAACATTCTTATTTTGGTTTCTTGGCCATGAAGGAATCGTAAAACTAAATAAACAGAGACCCAAGCTAAATTCCAAAAAACTACCACCAATATCTGTGATAATCCCTGCGTACAAATCCGAAAAAACAATAGAGCAGACACTGAAATCAGTGAAAGAGCTAGATTATCCAAAAAAAGAAATCATCGTTATAAACGATTCAGATGACAGAACTCCACAGATAGCTAAAAGCTACGGCGCAAAAATAATACAGAACAAAAAGAGGATGGGAAAGTCGGTTTCTCTGGACATGGCAACCGAAAAAGCGAAGAACGAAATTCTGCTCTTTCTGGATTCCGATACAGTGGTCGAGAAGGAGGGCTTGAAGAAAACTATACCATGGTTTAGCAAACCAAATATAGCTGCTGTGATGCCAACGTTTGTTGCAAAGAATAACAAGGGAATTGCGAAACTAGTTTCCATAGAGAACACGTTTATTCAATCTCATTTGAGAACCCACATGTACTTAGGTTCCCTTATATCATTCAGGGGATGCTGCTTTGCTATGAGAAAAAGTGTTATTCAAAAGATGGGTGGTTGGGGGAGGATTCTCACAGAGGACAATGAAATGGGAGCAAGAATAGCAAAGTCTGACCATGTAATACAATGGGAACCCAAAGTAATTGCCAGGACAGAGGAACCAGAAACAAGGGAAGAGCTGAAGAAGCAGAAGATAAGATGGGGGGCAGGTTCTGCCTACACGTTCTTTCGCCACAGGAAATATTACAGAAAATCTCCACAGTTCTTGATGTATTTCCTGCCTTACATAATCCTGGGGTTCTTGGTAGCAGTTCTTGTTCTCTGGCACCTCTATCTTTTCGCATCCACACTATCTATAATCCCAATCCTGAACCTTATAATAGAATTGGTGATAATAACAATAGCTACATACATTCATGTGATAATCCTTATCTACTCGGAGAGGGGCTCTGTAAATCCCCTCCTGCTCGTAAAATACATACTCTACTATACACCACTCGTTACCCTTTTCTACTTCAAGGGGTTTGTCAAAGGAGTAAGAAGCAAGAAGAATAAGAAGGATGAACTAGACTTAACGCTGTGGTAGCTATGCCTTTTTACCAACAACACCCCAAACCCTTCCCCAGCGGTTGGCCAAGAAGTTGTTGTAATTCATCTTCACTACCCTTTCGTTTGCTGGCTGCTGTATGGATTTTTTCAACACCCTCCCGTTTATCAACCACACCGGAGAAAAAAGCCACCCAAACGAGAAAATGAATTCACCACCCACGGTTTTTTCTATTCTGAGTCCGGACCCCTTTACCCTGAACTCAAGCTCCTTTCTGGAGAACGGATACTCACCACCATGCATCCAAACCCCCAATTTCTCCGAAACAAACTTCCCAATCCTGTATGGAGGACATTTGGAATTCGGTGCTATTATCACAGCTTTGCCGTTTTTCTTTAATGCTTGGGAATGGGCATCTATGATTTTCTGTCTTTCCTTTCCCAGAAAGTGCTCTATAACACCTTCTGAATGAACAATATCAAATTCTCCATCGAAATCATGTTCCAAAGCGTTTCCATGAACAAGTTCACCATCCTGAGAAAAAATATCCAGGATCTTATCAACAATCTCCAGTGCCTCCCTAGATGAGTCCAGGAGCGTTACTTTCGCTCCCCTTAAAGCCATAAGAACAGAATTTATGCCTGTTCCACACCCAAGTTCAAGAACTTTCTTACCCCTGAAATCATAATTCCCCAGAAGTATTTCGTAGAATTTCCACATATAGGGCTCTTTTCCAAATTCTATGTCGCTTATTTCATTCCATACGCTTTCCCAGACCCCTGACATGTCTTATTCTTCACCCCAAAAGTATAAATTCGTTGCACATTTTAATAATATTATGGATACATATAATTTCTCTGTTATAGTCCCGACCTTACACGAGGAGAAGACAATCGAGAATTCTCTATCTTCTATCCATGAAGCTAGAAGAAAATCCAAGCACAACGTGGAGATAATCATAGTTGATGGAGGAAGCAGAGACAGAACAGTTGATATTGCGAAGAAATACACAGACAGGATCCTTTTCCACAAGAAGAAAGGAATAGCAAGGGCAAGAAACTTCGGGGCAATATATGCAAAAGGAGAGATACTCACCTTTCTTGATGCTGATGTGAGGGTGCCTGAGAACTTCTTCAACGAACTTTACGACCGATTTACCATGAACAACCTGGCTGGTGCGAACTGCAAGGTGATGCCCCACGCAGAGGTTGAGCCATCTGGATTCGAGAAAAGTTTCTACGTTTTATGGCACAACCTTAGAAGATTCTTCTACAACATAAAACCCTGTGGCACAGGGGACAATGGGATCGTTGTGAAGAAGGACGTTTTCGAAAAGGTTAATGGTTTTGATGAAACCCTTGATGCAATAGAGGACCTGGATTTTGTTTTCAGAGCCTCAAAACATGGGAAGTTTGCCTACCTCAAGGATATTACAATCCATGAGACCATAAGGAGGTTCAGAGACATGGGAACCCCGAGATTCGTGATGGTATACCTGTCCAATTTTTTCCACTACCTCTTTTTCAGAAAATCCAGGGTCAAGGAATGGGACCCTGTTAGATAGATAAAAAGGATAAATACCCAATATAATAACATGAGCGGTTCTATATATAAACTGACAGAGGAGGGAAGACGTTACCTTGAGAATGGGCTTCCTGAGGCAAACCTAGTAAATTCCCTAAAGGAGCCAATGGACATTGAAGACGTGAAAGCGAGGATAGAAAATTTCGGAATAGCCTTACAGTGGGCCAAGAAGAAGAACTGGGTCAAACTCGAGTCAGGGAAGCTCTTTTTAGTCAGAAAACCCAGCCAGGTTCCAGAGCACGAAGCACTTAGAAAAATATCCACAGGAAGGCGCGTTGATGGCAAGATGATAGACCTTTTGCTAAAGAGAAAACTCATCTACATAGAGAGGGAAGACGTCGTTAAAAGGGCACAGAAAATGATAGGAAAGGAGATAGATAATCTCGCGCCAGAGCTAATAAAGACAGGTATGTGGAGAAAGGCTAAAATAAAGCCCTACAACGTTAAGGTAACAGGAAAGAAGATATATCCAGGCAAGAGACAGCCATACAAACATTTCCTTACCGAGGTCAGACAAAGGCTGGTTGAACTTGGTTTCAGGGAGATGGAAGGCCCAATGATAGAAACCGAGTTCTGGAATTTCGATGCTCTTTATCAGGCTCAGGATCACCCCTCAAGGGACTGGGCCCAGACGTACACACTGAAACATCCTAAGTACGGAAGACTCCCGAGCAGGGGGATTGTGAGTAGAGTGAAGGCAGCCCATGAGAATGGATGGAAAACCGGATCCACAGGATGGGGATATAAATGGGATATAAAAAAAGCATCCCAGTTGATGCCCAGAGCACACACAACAGCGTCTTCTGCAAGAACCCTTGCAAAACTCCCTGAAATACCTGGGAAATATTTCGCAATATCGAGATGCTTCAGGCCCGATGTGATAGATGCAACTCATGGAGTCGAGTTCAACCAGATGGAAGGTATAGTGATAGACAAATCCCTGACCTTTAAGGAGATGTTAGGTGTACTGAAGATGTTTGCAATAGAGATAGGAGGAGCAAAAGAGTTCAGGTTCTACGCAGATTACTATCCCTTCACAGAACCCTCGGTTCAACTCTCTATAAAACACCCCCAGATGGGTTGGATCGAACTTGCAGGAGCAGGCATATTCAGACCCGAGTTGACAGAACCGCTTGGAGTCAAGGAGCCTGTTATTGCATGGGGACTTGGAATCGATAGGCTTGCCATGTTCAAGCTCAACATTGATGACATAAGGGAGCTGTTCTCTAAGAATCTGGACTGGTTGAGAAATCAGAGGGTGTTGATATAGGAGGAAAAATGCCAACAATCGAAGTTTCACATCAGGATCTCTGCAGGCTGGTTGGAAAAAACATACCACTGAATAGATTGAAAGAAGAAGGCATCTTGTTCGCTAAGGGAGAGGTTGATGAGGTTAAAGGAGACCTACTCAAGATCGAAGTAAAGGACACGAACAGGCCCGATCTGTGGAGCACAGAGTGAATATCAAGGGAGATAAGGGGGAGATACGTCTCAGGCAGCATGCCGAGATACAAAACAAAGAAATCAAACGTTGTTGTGAATGTTGACAAGAGGCTGAGGGGAATAAGACCATTCACTGTATGCGCTGTTGTCAAGAACCTGAAAATAGATGATCATTCGCTTTCTCAATTGATTCAACTACAGGAGAAAGTATCTACAACATTCGGAAGGAACAGAAAAGAGATAGCTAGAGGAGTATATGATCTGAACAGAATAAAACCACCAATAAAATTCACAACAGTCAAACCAGACGGAATAAGGTTCATCCCATTGGAATTCAGAAGGGAGTTGACACCGAGACAAATCCTGAAAGAGCATCCAAAGGGAAGGGAGTTTGGACACCTACTTGAAGGACTTCTAGAGTATCCAATGTTCATAGATTCTGCTGGAGAGGTTCTATCTATACCACCAATAATAAACTCCGAGTACACAGGCAAGGTCACAAAAGAAACCAAAGACGTCTTTATCGAATGCTCGGGATTCGGCCTAAGGTTCCTTACACCAGCACTAAATGTGATGGTTACTGCTTTATCAGACAGAGGAGGAGATATAGAAAGCGTTAAGGTTGTCTATCCCGGAAGGGTTTTGGAAACACCGGAACTAGAACCAAAGAAGTTCGAACTGGACTTGGATTATTTGAACAGGGTCTCTGGTCTTAACCTTAGTATGGAAAGAGTATGCAGATTTTTGAACCAGGCAAGATATGAAGCAAAACCCTCTGGAAAGAGGATAAAACTACTCTATCCAGCCTACAGGCAGGACATAATGCACCAGAGGGATGTTATTGAAGATGTGCTGATATCCTATGGTTACAACAAAATAGAACCACTTATTCCAAAGCTGGCAACGATTGGAAACCAGAAACCCGTTGAGGCCTTCTCCAATAAGGTGTCTGATATAATGGCAGGTCTAGGTCTCCAGGAAACACTATCCTATATCCTTACAAACAAGAGGAATCTTTTTGAGAAGATGAACATCAGGGAGGGAAACGTGGTTGAGATAGAGAACATAGTTTCAGCGAACTGGTCTGTTTTCAGAACCTGGTTACTCCCAAGCCTGCTTGAATTTCTGTCAAGAAACAAACACGTTGAATATCCCCAGAGAATATTCGAGATAGGTGATGTTGTTAACCTTGATAATAGAGAGGAGACGAAAACAAAGGATACGAGAAAACTGGCAGTTATGCTTACTGATAATTCAGTTGGTTATGAGGACATATCAAGTATGCTTGATTCCCTGCTCAGGGGCCTTGGTATTAAATACACATTGAATAGAATAGAGCACACAAGTTTCATAAGAGGCAGAGTAGCCGGGATATTTGTTAAGGGAAGAAAAATGGGTCTTGTAGGAGAGATAAACCCACTCGTTCTTGAGAAATGGGATCTTGAGAAACCAACAGTAGGATTTGAATTAGACCTTTCGGCTTTAACGCCTTAACCATCCCCACATTCTGTAGAGGGTAGGCATCCTTACTTTGTATTGCTCACCAGCTAGTTTTGCAGCTATTGTCATGAACTGCTGAGCAGATACAGATCTTGGTGAATGTGCAACTATGGGCCTCTTCTCTGCTATTGCTCTTCTGACTTTGTGGTCTTCATGAACCTTGCCTAACACAGGAACATTCAAGAAGCCCTCTATATCATTTAATGGGAACTCGTGCGGTTCATTCCTTACCCTGTTTACAACAACACCAAAATTTTCTGTTTCAAACCTCTTTGCCATCTGTACAAGTTTTAGAGCATCGGTTAAGGCCGTCAGCTCAGGGTTGGTTACCACTATCATCTCATCTGCTGCCTTGACGGATGCGGACGCCTCTTTCCCCAAGCCTGCAGCAGAATCAATCAGAACGAAGTCAGCATCACCCACCAGCTTGTCGAAAACATCCAAAAGCCTGTGTGCGTCAGGGGACATGATCTTGTCCATTGAAACATCTGCAGGGACGACCTTAAAGCCATCATGATGATGGTATATAGCATCCCTTATGTTTGCCCTGCCCCTCAAAACGTCTTGCAGGGTTATGGGATACATTG
>CP070801.1:441431-446023 GCA_020343575.1 Candidatus Aenigmatarchaeota archaeon
AATGGCGTTACTGATTTCTTCTTCTCCTATTGTTGGGATATCATCACCCGGGTGCTCCGTATAACCATTTTCCCTCTTGACTACATTTACGAGTGTTATTGCAATACCCAGTTCTCCTCTATCAAGTTTGGGTAAACTTTCAATGTATTGTTCTATTTGGTTATAAGCAGGCTCTGTTAAGTTAACCTTGGTTCTTGTTTCAACATCACGCTTGTTCATCTTTAATTTAAGACCTGAAAACTATTTAAATGCTGTTTTTGCTCAAAAATTTACTTTTTCAACTCCATAATGAGGGCTATGAAAATCAGTGCGAAACCGAATATTATCGAGAATATGAAGTTCATCATTGAGATGTCCGGTCTTATTATGAGCTCTGCTGCGTTGTAGATTACAAGGGATATCGCGAACCCGAATATCACCACGGAAGCGATTGTCTTTCCCCTCATCTCTTTTGTGCTCACAGCTCTGCCAACCCATGCGATTGCGGCTGCAAGGAAATAGAAGTATACAGAGCCTGAGATAAAGGCAGAAGCGAACTCGAATAATCCTATGTTTATCCACGTGATTGCTGCCTCGTATCCCCAGTAGGTGGCGATTATTGCCATGGCAATGCCCACAATATAGGTGAAGAAAGCAAACCTCCTTCTTGTAAGGGATGTGCTGAGCTCACTGAACCCTGCGATTATGTAATTATCCAGCTTGAATCCCTTGAGGAAGAGGTAGACTCCGATTACCCCGATTATAATCCTCCATCCCTCGAATCCGAACAGGGCGTAGAGTATGAAGAATATTGCAGGCAGGCCAAACAGGAGCCTTGCAACCTTTGGCTTCTCCAGGGTCTCTTCCAGAAACTCCCTTATTTTGTAATAACCAGATTCCAGTCTCTCGGACTGCTTTACAACGACACGGTTTATCGAGAGTATGGGAACCCTTGACTGTATGATTGGAAGGACGTTCTCATCCTGACTTCCGTCGCTCACGAGAAGAGCATAATCCGCCCTGAACTTGTTCAGGACGTGGTTCAGCTGCCTTGAAATCTCCCTGTCTGACTGGACACCAACGTTTTTGTTACCCGTCAAAAGGGCGACTTCTGTGTTGTATTGCTTCTTCATCTCGTTTGAGAGCCTGATAGCCTGGAAAAGGGCATTGAAGTCAGAATCCTCTGGGTCTGCCATACCAAGTTTTACCGCGCTATTCATTACGCTATCTTTCCCTATTACAGGTCCCTTCAGGCCTGTTTTCTCCCCCATGTCATTGTCCCTGTCCACTGACAGAACAAGGATCTTCTCTTTTTTAGGCATATTCTCCCTTTTTGTTACTAGTATATAGAGAAGTTACCAAAAAGTAATTTAAAGGGTTAGGGTTTTATTCGTCTTTGTTAAACCCTGTTCCTCCCATAAAAGGTTCGAATGTTGTTTCATCATTTCTTTCTTTTTTGACAATTCTCAAGAAAAGATCAAGTCCCTCTTCTGACGGGCATGAGAGGTTCCTGTAAACCCTTTCGAATTTCTCATCAGCAAAGACCTCACCGGGAAGGTACACCATTGATTCAATCCCGTTATCAATGAATAGGTCCATCAAACTCATCTCGGCAAGGTCTTCCTGTCCTTCTAAATATTTTCTTGTTGTTATGGAATAATTCATATCCAGCTGTATCTTCAGAACACCTTGGGGGTTAATAACATGAAGCATTCCACCGTCCAAGTTGATGTATATTCTATTGGGAAACTCCTCTGTTTTCTCATTCGGGTTTCCTAACCTTTTCGCGATCCTTCTGGCCTGGTTTTTGGGGATTCTTATTACCCCACCAGAATTCATGTAGCTTACGTTGTGAAGGTTTTCCCCTGATAGATCAAATCTATAGAGTCCTGGCTCTAAACTGAGCGCCTCTGCTCTAACACCGCTTGCTGAGCAGTGGTAGTGGTTCCTTTTCACATTCTTCAGCTGGTATTTCTTGACCATATTAACCCGCCTAATCGAGTTAAATGTTAAAATATCAAAACTAATTTGTTGCAAAGCTTTTTATAGTTTTTGCGAAATTTCCCACTTCTGGGAACACATTGTCTTTCCAACCATATAGTTTAAATAATTCAGAACTCAAGATAAATCAGTGGTTTTCTATGATTCCCCTTGAGAAGGTTATGGAAAAGATATGTGAACACTCCAAGCTATCTGAGGACAAAGTAAGGAAGATGATAGAGGAGAAGGTTGTTGAGCTCTCGGGACTGGTCTCCAAGGAGGGAGCAGCCTACATTGTGGCCAGGGAGCTTGGACTTAGCCTCCTGAAGGAGAGCAGGAGGCAGCTCAAGGTAAGAAACCTTGTTTCTGGCCTCAGGTCGGTTGATCTCGTTGCAAGGGTAATGAGGGCATTTGAACCCAGGGAATTTGAGAAAAACGGAAAGAAGGGAAGGGTTTTGAACCTTCTTCTGGGAGACGAAACAGGAACAGTAAGACTCTCGCTCTGGAACGAGGAACTGGATTTGCTGGAGAAGGAGAAGATAAATGAGGGTGATGTTTTAAAGATCAGTGGGGGTTACGTCAAGACTGATAACAGGGAAATGCTTGAGTTGAGGATTGGAAGAGGGAGCATGGAGAAGACTGACCTTGTTGTTGATATTCCTGAACCAAAAGATATCGAAAGAAGATTCGAGGAGACCAAGAGAAAACCCATAAGCGAGTTCAATGAGGGTGAATACAACGAAGTAAGGGCCTGCATTGTTCAGGTTTTCAGTAGGAACCCGTTCTTTGAGGTGTGTCCGGAGTGTGGGACAAGACTTAAGGAAAAGGAGGGGAAATGGTTCTGCGATGACCACGGACAGGTGGGGCCCAAGCACGCAATGGTCCTGAGTGGAATAATAGACGATGGGTCTGGGAATATACGGGCAGTGTTCTTCCGGGAGCTTGCTGAGAAGGTTTTTGGTAAGAAGGCAGAAGAATTGGTAGATGTTGTGAAAAAGGACGGAAGGGACGTTATATTTGATAACATTCAGACTCTTGGCAGGGATTACATAATGAGGGGGAGAGTGAAGAGGAACCAGTTTACAGACAGTGTGGAGTTCGTGGTCAATGAAATAGAGGATGTTGACATAAAGAAGGAATGCAAGACTTTGTTGGAAAAATCGTAGCGGAATAGCGGAACGCTCCTCCCATTAGGTTAATAAATGCTCATGTTAATAGTTCAATTGTGATTACATGACTGAGGATATCTCAAAGATTCCGGGTGTTGGTGAGAAAACAGCTGAGAAACTCAAAGAGTCTGGTTATGATGATTTGATGGCGATAGCTGCTGCTTCTTCAGGGGAACTGATGACTGCTGCTGGTGTTGGTGAGGAAACAGCCAGCAAGATCATAGCAGCTGCAAGGGAAAGCATGAAGATGGGTTTTGAACCCGCTACAGAGGTCATGAAGAAGAGGGGGTCTGTTGGTAAAATAACGACAGGGAGCAAGTCCCTGGATGCCCTGATTGGTGGCGGCGTGGAGACCCAGTCAATTATTGAAGCCCATGGAGCGTACGGCTCTGGGAAATCCCAGCTTGCCCACCAGCTCGCTGTCACAGTCCAGTTACCGAAGGAGAAGGGCGGACTGGGAGGAAAATCGATATTCATAGATACTGAGAACACATTCAGGCCTGAAAGGATAATGGACATGGCAAAGGCCATTGGCCTGGACCCGAAGAAGGCCTTGGACAATGTTCTGGTTGCAAGAGCGTATAACTCAGATCATCAGATGTTGTTGGTGGAGAAGTCAGAGGAGTTCATAAAGAAGAACAACGTCAGGGTAATTATAGTGGATTCCCTAACATCGCCATTCCGAGCTGATTACACAGGAAGGGGAACCCTGGCAAACAGGCAGCAAAAGCTGAACAGGCATCTTCACAAGCTCCAGAGGCTGGCAGATGTTTACAACTTGGCGATTTATGTTACAAACCAGGTTATGGCAAGACCGGACATTCTTTTCGGAGACCCCACAACCCCGATAGGGGGCCACATACTGGGTCATCAGGCAACATTCAGACTCTACCTGAGAAAGAGCAAGGGAGATAAAAGGATAGCGAAGCTTATAGATTCCCCGTGCATGCCTGAGGGAGAAACCATAATCAAGGTTGTGACTGACGGGGTAAGGGACGCCTAGATTTTTAAACATAATACGAAGCTGGTATCTGAGTGTCGTAGTTTCGGTTGACTTATTCTTTCTTTTCAATTAAACTCAAAAGTAAATATGGAATAACGAATGCAAACAAGGTAGATATAGATATCATCGGGTAACTATCTAAAGGTGGACAAAGACAATCAAGACACTGGGGACAACCCATATTAGTAATTATTAAGAAAAAGGTAATTATTGCGATTATTAAAGAAACTATTATTTTGAATCTTCTTGGTCTGTAATTCATGATTATTATTTGCATCTAAGTAAATAAATATCCAAGGCCGAATGTCACCTAGAACCAGAACCCCTTATATATGTTTCTGACCCAGTCTTGCGTATCTCCTGAGATTCTCCACATGATCCTCCCTTTCTTTCTTGATATCCTTCATGTCCTTCTTTGCGAATTCCTCCAGTAGGATTGATGCCTTCTCTCCTCCAAGGAA
>CP070801.1:446123-448854 GCA_020343575.1 Candidatus Aenigmatarchaeota archaeon
TCAACTTAAGATAAAAGAACAGGTTATTATTAAACCCGAACTGAAGACTGACTTAAACGTGGAAACTTCTGATAAACACTACCTTTCCAAAACAGAAGAAGCGAAACTGGATGATTACGGAGTGAAATCTGAATACTCGACAACAGTTTCAGATTACAAACAGAAGTCGCAGTATGATATAGATATGGTTATCTTTGAAGATTCTACAAGGGGGGATGAATTATGGACGTCGGGTTCGAGAGTTTCGAGTCCGGAATCACGGATTTCGATGTAGACGTGGAAGAAATAGTTGTGAAGAAGACAGGCAAATACAGCAGAATATGGACTGTAGGGAAAGGAGGGAGTATATGTTTTCACAACTCTCACGATAGGTATGTTTACTTCGGGGCGATGGACGGTTATGTCTACAAGGTCGATTGCGTTACAGGAGAGGAAATCTGGAGGTTCAAGACCGGCGGTAATATTTTCGGGAGACCTTCTGACGTTTACAACGGCAAGGTTTATTTCGGTTCGTATGACCAGAACATATACTGTGTTGATTTCGAGACGGGAAAAGAACTCTGGAGGTTCAGAACGAACGGTAAGATGGCGACAAATCACGCCGTTGTTTATGAAGGAAAACTTTTCATGGGAACCCAGGACGGGACTCTCTATTGCCTTGACCCTGAAACCGGGAAAGATATATGGAGGTTCAGGACAGGGGAAGAGATATGTTCAACAGCAGGATATTTTGAAGGAAGGATATTCATAGGTTCTTTTGATTGTAACATGTATTGCCTCGACATGGAAACCGGGTAAGAGATTTGGAGGTTCAAGACAGGAGGGGAAATCCAAGTAGATTTGCCCCCGATCGTGTACAACGGAAGGGTCCACTTTTCCTCCTTTGATAACTACCTGTACGCTGTTAACATTTCAACAGGGAAGGAAGTCTGGAGGTTCAGAACCGGGAAGTACGGGAACTCTTCAAGCCCTTTCCTTCACAAAAATGTTTTCTATCAGGGTTCAAGGGAAGGATATTTCTACACACTGACCACAGAAGGAAAGGAAATCTGGAGATTCAGGGCAGGTAGCGTTACAGTTGGAATTGGCATACACAAGGATAACTTGTATATAACTTCAGAGGACGGGAATCTTTACTGCTTGGATTTGAATGGCAAGGAAGTATGGCGTTTCAAAGCAAGCGGGCCAGTCTTTGATTTCCCGAGTTTTTACAAAAACAAGATATACGTAGGCTCTTGGGATTGCCGCTTCTATTGTATAGACGAGAACGGAGAAATGGTATGGAGTTTCAACACAAGTTCCCAAACAATCGCTCCAAGAGGTAAGGCACACGAAACCTTTGAAGTCGAGGTCAAACACGAAACCCATAATGAGGAAGCCAAACTAAAAGACAAATACAAGGAAAAAAAGGAGGAAACAGTTTCCCTCTCGGAATACCAGATTGAAAGCGAGTATCAGATGGAGAGTGAATACAAGCAAAAATCTGACTACGACGTGCAGTGGGTTTTGTTCGAAGGGATTCTAGAAGGTGAGGAAATATGGACATCGGATTCGAGGGATTTGAGACCACAGACTTTGATGTAGACGTGGAAGACGTGGTGGTGAAGAAAACAAAAACTTATGATAGGATATGGAAGATGGGTAAAGGAGGAAGTATAGACGGCAGTCCTGTTATAAAGGATGGCGTCCTGTATTTTGGAAGTTGTGATCAATATGTTTACGCTGTTGACATTTCGAGGGGGAAAGAGGTGTGGAGAATTAAGACGGATGGTATGATTACAGCCACGCCATTTTTCTACAAGGATGTGTTTTTCATCGGGTCATTCGATGGTAAATTTTACGCAATAGATTCGAAAAAAGGCGAGATAGTCTGGACTTTCAAAACAGGTGGTCAGATATTCGTATCTGGAGTTTTAGGCAAAGAGGAATTATATTTCGGCTCTAAAGACGGTTACGTATATTGTATATCTCTCAAAGGCAAGGAATTGTGGAGGTTCAAGACTGGCGGACCCATAGCATCCTTGCCAAGATTTTATGAAGGAAAGTTATACGTAACCTCCTATGACCACAACATGTACTGTCTCGATGCGGAGAGCGGGAAGGAACTCTGGAGGTTCAGAACAGGAGACGAGATGGTGAATGACGTTGAATTCTGCATATACAACGGCAAGATATTTTTTGCCAGCATGGACAGCTTTGTCTATGCTGTTAATGTTGAGACGGGTGAACTGGTCTGGCAGAAGAAAACCGGAAATTTCGGAAATTCTGGAGGCAACCCAACTGTGAGAGAGGGAGTATTATATCACGGTTCCAGAAGCGGTGTTTTATACGCCATTGATCCTGACACAGGGAAGGAGTTCTGGCAGTTCAGGGCAGGTGGCGCTATCATAGACCAGAGTTATCTTTTGTACAAAGGTCAAATAATCTTCGGTTGCGAAGATGGAAATCTTTTAGCTGTAAGCACTGAAGGCAAGGAATTATGGAGGTTCAAAACTGGTGGAAAGATATACACAGAACCTTTAATCCATGATGGTATAGTTTACTTCGGTTCATGGGACTGTCACATATACGCCTTGAATCTCAGGATAAAAAAGGAGGTTTGGAGGTTCGCAACATCTAATTTAACACCTACTTACAAACCCCCTGTTCACGGTGTTTTCGAAGTAGAAATAAACAAGGAAACGCACATAGAGGAGCCAATAAGCGAGGAGAAATACAAATCCAAGAAAAA
>CP070801.1:448954-452147 GCA_020343575.1 Candidatus Aenigmatarchaeota archaeon
ATGAGGAGAAGTTCTTCTACTGGGCTGAGGCTAATAGTTTTGCATTGCTTGACAGATCCCAGAAAGGAGTAGACAAGTCAATGAACCAGTACAGTGCCATTGATATGGGCTTGCTTGACCACATAGACAATCTCATTAAGATCATGGAGTTTGTCAGAAGAGAGTGGGATCAGGTTGTAGGTATCACACCTCAAAGAAAAGGACAGGTAGCTGCAAGTGAAACAGCTTCTGGTATAGATGCAGCCAGGTACCAGTCCAGTGTTATATCAGAAAGAGTATTCACAAGCTTTGATGAGTTCCTCAGAAAGGAAGCTCAGGGCTTGCTGGACATCTCCAAGTTTGCCTACCTGGAAGGCCGAAAGGCAGTTCACTATTCAGATGACATGAGAGCTACTATGCTCGAGATAGATCCAGCCATCTACATGGAGTCAGAGTTTGACGTGCATGTAAGTAATTCAGGCAAAGACCTGAAGAACCTGGAAATGATGAAAGCTCAGGCTCAGCAGTTTGCTTCCCAGGGTGCAAAACCTTCTGTAGTTGCTGAGATCCTGGAGTCAGACAACATTTCTAAACTGAAGCAGATTCTCCGAAAAGTAGAAGCAGAAGAGATGGCAGCAGCTGAACGCAGAGAACAGCAGGCTGAACAGATGGAGAGTCAGCGTATGGAAATAGAGAAAAGATGGAAAGAAATTGAAGCTAAGTTTGACATTGCTCTTCAGGATCACAAATATAACCGTGAGGAAGATCTGGAGCATATTAAGGGACAGTACAAGTTGGCTGATACGAACACTCCTGGTGATACCCTTGACCCCGTTGCCCTTGAACAGACAATGCAAGCGAGAGATAAGATCCTCCAGGACAAAGAGATCAAAGATAAAGAGCGTGAGTCTAAGGACAAGATGAACAAGCGTGACAATGAAACTAAAAAATATGTGGCAGACAAGCAATTAGCCGTAGCAAAAGAAAACCAAACTAAAGCAGAGATAAAGGCTAAGAAATGACAGAGATGAACACAGAAAATAAAACTACCGTCAACACAATATTGCTAACTGTAGTAACTATACTACTTACTGCAATAGGAGGTTTTGTCGTAAGCATAGACAAAAAAGTAGATGAGATCCGGGAAGATACCCTAATACATAGTATTGAAGCAGAGGCCTGGAAACAGAAGATTAAGGACAATGAGAGTGATATTAAGGAATTGCGAACAATCCTAGCTAATATGAAAGCAGGTAATGGAGGGAGATGAAAGCTTGGTACTAAAGTAGTACGCAAGGTTTTGTAGCTCTCTACTTGCTAAAGTTGAGTAATAATTAAATCTTTAAACAAATGTCAAACACAGACGAGCAAACACTAAAAGTAGATGACCTTCCATCTATGGATGATTATGAGGAAGGAAGTTCTTTAATTATTGATGACGGGGAAAAACCCCCAGTAGTAGATCCACCTGAAGAGACCGATGAGGAACGGGAAGCCCGGGAGGCTGAAGAACAGCAGGCCCGAGAAGAGGCGGAAGAAAAGCAGAGACTAGCTGATGAGGAGAAGGCTGCTGCAGCTGAAGAAGAAAAGAAAAAGGCTGCAGAAGAGGAATCCAAAAAACAGAAAGCTAGTGGGAAATCTAAAGGAAAAGAGAAATCTGAAGAACCTGAGGAAACAGGTTCTGAATCAGATGACTTTTTCAAGGAAGTCCAGGGAATCACCGGTATAGAACTAGAGGTGGATTATGGTGACTCAGATCCTTTAACCCCCGAAGGCATTGCAAAGCGGGACCAGGCATTAGCCTCCGCCGCAATAGATAGCCAGATGCAATATCTGGAAGAAAACTTTCCAAGGGCTTATAGGGTGTTGCAGCATGAAGCCAATGGTGGAAATGTAGAAGATCTTTTCAAAGCTAACTATGTGGATTACTCCAAGATAGAGCTGAAAGAAGATGATGCAGACCAGCATAAGCGGATCCTGCAGGAGCACTATATGGAAAAAGGGATGTCCGAGTCCAGGGCTAAGAGAAACATAGAAATGGACGAAGACTCCGAAGGGGGTACTTATCAGGCTGCTAAAGAAGTTTTAGCTGAAAAGGTCAAGAAACAAAAGGACGATGAAGACAAAGTCCTGAAAGATCAAGAAGCCGCAGCAAAACAACAGCAGGAGTATGATAACCAGATGAGGAAGATAGTTGAGGATGTAGCTACTTCTGGTAAGGTAGGAAACTTTCAGATTCCTAAAGCTGATCAGAAAGAGTTTTACAACTACGCACTGTCTAACATCAGCAGAAATCCTCAGGGAGGTTACTCCTTCGTTATTCCGTTAAACAGTGAAACACTGGACGGAGTACTGCAACAGGCTTTCTTTGCTTATAAAGGAGGCGATCTGAGCAAACTAGTAGAGACAAAAGCTACTACTAAGAATGCTCAGAAACTAAGGTTGAATGTTAAATCTACGAAGAAGGACACTAAAACTTCTGAAGCAACAGAAGATCCGTTGAAAGATGAGAAGAAGAAGAAGCTGTCAGGATTTGAAGATTATACAGTTGAATCATAAATGTTTAAACTAAATTAATAACTGGGTATGGCTACTAGCGCAAGAACCAACAAATTCCAGTTCCAGGTACATCAAGATATTTTTGATGGTAAGGACCTGCTCGATGAGCAGAACTTTTATCACCAGAGATACGGTAAGCCTGATGAGCTGAGTATGAAGCTTACATGGCTTCTCGGAGATAGCACAAGATCCTTCCCATTATCCATGGCTACCATGGGTGATGTTGTGACACCTAATGGATTTAAGAAGTCCAATAGTAAGTTGAAGGAAATGAATGACATTCAGTACACTTATCCTGTGATGAGTCGTCTGAACAAAGCAGCAATTTTGGCTGAAGACAATACTGACGTAAACGCCGGTATTGGTGGAAGTACTTTCAAACTTGTCTTTACAGACAACTGGATCAAGCAGAACTACATGATTGAGTCTCCTTTGGGAGTTCAGGCATATGTTCTCAGACCAGGGGAACCTGTATCGCAAGGATATGAGTATGAGCTTCAGTTAAATGCAGTTACTGACAAGACTGTAGTTCCAATATCAGAAATGACTGCCGGAACTAAGTGGGTTGAACTTAACACCTTCAACGCAGAGTCTGAGTCCAGAGGTACTGCATTCAAAAGAGTTGCTCCTGGTAAATTCAAAAACCAAATGTCTA
>CP070801.1:452247-455355 GCA_020343575.1 Candidatus Aenigmatarchaeota archaeon
CCTTGCAATAATAACAGAGGTGAAAAGAACACCTTCACCACCAACACCGCAAAGCAATGCATTGAATACCATATTAACCACCTTTCTGGGCTTTTGGTTTTATTGCCCCAGGAGGGCAAATCTGTGAACATACAGAGCACCCCCAGCACATATCAGACCTGATATAATATTTCCCTCCCTTTTTCATTATTGCAGGACCTGCAAATTTGTCCATCATACCAAGGCTCCTTTTTTCATCAGGATCGATCTCAAATACAGGGAATTTCTGCCCCTTCCTCCTCATTATCCTCTTCATCATAAGCCTGCACATACCCCTTGATATCAGAACACTCACACCCGGTTTTGAATCAAGCTCCTTGACAGCAGCCTGCAGTGCCTTCTGATTGAAGGCATTCACTACCCTTACATTATTTATACCAAAGGATTTCACAACATCCTCTATCTTTATAGGTTTCTTCTGATCACCTACAGCACTGAATCCTGTTCCTGGATGCGGCTGGTGACCTGTCATTGCAGTGATACCATTATCCATCACAACAACAAGGACCTTGGGGTCATTATATTTCATGTTTGCCAGACCAGCCATCCCTGCATGGAAGAATGTTGAATCGCCAATGAATGCAACAGCCTTCTGGTCGCTCACCTTCCTTATGCCATGGGTCACACCAACACTTGCTCCCATAGCCAGGATAAAGTTCTGCATCCTGAAGGGCTCTAATACACCAAGTATGTAGCATCCGATATCTCCTCCCCACACAACGTTCTCTCCAAGTACCTTCTTAACAGCATAAAAGGTTGACCTGTGCGGGCAGCCAGGACACATAACAGCCTTTCTTGTAGGAAGCTTCAGTCCTTTAAGCTTTCTTTCATGCTCCATGAACTCCGGTTTTTTTATTTTGAGTATAGGTGCTATCTTCTCCCTTATCAGCTCAGTGCTGTACTCCCCAACCCTTGAAAGGATATTCTTTCCATAAATCTTGAGTTTGGGATTGACATCCTTTGCAAGGCCCCTTACAAAGTCCTCAACAATGGGTTCAAGCTCCTCCAGAACTATAAGGGTGTCCAAACCTTTTATGAAATCAGAAACAAACTTCCTTGATATGGGATAGGTCAGGGTAAGCTTCCCCAGCTTTACACCCTTTGGGTTAATCTCCTTTGCATACTGGTATGAGACCCCGCTTGTTAAAATCCATACCCTGCTGTTCCTGTTTCCCTCAACACTGTTAAGCCTGTTATATTCCTTTTCTATCTTATCAAGATTGCTAATCACCCTTTCATGCATCTTCTGTATGACAGGTCTTACACAGAAATACCTCTCAAAGTCCTTTACAAACCTGCCCTTTGTTTTCGGTTTCTTTATAGGGCCTAGTTTTACTGTCCCTGCAGAATGGCTCACCATTGTTGTGGTTCTAACAAACACAGGAACCTCATATTTCTCAGAAATCTCAAAGGCAATCTTTGTTAACTCCTTGCACTCCTGTGTATTTGAAGGCTCAAGCAAAGGGATGCTTCCTACCCTTGCAAACCTCCTCATGTCCTCCTCACTCTGGCCGCTTGAATGGCCAAGAGGATCATCTGCAACATTTATAACAAGGCCACCATGAACCCCCACATATGCAACAGGAAAGACAGAATCGCTTGCAACATTCAGGCCGAAGTGTTTCAGAGCTGTCAAGGCCCTGACACCGCAGAATGCAGCACCTGCGCATGCCTCAAAAGCAACCTTCTCATTCGTGCTCCATTCAAAGTAAAAACCAGCCTTCTTTGCAACATCAGCAAAGGTCAGGCCGACCTCAGAGCTCGGTGTTCCTGGATAGCATGCAGAGAACCCGACACCAGCCTCAATAGCGCCCCTTGCAATTGCTTCATTCCCCAGAAGAACAACCTTTTTACCAGCCTTCTCCAGAACATCAGGATTTCCCATATTAATTATTGGTTGAACCCTAACATAAATGTTTTGGTAATTAAATTATATCCCATACCAGGCTTCTATAGCCTGGAACAGGTCAGGCACACATGCAGAACACATATACCAGGCCTGTATATGTACATTCAGCTCATCAAGTGAAATAACAGCATTACAGTCTGTGTCAGCTGTTGTGAGGCATACAGGACCAGCACCACCAGGACCGCTAATCCTTATATCATCAAACACACCATTATCATTAACGCTTCCAACACCAAACAACCCGCTTCCATAACTATTGTCAGAAGCAGTGAACAGGGGATTAACCATATCATCAAAATAAACCTTTATGCTGGAGCCGTTCCTCACTATCTTAAAATCATGGTAATTATTATCATTCAATATTCCGTATCCAATACCTTCTCCTGCAGGGCATCCTTCATTATCAATCTTGATCCTTCCAGTGGTATTAACCTTAAACACCCCGTTGGTATCCGGGTTGCATCCATTATTGAATATGACAAGGTAATGCTCATTAGCATTCTGATATCCAAACGCAAGGGCCAGGTCCCTCCAGTCAGTACTGCTCGTGCTCCTCAACCTCCCGGAAAAGGTGAAGTTATCAGCCTGAACCCCGTCAATCAAACTGTATGCACCCAGAACCCTCTGCCCGTCAACAGAGCTCACACTACCGCTGAGCTGGTATGCATTGCTAACAACACTCCAGCTCCCTCCACCAGGATTATAAGCTGTCCAGCCAGTAGCTCCTACCTCACCATCATCAAAGTTGTCAATAAACAGGTAGTTCTCACATCCTGCCTGTCCTGTGTTTATTGTATGGCTGCATGTCTCTGAACCAGAATCACAGCTGTCAATTGTGCAGACCTCCCCATCATCACAAGTATCTCCGGTCTCGCAAGAGTCGGTCTGCTCATTACAAACAATAGGGGAGCAGAACGTTCCTCCAATACAAGGGTTCGTACCGCTCACGCACTGGCTTGCCTGGCATACCTCTGCCCCGTTGCAGAACAGACCATCATCGCAGTCCGAATTAATGGTGCATCCCGGAATACCGCTCTGGTACTCATAAGCTCCAATATCATATCCAGCTCCTTGAGGTCTTGAAGTTCCGTCAATATCTGTAAAGATAAATCCTAAATTAGTTCCATTATCAATAGCTGGACTTCCTTCTTGCAAACGGA
>CP070801.1:455455-463934 GCA_020343575.1 Candidatus Aenigmatarchaeota archaeon
GCATTCTCACACCACTTCTTGAACTTCTTCAATTTGTCCTTTTTTAGCCTTGGTTTGTTCTTATGTGCCTTACATTCGAATGCAAGTATTAAACCTTTCTTAAGGGCGACTATGTCCACTGGGTATAGGTAACCACCTGATGAGGCGGTTCTTGAAACAGAAAAGCCTTTGTAGTTGAGAAAGTGTATCAACTCTCTCTCAAACCTCACCCCCTTTCTGTAGAACTTCATATCTATTCTATGGTGTGAGAATTTATATCTCATTGAGAAAGTGGGTTAACGCATTTAAATATAGCAGTCAATTATCGAATATGGATAATGTCACTGACGAATTTTCTCTTGCAAGGGATAAACTGGCAAAGGATATAATAGGTGAAATTGTTCTGTCTGACAACTCGGAGGGTGTTATAAAGAAGTGGAGGAGCATCTTCAAGATATCCCAGAAGAGATTAGCGAATGAGTTGGGCATAACCCCCTCTGTCGTCTCTGACTACGAATCAGGCAGGAGGAGGTCCCCTGGTATAAAGGTTATTAGGAAGTATATCAGCGCCCTGTTGAAGATAGATATGGAGCGGGGTGGTAATATCATAAGATCCTTTGCAAAAACTAATCAAACACAACCAATCATTTCCAACGCTATAGTTGATATAAAGGAATTCTCTGTTGGGATGCCTGGGATAGATTTCTGTAAGTTTATCAACGCGATCCCTGTTGTAAAAACAAACCTTGAACAGGTCGTCTATGGGTACACTGTTATAGATTCTCTGAAGGCAATAACTGAGTTGTCCTTTTCAGAGCTTTTAAAGCTCTATGGTATAACCACACAAAGGGCTTTGGTGTTTACACAGGTTTCAACTGGGAGAACACCTATGGTTGCAATAAAACTCACGAATCTGAAACCAGCCCTTGTTGTCCTGCATGGGCTTGATGTTGTGGATGATGTTGCAAAGAGGATAGCAGAGGTTGAAGGAATTCCCCTAGCTGTTTGTAGGATGGATGGTGTAGATAAAATAATAAGTAAGTTAAAAGGTATTGAATAATTAAATTCTTTTTATCTCACATTTGGCTCTTTCAGTCTTTAGTTCAACAACGCCGTAGTATCCATTATACAAAGGGCCTGGGTAAAACATTGTAGTTTCCCCTAGTTTGTCTATACCACTGGATTCGTGTATGTGAGCAGATATTGAGAGAAGAGGTTGTTTCTCTGTTATGAAGTCCCTGATGGCTTGGGATCCCACATGCTCACCACCAGCTACTATATCAACCTTCGTGTTTTTCGGTGGGTTGTGAACAACGAGGACGAAGTTTTTGTTCTTTACTTCCTTACCCATTCTTTCAAGGCTTTGTTTTATCTCCTCATCAGTTGGCTCAAATATTGTGTTAAATGGTGTGGCTGCGCCACCGAAACCTACAAACTTCATACCCTTGAATATCTTAACCTTGTTATGTAAATTTTCACCATATTCATCCAGTAACTCTAAAATTTCGTATGGGTCGTGATTCCCAGGGACGCAGTAAAGGGGGAGGTTGAATGAAAGAAGTTTTTGTAACAAAATATCAACAACATCCATCTGTGAGAACCCTGGTGGTTGGTTAAACATGTCTGTGAAGTCACCAGGACATATCATTATATCAAATCTTGATGTGTCTATCTTACTTAGTTTATTAAAGGCCCTTTCATAGTATCCATGGATATCAGCAATTACCAGAATCTTCATAAAATCATCTTTAAAGTTTAGGGGGTGTTGGTTTAAAAGTATTTTGATTCCCATATGTGGATAATTTTGATTTTGCAGTGGAAATTTGCCCCCTCCTCGTCTGTAGGACGCCTCTGTTTCCAGTGGAACCTAAAAATTTTAAAATTTAATCTCTACATACCGATATAACATTGTTATATAATGAGTTAAATCTCCAAACGAAATAAAGCTTTTTATTTAACAACTTCCAATAGAAAGAGTGGGGGTATTGGGGGAAATGTATGACCATCCAAACATCATTAGGCGATATATTCAAGACTTATGGCTCTGAAAGGCCGATTTTTAAAGAAAAAGAGACACTTAGCATAAAATTCACGCCAGAAAACACCCCACATAGGGAAAAACAACTTAAGCAAGTAGCCCTTATCTTAGCCCCCCTACTAAGGAATGATAAACCCTCCAACATCTTCATTTATGGTAAAACAGGATCAGGGAAGACATTGGTTGTGAGAAGTGTTGTTGATAATCTCCTAGGAACGATAAACAAGGGCAACATTCCGGTAAAGATATTTTATATTAACTGCAAGATGAAGAAAATAACGGATACAGAATACAGGCTTCTTGCACAACTTGTATCGAATTTTGGTGAAGAGGTCCCTTACACAGGACTGCCAACAAGCGAAGTGTACAAAAGGTTCTATGAGTTGCTGGACAAGGAGAACCAGAATGTGGTTTTGGTGTTGGATGAAATAGACGCGCTTGTGAAGAAGATAGGTGATGGGATACTATACAATCTTACAAGAATAAACCAGGACCTAGAGAAAACGAAACTAACCCTTATAGGCATATCAAACGACCTTTCATTTATTGACGAACTCGATCCCAGGGTGAGGTCTTCCCTTTCAGAAGAGGAGATCATATTTCCACCATACAATGCGAATGAGTTAAGAGATATACTAACAGAGAGAGCAAACCTCGCTTTCAACCCAGGAGTGATATCCTCAAAGGTTGTTGCAAAGTGTTCTGCTCTTGCTGCACAGGAACATGGTGATGCTAGGAGAGCCTTAGATCTTATAAGGATAGCGGGGGAGATAGCAGAGAGAAAGGATTCGAAAAAGGTAGAGGAGATTCATGTTGACATGGCTGAAAGCAAGCTGGATACGGACAGGATATTAGAAATCCTTAGAACCCAACCCAAACAATCCCAGGTAGTTTTCAAAGCAATTTTACAGTCGCATAAGAAAGGTAATACGAACATACAGACAGGAGACGTTTACGACCTCTACACCAACATATGTGCTAAAAACAACCTCAACCCCCTAACCCAGAGAAGGGTCTCAGACCTAATAGCAGAGCTTGACATGTTTGGGATAATCAATGCAAAGGTCTTGTCAAAAGGCAGATATGGGAGAACAAAGAGAATTAAGGTCAATCTACCAAAATCTCTGGTAGAAAATATCGAGGGTTCTATATTAAGGGAGTTTTACTGATATGAAAGAGGAAATCGTTAGAAGGGCATTGAAAGCAGGAATACTCCTAACACCTGGTTTATTGGAAACGTTGGATGAAAAAAAACTAGAGGAGATGATAAAAGAAGCCAAACAAAAGGACAAAGCGGTTCTAACAGAGAGGGAAAAACCATCGAAATCAAAACTAATAATAAAAGTAAAAAGAGTCGTGCCGAAAGAAAAACTAAAACCAGAGGATTTTACCAAATACTACAACAACAAGTACGAGGGGATAAAGAAACTTCTACTCAAAAAACTTGATGCAGTTTCCATCAACAAGTTGAGAGAGAGTTATGATGAAATCTCTGTTATAGGAATGGTCAGGGAACCAACATCAAGAGGATTTGTTCTGGAAGACCCTACAGGAGAGATAGAGGTTATAAGCAACAAAGAACCCGAAGCAGACGACGTGATTGGTGTAAAGGGAACCACCAGGGAGGGAAAGCTCATGGAGAGGGAAATCATACTTCCAGACATACCATTGGATTATAAATCAAAGAAGATCAGAAACCTTACCCTACTTTTAACAACATCACTCACAGACAAGGCGAGACCCCTTATACAAACAACCAACTTCACCCTGATACCCAAGTTAGAGGATGAAACCTTGAATGAAAAAGAGAAGGAACAGATGATAACAGAATTCACAAACCCAACATGGATAATCATATCAGGTCCAGAGGATGAGATGAACATACTCGTCTACAGGCCAGAGGAAGAGATAGAGCAGAAACAAGCGATAGACTATCTGAGGAAGAGACACCTCTCTCCTAAAAGAAACAAAGTATCAGGCCCAGATGATTATTTCTTTATAGGGCAAGTACCGGACATACTGTGGCTGATTTCACCGAAGAAATTTCTGGAGAATTATAAGGGAGTGACCATTATATCTTTTGAAGCTCCAGATGCTGCAAGAGTAAATTTAGGGACGAGGGAAGTAGAGTTCAAACAGGTTTTATAATATGTGAACAGGGGTTAAGTTCATGTTAAGTAACCCCCACGTTTCCACTGCAAAAATATGTTAAATTGAACCTCAAGATATCGAAATGAAGTTAGAGTGAAGTTAACATGAACTTGCGAAAAAGACCCCTTTATTTCCATTGGAACTTAACACAAGTTCACAAGTAAGCAAGAAAATGGAAATGAAGTTTGTGAAGAGTGAGTGAAATTCACATCATGTTGTAACACACTCAACCTGTCCCTTAGGGGAGGAGAACATAAGCGATCCCCCACAAGAGCAGTTCCCAACCAATGGGGTTCTGGGATAGAATTTGTTACATTTCATACAAACAAAACCATTCACCTGATCTATTGGAAGCTCTTTCAAGGTTTTTTGTTTCTGGTTGTTTAGTATGTGCATTATATCAGTCTGCTTCCCGTTACCAAGGAGTTCGGACTTTGAAATCCCCAGAGCACCAAATATTCTTTCCACTGGAGGCAGGAGCTGATTCTCAATGTAGTATTTAGAATCCGTTTGCAATCCCTTCTCCACAACGAAAACAGGATCTTCTGCCCTCTTACTCAACAGACCGGTTCCCTTAACAATAACATAACCTATCCTGTCTCCTATCCCAGGCGCATCCCCAGGAGACCTGGTTCTAATCTTCTTGACAAGCTCTATGTGGGGCTGCATACCAGCATAGTGATCAGGAAGCTTTGTCATGGTCTTGGTAATAACCAGCTTTTGAATCGGTATCTCACCAACCAGAAGCTTGTTAACAACACCACCAAAGTAGTGGGTAGCCTCTTTAACAGAGTCCATTTTCACTATCAGATCAATGACCTCTTTCATTACATCAGAAACCAACTCACACCAGTCCCTCCTTACGGTCTCGATACCCTTCATCTCTATACTCTCTTCCCACACATTCCCTTTGGGTTCAAACTTCCAAGCCACATATCTCTTTTTTGTTAGGGGCAAAAACCTCTTGAAAGCCTTCTCAAACTCAAGCTCTATAACCCCAGGCAGCTGCTTTGTTATATCTTCAGATATCCCATTTGCAATAACCCTAGTCTTTTCCAAATCCTCCTCAGGAACCTTAACCATAACAGAATCTGTGTCTCCGTACACAACCCTATAATCAAACTTCTCCTCAATAAAGCTCTTGGTCTTTTGTATTATGTCCCTACCGTAAGAAGTAACAGCGTTTGCAACATCCAGATCGTAAATCCTTGCCCTTGAGTATCCCATATGACCATAGAACGCGTTGGCCATTATTTTCAGGGCCCACTGCTCAGCATCCAAAACCCTCTTCAAATTCACATCCTCAGTTTCATCTACCCTTTTCTTTATACTGGACCTCTGCTTCACCAATCTCTCAAGTATCCTCGGAATTATACCATACCTTAACTCCTTTGCAACGAACAGTGCCCCGGAGGGAGACTTGATTGATTTATGGTTCGGGTCACCTGGCATGAAATCCCTTATAATAGTTGTGGGGCATATGTTGAAGGTTCTTATTATGGAAGGGTACATTGACTTGAAGTCAAAAACCACTATGTTCGAGTGCAGAGTTTTTTCTGGTTCGATAACATAACCACCTTTCAATTCTTTTTTCCTCATACCCACCCTTCTCGAGACCTCCTCCTGGTCGGGTTTGCACGGGAAAACATAGTCCTCTTTATTGAACTCCCTCAGAAGGAAGTTCTCAATCCTGGTTGTTTCACCAGAGTTCAATGTGTCCTGGAGAAGTGTACCGGAAATCTTTGAAAGTGCAATGTACTTGTAAACAAGGTTTAGCTTCAAAAGAAGATTCATAGCAAGTATCGAGTCCTGCCTAGAATACTCAACCAATCTTTCAAAATCCTTCTGGCTACCCCTCCACAGCTTCTCAATCTCAGATAATCTAACATCTTTCTTTTTCTCATCCAGAAGCTTGTCACAAACAAAGCCAAGGTTGTATCTCATCAATGAGAAATCCTTCTTGACCAGTTCAAAGGAGTCAACAACAACCCTACCAATCACTGAAACCCTGTACCTAGCCATGAGTTTTTTGGCATTAGCCTGCTTCTGGTTACATCTCCCAAAAACCGGTTTCACATTATTCTCCCTCATCCTTTCCAAGATATAGGGCATATCAAAGTTGTTTATGTTATAACCAGTTATGATATCCGGATCATATTCCCTTATAACCTCAATAAACTTTTCAAACATTTCCCTTTCAGACTCACACGATGTTACACCACTACCTGTTCTTGTAGACAGACTCATATGTTTACTTCCCTTGAACTCCGAATCAAAAACAAGGGATACCAGAATTATTGGGTCTTTCTTTGCTTCAGGCACCATACCTTTTTTCAATGGGGCACACTCAATATCCAGTGCCAAAATCTTCAATGGAGCATCCTCTATCCTTTTTATTGGTTTCATTTCCTTTATCTCAACCTTCTTATCAGCCTGTACAGTCTCAGTTGCCGCAGGACCGGATTTCATCTTTACCCACTCCATCCCATTCAAACCGAGGTCATTCATGAACCTGTATCTGAAAAGGATATCGGCTTCGTAGGGAACGAATCCGTTCGCTTTAAGCCGCTCCCTAAGGTCCGGCGTCTTTGCTGGGTTTTTAATAATCACTTTACGCATCTCTCTGGGAGCCTGATAACCCATAACAATGTTCCTTTTTACATTTTCAATCTTTACTACTTGTGGTTCATTTTCCAGAAACTTCTTAACACCCTTACCCTCAACGTAGAAGTAGGGCCGATAACCACTGTAGAATGCACACACACTTTCTCCTTCCAAGGTTTTGCCAAATATCCTTAATATGGGCTTCTCATCCACCAGTATGTAATCAACATCCAGTATTTGAATTTCCATGTACCAACCCCTGCAACGGTAAAAACAAAAACACTAATTATTTAGCTTAAAACAATAAAAACACAATCGCAGGTTTATCATATATTACCAAAAGGTTCTTTTTCAAAAAAGATATTGAAGATAACCAATTTAAAATACCAAACCAACAATTGTAGTGATACTATGAAGATCAACCCGAAACAGATGGAGAGAATGATGAAGCGCATGGGCATTCAGGCGGTTTCTATTGAGGCAGAGGAGGTTATAATAAAGACCCCTGAGAAGGACATAGTAATCAAAAACCCTCAGGTTTCTAGAGTCAATGCAATGGGACAGGACACCTTCCAGATATCAGGGGACGTAGAGGAAAGGGAATAAGAAGGGTTTAACAGCGAGGACGTTGAAACAGTTATGAGCCAGGCAGGAGTTTCAGAAGAAGATGCCAGAAAAGCTCTGAGCGAGACCCATGATCTGGCAGAGGCGATACTGAAACTGAAGAAGAAATAGCCTCATTTCTAATCTATATTAGGAAACCCAAACAATACTTATTATATGGAGGCAACCGAAGCAACCAGTTCTCCCAAGAGCGATTCAGGAAAAAAATGGCATGAGATGTCTATAGGAAATGCTCTGAAAAGCTTGGGAACTACAGAAAAAGGCCTCTCAGAATCAGAAGCCAAATCAAGGCTGGAGAGATTCGGACTCAATGAAATTAGGAGAGAAAGGAAGATAAACAAGTTCAAGATATTCCTAAACCAGTTCAAATCCCCCCTAGTTATCATACTTATCATCGCAACCCTTCTTTCTGCCTTAATAGGAGAGATATTAGATTCTATTGTTATACTAATCATACTTATTTTCAATGCCGGATTCGGTTTCTTTCAAGAATATAAAGCAGAGAAGACAATAGAGGCGTTGAAAAAACTGACAGCGCCCGAAGCCATGGTTGTGAGGGAAGGGAAAACGAAAAGAATACCAAGTAGCATGCTAGTCCCAGGAGACAGAGTTCTGCTTGAGCAGGGAGCCAAGATTCCTGCTGACCTGAGGATTACCAAGGAGGTTGAGCTCAAGATAGATGAATCCGCCCTTACAGGAGAATCTGTTTCTGTTTCAAAGTCTTCAGAAGGCATTAAATGCAAAACCCTTGCAGAGATGGCAAGCATGGCATTCATGGGAACCGTAGTAACGTATGGAAGAGGATATGGGGCGGTTGTTAGTACAGGAATGAAGACAGAGATAGGAAAGATTGCAAAGATGGTAGAGGAGGCAGAAGAGCAGGTAACCCCACTTCAAGAAAGGTTGGGTGATTTCGCAAGGAAATTGGGATTCGTTGTAATTGCAATATCAATTATAGTAATAGCAATCGGTATCTTAAGGGGACATGCCCTAATGGAGATGATAACAACAGGTATTGCTCTAGCAGTTGCCGCGATACCAGAGGGGCTTCCCGCAGTTGTTACGATAACCCTCGCTATAGGA
>CP070801.1:464034-471354 GCA_020343575.1 Candidatus Aenigmatarchaeota archaeon
GAAAGTGTATTCGGATATGACTGGTTTATCAAGATCCGTGCTTTTAATGGTGATACAAAAACCCCATGTACATGGACAAATTATCCTGACTGTAATTCATGGGAGTTCTGCACAAAGAACCAGAAGAACATCTCTAGAATACTTCCTGTTAATATCTATAGGAAGATTCCAGAGAAGAATGGTATAGGAATAATGGAGGTCGGGATTTACATATGAAAGTGAAAAGGAAGGCCCAAACATCCATGATACTGCTGATATTGGTAATAATAATCTTTGCGGCCCTTGCTATTTTCCTATTCTCACTTGCAGAGACTGTTTCACCTAGGGACTACATGAACATGTACACCCATAACCTTCTCCTTTCCATACTTAGAGCTGACACAGGATCCCATGACCCAGAATGCAAATACGTATCTGATCTGATATCCTGTTCATTCTTCCTACCATCCACATACCAGTGCTCAGGGTTGGATGCAACTTGCCAGGAGCTTGCACAATCCAAAATCGACTATTACATATCCAAGTATGCAGACATGCAGCAAAGTTTCAGATATCTCCTTACAGTAACCCCGAAGAGTTTCATAGCAAGGACACCCGAAGGGGAGGCCCTCAAGATTGAGTTTGGTGATTCTAGCCTAATGGATGAAAAGGTGCAGAAATGGTCTGCAAACGAGCTCATACAGAGGGTTTCTGGGATGACAGAGTATTACTTAGCAGTTAACCTACTCATATCTGTTAAGGAATAGTTTATATAAATTAGTAATTGTAAATTATATTATATGGGAAGGAAGGGACAGGTCGAGTTTATTGTTATCCTTGGGCTCCTAGTTGTTATTGCTGTGGTTGTTTTCTATGCTTACCAGTCCGGTATACTCGGCCCTGTTGTTTCCCCTGACGTTTCCCTTGCAGAGGAATCTGTAAGAAACCTGATAAGGACAGGTGCTTACCAGACCCTCAATAACATGAGCCTTTACGGAGGATACCTGAATGCTGACTCCTTCCAGCTTGGTTCCCTCACCTTTAATGGGAGGGAGGTTCCCTACTGGCAAAAAAACGGACAGATACAATACCCTGACCTACATTCGAATTTCAAGGAGGGTGTTAAGAACTATCTGCTCCAGTACAAGGATGGTTTTGCGAATGCATACACAGAGCAGGAAGGAAAGGAGCTCATCATAGGAGAACCCTCTATTTCAGCGAATTTTTTGAACGATAAGATAGATCTTCTTGTAAACATGCCAACCACCCTTGACGGCAATACGGTTCCACAGCCATACTCAGTATCCATTCCCACAAGATTCGAGGAAACAAACGATTTCTCAACAGGTTTCCTTACCTTTTCGGGTACAAACAGGCCCCTTGAATACTTCACTTTGGGCTCAATGCTCTTTTCACCCATAGAGGATGGAGAACACGATGTTCCTTTTTACATTCATTTAACCCAATGTGGAGATATGGTTTACAAGGACTGGTTTGATGTGAAGAACGGGATTGAGTATGCAATAAAGACAACCCTTGCCCACACATACATGCCAGGCAAGTACCCAACGAACGTTTTACACACAACAAGTCATCCAAAGTATTCAATACCACCGATAAACGGTAACGAGTATGAGAATATAGACATAACCTTCCACCTCCCTGATGATTTTGAGCTGAATCCAAAAAATTTACAGTTTACACCAAGCCCGATATTTGTCCAGGCAGAACCAATACCTATGACAACTATCTGCGACTCCGATCCAATGTTTGTCCAGTATTACATCATATACCCAACCATAGTCAGGGTTAAGGACCCGTTGACTGGAAATTCCTTCCAGTTTGCAACAGAGGTTTTCATATTCAACAACACTCCTGGTGACTGGGGTGTTCCCTCAGACTATCTGCCCAGTCCCGGTATATGTGAAAACCCAGGTTGTTCGATAGACATTACAGTCCGTGATAGTGATGGGAACTCCATACCTTCGGTGTCAGTTACGTTCATGAACTGTTTGCTGGGAAGAACCGATTCCTCAGGAAGGTTTTTGGGATCAGCTCCATGTGGCATAGGACCTCTAGAAGTCTATAAGCAGGGATTCGGAAGCTACAAGGAGATGAAGAGTTCTGATGATATTGAAGGTCTCTCTATAACCCTATCCAAGACACCAGCAGTAAACCTGCATTTCTATGAGGTAGAAGTCCAGAACATAACACTTACAAAAAGATATAAAATTAGTTCGGGTGCGATAAGTTACATAAACACCAGGCATCCTGATGAGTTCGTTAACCTGAACTTCTATTCCTACGTAAGAAACCAGTTCTATCAGAGGTTTTTCAACAATAAAATTGGCAGGATAACTGCTATACCTGCAGATGTTTATTACGTAAGTGGGACCTTAATAAGTGACGCTGAAGCCGTAGGAGGGGTTATGGTTGAATACATATTAGAGGAAGAACTGGATGGTAAAGACCTGTATGTATACTTACCTTACATAGTAGAATTTGGTCAAATTGAAGAAGAGGTAGAATTTATGACAGGCGTTCAAGACATGACAAGGTTATTGGAGGCATGTGGATTAGGACCGATAAGAGATACTCCTGTTCAAAACTTTGGAGGATGTTCGGTAGGATACAATGAACTTTAAAATCGTGGCTTTGGAGGTATTTGCAATTCTGGTATCTACATTACTATTCAATCTACCCCTTGTTTTAGCAACAGACATAAATATATACTTCGGTGGGGTGAAGAGGGAAACAACAACATATGAGACAGAAAACATAATCTACAGGGATATAGATTTCATACATGAACCAAATGACATACTCTGGAAAAATGTCAAGGTAGCGTTAAGGGTGAACTCCGCAAGCCTGGAAAAGGAGATAAAGAAAATCTATCTCTATAAGTGCAAGAAACTATCTCCCATGAACTGTATACAATCTGAACCGCAGGTTTTTGAGAACTTTGTTGATGTTGAACTCCTGTGGAGCGATATTTCTGAGAGGGAGGGAGTATATGCGTATCCACAGGTTGCAAATCTCTTGATTATGGTCAAGTTGGAGGATCTCAGTGGGAGCTTGGGTTGGATTGGTCTTTGGTATCATATAAGAAGAACAGGTTATAACGCATTTACGGAGTACAGCCACGACTTGGGCGAGATCGACGTACATGCAAACTCCCTTGACATGGTTAATCCGATAAAGATGTATATAGAAAACTACGGAATGATACCCTTCAACTGGTTGACAAAGGCAGTATTCAGAAATGCAAACTCATTGTATGCGTTAGGAGCTGATTCAAATGAAATTGAATCATCACCACCGAGCTTCTTGACAGCATCCCCACCAACAAACGAGATAAACACAATAAACAAGGATTTCTATTTCATTTTCCCCAACACAAGTTCAGGTGTGGTTAATCCATTAACCCTTAACCTCAACCCAACCTTTACCTGTGGTGATGGGAATTGTGAGTCAGACCTTGGTGAGACCCCAGGAAGCTGCTGCATAGACTGCGCGTGTCCTTCGGGACAGTACTGTGATGTTGACCCTACTGACCCAACAGTTGGCGAGTGCAAGAGTTTGAGTCAGATATCCCTTCAGGTCGTATCAACATCTTCCCCACAAATCACTGACTGTTCTGCTACATTTGATGTAAACATGACGCTAAAGATAAACAATCCGCCAAGCTCATTATCTTCAGACATCTCCTCTGTTTTCAGCTTGAACGAAACCGTTTACCCAACGACATGTTATGGAGGACCCCCAGAGTATTATTGCCTGGTTACATTGAACTCTCAAATTGAGTGCGGACAGGGAAGCTACAACATAGAACCAAATGAGGTGACCACAACCATAACCTACAAAGACGGACCAAATGATATAACCACGACTTTGGATACAAGCTTCTCCCCAATAACAGTCAACTACAACTGCTTATGCGAGGATGGGTTCTACTGTGATATTGGCGAACAAATATGCAAGTCAGAAGACGCAATAACATTGGGAATAACTTCCTTAACAGATTATTTGGATAATTACACTGAAGGAGACACCATAGATCTAAAAGCCAAGATATTCAATCCACCAACAGGACTAACTCTTATCTCAAGTTCTGCAGTCCTTAACCTTACAGGAGGCACTGTTGCGCCTGGTTCACCAACCTGCACGGAACCAAGTCCTGATTATGAATATAACTGTTCCATACCTTTCCAGATATCTGGATACAGCCCGCAAAACGCATACACCTTTGATCCCAACACCCTCAAATTTACCATAACCTACAAAGACGGTACAATTGACAAGACAAAGGTCTTGGAAACGAACTTCGGACCAGTTAGTATACCATCCCAGTTCTGTGGTGACGGTAGCTGTAACATGGGAGAGACCCAAAGCTCTTGCTGTATTGATTGTGATTGCCCACAACCGGATGACTACTGTGATCCTGTGAAGGGGTGTGAACAAATAGCAGGGGTAACGGTCAGTATAGAGGCTGTCAACCCAACAGAACTAAGGGATTGCGAGGTTCCACACCTTGTCAACATAACCTTGAGAGTAAACAATGCACCAAGTACACTGACACTTGATCATTATTATCATGTAAAGGGTAACCTACCAACTGGGTGGAGTTTGCAGTGTGATGATTCTGATTATGGAGGAATATATTATTGTCGCCTGACCATACCTGCAATAGATGGATGTGCTTTGCCTTACTATACGATTGGCAACAACAAACTGAATGTCTCAATAAGCTTTGATGATGGGGGACCAGATTCCACTTTCTATTCGAGGATAACAAAGCAGATGACTGTCCCATTCTCTGACATAAGGATTATCCCAGTCTATCACTGTGGTGATGGAGAGTGTGAATCCAGTTTCGGAGAAGGTTCAAACAACTGCTGCATAGACTGCGCGTGTCCTTCGGAACAGTACTGTGATGTTACCCCTTCCAACGAAAACGGAACCTGCAAGTCAAAAAACGCAATAAAATTGGTCATAGATTCTCCAAAAAGTACGGTGAGATTCTCAACATGTGAACTACCTAACAAGGTTTACATAAATGCCTATATACAGAACCCTCCATCAGACATGCAGGCGGAACAGTTTTACGGAACTCTTAACGGGAGCCCAGCAACGATGCATTGTGATACGGTTAAAACATATGGCGTAACAAACCACAGCTTCAACTGCACAATGACAATTCCATCGGTTTACAAATGCGAACAAGAACATACCTACAGATACAAAGACAACTCATTCTCTGTTTACATAAGCTACAAGAACGGGGATGACACAGAAACCAAGGCCCTAACAGAGGAACTCCCGAACATCGAAACAACCCAGAGCATAAGATCTATGTACAATATCATGGAAGATGCAAGACAAGAGATGGAGAGACTCTTAAATGAGAGCACTGAGCTATTAAACAAGACAATGGAAGAATACAGGAAGTGTATGAAAAGGTTGAATTTTATAATAAAATGGGTTGTTCCTATACTATTCGTAGCCTCTCTTGTATATGGAGGAGGTAGGCTGGGTGGTGCTTTTGGTGAAGGCAAATGGAATGTTCAAGAGTTTGGAATGTTCATGAGTTCAGCGGTTGATGTCATTTCTACAATAATAAGACTGTATGCAGCTTATTGTAAATTACTGACGTTGGAAAACCAGTTACTACTAGTGATGAAGAAGATGGAGATGGATATGTTGAGGATAGATGTATGCATGGAAATGGTTCAGCATGAGTTGGATATAGGCAATTGCAGGGGTAGGGAAGAATCCTGCTTCAATACTCTCGTGAACTGTATGAACTTCGCCAACATAAACAACTGGATGGCTGGACTTCAAAGCATAATGTCACAGGTAGACCAGACAATACAGGCTATGAGAACCGACTTCATGCAGTCATACAATCAAATGTATCAACACTTTTATGGTTACCCACCGACCTACTATGGCCAGGGACAGGGATACGTTTCCTGGACTGCTTGGATTAAATGTGGAACCGGCACGAATCTGTATGGAACCAGTAAATGTGGATCCAAATGTGGAACAGTACAAGCAGATTATAAAATAGAAAGAGGGTGTTCAGATGTACGTGTTTTATTAGGAGGTGCGGATGTTGGAAAAACAGCAAAGAATATTGATTCTCTCATACTTTCTCACTGTCCTAACCTAACTCCCAATCAAACAGATTGTCCAGTAACTTATCAATTCACATGTATGCAAGGCAGCACTCCTAAAGGAAGTCAAACCCTAACTGTAACATTGGTAAAAGGTAGTGATATTAATTGTGAAGCAACAACCCAATAATTGATTTTTATTCAGGCGATTAGAATAGAATATTATGAAGAGGATATTGGTATTTGTTTTTCTGATGTGTGCGGTTTTACTTTTCCAGTCTAGCCAGGCCTATCGGTTGACAGACAACCTTTACTTTGCAATGCCCAACAACACGATAGAATGCATAGATCTTATCCTACCTGATGATTCAGGATTCATGGGAATGGGTGAGTATGAGTATAAAATCACATGCACGAGCAACTGGAGCGATTTGACTGAGCAGATTGTAAGGACTGATGAGAACAACACAGTGAGGATTCCCCTATGCTTCTCGGGTTTTGGAAGGTCGAATGGAGAATGCTCACCACCTTTCACGATAGGCATTTATTCTTCGATGCTCGGGATTGAGAATAACTGGAGTGGTGGAGTTTGTATATCGAAGTACCCAGATTTTGATATTGTAGACGAAGAAGCAGAGGATGAGGACGATGTCTGGGATATTATTAACGGGAACGTTGATCTCTTTGACATAGGGTTTTCACTTGGGATACTATATGTAGAACCAGAAAAGATTGCGACATATTCCCTGCTGGTTGAATCCTACGCATCCCTTACAATAGATCTGGATGTTAAAAACACAGTCCTTTCCATAAGCCCGTTAAGTGAGACAGTTCAAACCTCTTCCTCTAACCCCTACCATAAAATAGATTTTACTATAAACACCCCGGCTCAGAATGGTGAATATAGTTTTGATGTTGAGGCAAACATAAGGAACTGTGAGGGAACTTTCTGTAGGAAGGTTGTGAAAGGAATACTGGTTGTGAATGACACTTTACCAGAAACCGGGGTTTTGGTTTACCTTTTCCCCCAAAACATTAATGTAAAGAACCTTGATCCTGTATTCTTCATGCTAACGATCCAAAACTACGAAAAGGAGAAAACATTCCTGACGATTATAAATATAGATCCTGATACCCCAACGAATTTCCCAAGAGGCAGTGTTGTAGTAGCGAAGGACAGCTATAAAACCATAGAATTCACAGTCACCCCAAACAATGTTTCATC
>CP070801.1:471454-474340 GCA_020343575.1 Candidatus Aenigmatarchaeota archaeon
GATGGAATACTTCAACATAACCATAGAGAATACAGGAAGCCAGACCTTCTACTTCAACCTCACAGTTAATGGAGTCCAAATAGCAGAGAATCAGTCCATTGTTAATGGAACGAATGAAACCACAGATGCAGTGACAGGAGGTTCAACCTTCACCCTTCCAGGTAACCAGACAATCAATCTGACTGTGATGAATGAATCCGGTTCAGCAATGAATGCAAACTATACAGCGTATCTTGCTTATGTGGTCCTGGACTCTGGTTTTGACTACAATGAAGACATATCTGACTCAGGAGGAGTCTCATTCTTCAATGTGACAATTGAGAACCTCGATACCCAGACTTTCTATTTCAACCTTACAGTTAACGGATATCGGGTCGCAGAGAACGGGTCAGTTGCAAACGGCACCAACGGGACCATAGATGCGTGGGCAGAGGGAGCAACCTTCACCCTTCCAGGTAACCAGACAATCAATCTGACCATTATGGACATATATGGAAATGAGACTGGTGCGAAGTATAGGTCTTATCTGAGCTATAGTGCAGGTATCCTTCTTTTCAAGCTGGAACCAGATAACGTTACGTTAGAGGTTTGCAAGTCAGGACAGTGTTCACCATACTCCAACACAACAGTAAGGAGGTTAGGAGAAACTACAGCGTATCTGAATTTCAGGATATATGATGAAGATTACGGCATTTATCCGAACGGAACCTTTGGAAGGGTATGGGTGACCGAGGACCACTCCAACTACACTGTTACTCTGAACTGCACGTCAGAAAACTCAGGTTACTGTCATGTAGACTACAATGCAACATGTTCATCAGATGTGGGAATGCAGTATTGTATAGGCGGGACATATGATAGCTGCTATGAACCCGCCAATGCGTCTGTCGAGAACCTTAATGTTATAGGTCAGTTGTACGCAAGAACAATCCAGCCAGATGAGAATGGCGTACTCAACAGGAACGTTAGTGAGATATTGAATGTTACTATCGTAGACGACTGTGACAACTACATCAGCGATACTGATGTAAACTGGTATAACGAGACCCCACTTTTGATAGCAAATGTTTCTGGTTCAAGCTTTACCTACTACAACTCAACATGGTACATATCAGAGAATTATGTTTTGGGAGCAGAGACTATCTATACTAACTCAACCAGGACAAACTATGATATGGGAAGCAACACCACACATGTCTACATATACGGATGGGCATCCATTGATAACATAGACCCAGAGAATTATACAGAGTACCCAGCAGGATCATTCGTAAACATCACATGCCATGTTATTGATATAAATACAGGTCAGCCAATCCAGGACTACAACGTCAGCTATTACAAGAATGAATCATGGCAGAACTTCTCGCTGACGGACCAGTACGGAAACGCCACCTGGGAGTGGAACACCACAGAGGAAAGCGCAGAATGGTATGACATAAAGTGTAACATATCAGACGATACAGTGAAGTATTACAACACATCTGTCTCTTACATGAACACTCTACTCAAGGTGAGAAGGCAGCTTATAATAGACCAGATAAATGTCAGCGAACCCATCGTATACAGGAACGATACCTACTACCCATATGAAACAGTCATATCGGTTCATGTAAATGATGCGAGCATAGGTGATGCCAATGCAAGCAACGTGACCTTCTGGAACACATCAATGATGATTGGCTACTGCATAACCAATGAAAGTGGTAACTGCAACATAACCTGGAACCCCTACAATAAATCTGCTGCAGACAACCACACAATTTATATAAATGCAACAAAAACCGGTCTTGAGAATTCTACCACAAAGCAGACCTATATAGAGATATGGGGTGTGCTGATACTGAACATAACTTCTCCGATCAATGAAAGCAACTATACAAAAACAGATAACGTAACATTTGACGTGAACATAACCAATGAGCTTGGGGAGGATATAACAGATGCCAATGTTTCTTGGTGGAATGAGACGAGCTTCCTTGTTACAGGGGATTACTATGAAAATTTCTCTCTGACAGGCCAGTCACCGGGTAACAGAACAATCACATCCAATGCAACCAATACTTACTATCTGTCGGGCAACGACACAGTTAAAATTTTGATAAGCGGTGTGGCTGATGTCCTCTGGGACTCACCAGCAAACTATACAGAAATGCCCTATCCAGATCCATTTAATGCCACGTGTAGAGTTGTTGATGCGATATCAGGAATAGGTATAGATGAATACAGGGTTGAGATGTATTACTATTACACACCACCAAATTTCACTTTCCTTGCTAACCTCACCACAAATCAATCAGGTCACGCAACCTATAACTTCACACCAGCCCAGAAGGGATACGTGACATTCAAATGCAATATTACTGACAACTCAAGCAGGCTGATAACTGCAGGTATCAGCAATGCTTATGGTATAGTTGCTATCAATGACACGATCCCGCCTATTGTAAAGAACGTGACCATTGAACCGAACCAGAGCATAGAGGCGAACCTCAACTACACCAACATAACAGCCAATGTGACAGATAATGTAGGTGTTTACGGAGTGTGGGTAGCCATAGGTCTACCGAATGGCAGTTATGAATATAGGAACATGGCCAATATCAGCAGTGACCTGTACAGATACCAGTACTGGCCACATCAGCATGGTATGCACAATGTTACCGTGCATGCACTAGATGACCCACCAGAACACAACCTCAACTCTTCCAGTACATATTATTTCGATGTCTGGGGCAAGATCAATGGAGTTGTAAACCAGACTATCGAGCAAATGGTTTATGGCATAACCCAGTACCAGGGATTCAATTTCAGCATCTACATAAACTTCACGAACCTCGGACCACCGAAGGGGTATTACATAAATTTGAGTGTATTGGATGACCA
>CP070801.1:474440-478724 GCA_020343575.1 Candidatus Aenigmatarchaeota archaeon
AAGGAGACCCTAAAGAAGTACGGCCCAGTCATAAGATCGATAGTTCTATTCGGTTCCACTGCAAGGGGGGAATCCAAAGGGGAATCAGACATAGATGTTTTTGTCATACTTGATGACACCAGGGGAAAGATTTCCCCCACATTCAAGGAAAAGATAGAGGAAGACCTTGATGATATCGCGAAGAAGTGTTCTAAACAGCTTTCTGTTCAGCAACCCTATCTGCTAACAGAATTCTGGGGAATGGTAAGGGATGGTCACCCCATTGTTTTCAATTTCATAAGGGAGGGTGTTCCTGTTTTCGACAAGGACATATTCTCCCCAATAAAGAAACTCCTCCAGATGGGAGAGATAAGACCCAGCAAGGAGGCAGTGGAAAAATACATCGAGCGGGGACCAAAGAGGATAAGAAGGGTCGAGAACGCGAAGATCTACATGGTGGTTGAAGACTGCTACTATGCAATGCTTGAAAGCACACAAGCTGTTCTCATGTTTCTCGGGAAATCTCCACCCAGACCAGCCGATGCTCCCGATACCCTGAGAAAAACCCTTGTGAAGATGAAGTTCCTTGAGGAGAGAATAGTAAAAGACCTGGAGGATATAATAGAGCTGAGAAAGGGAGTGGAACATAAAAGAATAAAGAACGTATCTGGAGCGGATCTCGATGAGTGGATAAAGAAAACGAAAGCGTTTGTGAAGAAGATGCAGCAGCTTATAGTAAAGATAGAGATTCTCAAGAGGGAAGGAATTGTTGATAAGTCCCACACAATCATGACAGAAACCGCCCTTACTCTCCTGAAGGCCCTGAAGAGAATGCCTAAGAAGGATGAAAACATTCTGAGGGCATTCGAAGACAACCTAGTCAAGACCGGTATGGTTTCTGAGAAATACCTGGAGATATTCAGTGATTTGGAGAGGATGAAGAAGCTCGTGAAGAGCGGGAAGATAATGGATCTTCCAAAGCAGCAAATACTCATGAACAGGGAATATGTGAGAAAGTTCATAAGGGAGGCAGGGAGGATCCTTAAAAAGAAGGCTCCGAAAGAAAAGTAGGAATGAACTTTTTTTAAATATTTAAATACAAGGTTTAACAAAGATTAGAGTGATAGAATGTTGATACCTATTCGATGCATAAGTTGTGGAAAACCCGTGGGACATTTATGGGAAGAATATCAGGCCAGGGTTAAAAGGGGTGAAAACCCAAAAAAGGTTCTTGACAGACTCGGCCTGGAGAGATACTGTTGCAGGTCTATGTTCTTAACCCACAGGGATCTGGTAAAGAAAGTCGGTCAGTTCAAGAGATAAATTGAAGTAAAAGAGTTCGAATTCTATGAGCGACAAATTTCTGCTGTTTCCCTGTTAGTTATCACAGGTCCCTTTTGCTTAGGACAGCAATGGGTGAGGGGAACCTGTCCTTGTCCATACCTATCAGGAATCTAACACCCTTAAATTTTGCGATATCATTCAGTCTGGAATCAACCCTGCCATCGAAAACCACAGCGTAGGGTTTTTCCGTGGTCTTGAGGGTGTTTATCAGCTCTGTTACAGGAACCTTTCCCATGAGTTCGCATTTCTCATCAAATATGCATGCGGCCCTTGTTCCTACCAGCTCTTCTAGCGTCTTTTTGAATAGTTCCCTCTCATCTGGTTTCAACATGGGCCTACTCTTTGGAGGACCTGGCATTCTGCTTGGCTTTCTGAATATCCCAGGCCTCCTTTTCATATCCCTTTTGATCTCCCTGGTCTTCTCTATCCTCGGTCTTTCCCCTTTCCTTACTTCTGGTTTCTTCCCTACTTTCTTGATACCAGATTTGAATAGCTCGGCAGGGATCTTTTCCCTCAGTGCCTTGTAGGCCTCCTTCTTTGTCAGTTCCTCGACTTCCTTTCCTTCAGGAGCCGTTGCGACATAATCAACATCAGCCATCTTCATTATCTCCTTTGCAATCAACTGTCCTCCCCTGTCACCGTCCACAAAAATGGTAATGGATTTCTCCTTGCAGAGTTTCTTTATTGCAGGAGGAACCGATGTCCCCTCTATCGCTATGGTGTTTCTTATTCCGTATCTGAGCAGATTCAGTATGTCCGCCCTACCCTCAACTACTATTATTTCATCGGAATCCAGTATGTTTGGTCCACATGGTAGCCCATCACATGAACTTATTTCCTCAGCTCTAACGGCTTCCTTAATCTGTTCTGATATCTCTGAGGTGTCTGGAAGCCCGCTTTCTGTCAGCTGCTTAAGGATCACTTTCGCTTTTTCCACTACATATTTCCTCTTTTCTGATCTTGTGTCCTCGACAGAGAGCAGTTTTATCTCTGCTGTACAGGGCCCCACCCTTTCTATCGTTTCCAGAGTAGCTGCTATCAGGGCAGTCTCTGCAGAATCTAGGGAAGAGGGAATTATTATATCTCCCTCCGAGCTTCCACCAGAAGATTTTATGTTTACTTCTATCCTTCCTATTCTCCCTGTCCTTTGCAGTTCCCTCAAATCCAGTTCAGAACCAAGCAGACCCTCAGTCTGACCAAATATCGCTCCTATTATGTCTGGTTTTTCTACTACGCCTTTTGCCTTTATGTGAGCCTTTATCATGTATTTTATTGATGTCGGTGCCAATTTTGACATGATCATCACCTCCTGTTAAAGCCTGCTGTGCAGGCTGTTCAAATCTCAAATTATTCATATCCTCAATCTTGTTCCATCCAAGTTTCATGACCTCACCCCTTAATCTTGAATTGGGATGTATTTTGTACTTCTGCAGCAAATATCTCAACCTTGCTGCGATTTTTCTTCCTTTGGAATCAAAGTCAGTGAGTATTATTACATCCTTTTTCCTTTTTCCCCTTTTAATCTCATTTTCAACCTCGTGAACAACCCTTATCAGGGGTTTGCCAGAGATTTTTATAATACTTTTTAATCCAAGGCTTTTTAAGGCTTTTTCATCCTTCATACCCTCAACGATGAGGATACACCCCTTTAATTTATCAAGGGTATTTAAAAGTTTTTCATGATTGAGCTTTCTCATGTTATATCACTTTATCAGAATCTAGGAAAGAATATCAATTACGTCTCTTCTCGTTATCAGGCCAAGCATCTCCCCTTCATCAGTTACCGGAACGCTGTTAATTCGCTTGCTGTTCATAAGTCTCACTGCCTCATGGAGATCGTCCTTTGGACCTACAGTCAGAAGATCCCTGTTCATTACAGCCGTTGACTCGAAATTCGCTTTCCTAAGGTTGTTCAGACCAGGTCCCTTGTTGAGGTAGGATATTATATCATAGGGGGTAACCAACCCCAGCAAAAACCCGTCCCTTACCACAGGCAGAAACCTGAACTCTCCCCTGCAAAGCATCTTGGCGACATCCAATACGCTATAATGGCCCTTCACTATAATCGGTTTCCCGTCCATGATATCCTCAGCACTGAAACCAAGGGGTTCATTCAGATGTTTGAGAAAATCCATCTCTGACAAAACAGCTGAAAACCTGTCCCTGTGAACGATTGGGTGGAAATCCTTTCCGTGTTTCTGGAAAACCTGGAGGGCGTCTCCTACAGAATGCTTCTTTTCTAGGGGATGCCATTCATTGTTCATTATCTTGTTAACAGGAAGATCCAGTCCCTTGCTGTACCTAACGTAGAGCTGGTATTTTGATCCACCTCCGAGGAAATCCAGAACATCCAGTGATGTCAGGAAACCCCTAATCTCGCCCTTGTCCAGAACCATTATCCTGCTGAATCCATTGAGAATCATCGCTATCGAATTCCTTACCCTTTCGTCCTCTGTGCAGGAAACAACCGGCGTGTCTGCAATCTCAGAAACAGGCTTCGAAAGGTCAAGGAATCTTTCAAAATCTATCATAAAAATCACTGTTTAATTCTTGTACTGATAAAATTTAAGCCTTTACACTCTTATTCGTTTAAAATAAGCTACCAACAAAACAATTGCTACGATCAATACTGCCAACATTATTGATATCAATGTGTAATCTTCACCAGATGCTTCTGGTTCAAACTCGGTTGTTACGTTCAAAAACTTTCCATCTTCCTCCCCAGGATGTCTTGCTATTATATCAATACCGATTTCTTGAGCAACCACTGTTTCAGACAAAAACAAAGACAGTAAAACAAAAAACAACAGAATTTTGGCATTCATTTTAATCCTACCCAGTTATTGGTTTATACGCTATTATTGCAAGCTGAGGATTGTCTGGCGAAACATCCATCTGCTCATTTGGTGTCATGCGCTCATATCCTTCGGGTGGGTCTGTGTTTATCGCAACTTCCCAGTC
>CP070801.1:478824-487863 GCA_020343575.1 Candidatus Aenigmatarchaeota archaeon
AGCCGGCCTTAAGAAAATCAAGCTTCCTGTGAGGAAGCCGGTTTTTGTCCTGGCTGCCCGCACAGGTCCACCTTCTATGCTGTGAAGAAGGTTTTGAGAGAGAACGTTGTATGGGCAGGGGACATAGGGTGTTACGTTCTGGGTATATTTGAGCCCTACAAAATGCAGGATTTTGTTATATCAATGGGATCAAGTATGGGAATAACCCATGGTATAAATAATGTTAGTGATCAGAAGACTGTCATATTTATCGGTGACTCCACGTTTTTCCATGCAGGAATGCCAGGACTCGTTAACATAAAAACTCACGGAACCAAGCCCCTAGTTATCATTATGGACAACGGTATAACAGCGATGACCGGTCACCAGCCCCATCCAGGAAGCTCTTTCACAGGGATGGGAGAGAAGAGAATCCCAATGAAGATAGAGGATATCGTGAAGTCGTTTGGAATAAAGAACGTTCGTGTTGTGAACGCCTTCAACCAGCAAGAACTGCAATCAGCGATCAGGGAGTTCTCAAAACAGAACGAGTTAAGTGTGATCATATCAAGGGGCATGTGCATGCTTGTAAGGAAGAGGATAGTTAGAGCAAAAGGGGGACAATTCGTAACCTTCGATATAGCCCCTGGTAAATCACATAGAGTTTCAAGACTTGTCAAGGAGTTTGCATGTCCTGCAATAATCAAGAGGGGTGATGAGGTGTATATCAAGGAAGACCTGTGTTGGGGCTGTGGTGTTTGCTCACAGTTGGTTGAGAGGGGATCGATAGTTCCCAGGAAGAGGAGGAAGAAATGACATACAATGTATTGCTCACTGGTGTTGGTGGAGAAGGTGTATTACTGACATCTGTTATTGTCGCAAGGGCGGCCAACATCGAAGGCTACGAGGTAAGGGGAACCCAATTCCATGGTCTTGCACAGAGAGGTGGTTCTATCCCAACACAGATAAGATTTGGTAAGAGAGTTTACTCACCAATGATTCCGAGGGCCCGGGCAGACCTGATACTAGGGCTTGAGCCCATAGAGGCTGCAAGGTCATGTTTTTATGCAAGCAAAGAAAGAACCAACTTTCTTGTAGATACCTATCCTGTAAAACCCGTTTACCTGAATCTCTTAGGACATATATACCCATCAAATGAGGAAATAAAAAAGATGATCGCTCCCTTTGCAAAGAAATCGATATTCGTTGATGCTTCAAACATATGTGAGGAAAAATTCGGGAACCCGATCTATGGGAACGTCATGGCAATTGGTGTCGCTCTTTCCTCAGGAATGCTTCCAGTAAGCAAGAAATCCGTTCTGGAATCGTTAAAGGAAACTGTTCCAAGAAGAGCAATCAAGGTGAACATGGCTGCGTTCGATATGGGTTTGAAGTTTAAGGGCTAGTTTCTCAAGCACTGGCCTCTATTTGTATGAAATCTGCTCCTGATTCCAGTGTAAGGTTTAGGTAGTATTCACCCCAAGCGGAACTCATATATGCGTTGACCCTCCCATATGGCAGAAAATTCCCGCTCCTCTCCAGAAGCGTGTAGCCAGAACCTGATTCTGATCCTGGGTCATCATCTATCGATATCTCCATAGAATGTAGAGGAAGCCACTGGTCCAGATTCTTTTGGTATACAGCTAGAAGAATATCGTTGGTGTCATAGTTTGAATGGTTTTCCTGTGAACCTATTTTCCTTACATAGACCCTCAGGTGCTCGTTTTCCAAGACATATGCCGGGGTGCCCTGGTAATCCCCCTCATACGCAGAACTCTCAAGGTTTGAACCGACTATAAGGTTACCGAAAAACTCAGCTGATCTCGGAACTATTATCATAGCCTCTGTTCCCATCTGCCAGAGTATCAAATCCTTTGCAGCATCTATCGCAAACCTTCCCATATCAACCTTAAGATCAAAAACCCTTCTTGAACCATTGCCCTCGTAGGCAACCCTCCTAACTAGATTATCGATATCAGAGAATGCGTCGCTCATTCTATCCAGTGCTGCACTCTGCTGCATCTTCTCTATTAGCGGCATCCCGGATTGATATACAATCGCTACAACAGACAAGGTTATTGCTATGAATATTATGGCTGATATGAGTGTAACGGCTTTCATAATTAATTATTGTTTTGTCATAGTTAAATTATGCTTTTAAATTATAGCGGATAATGTGATATTATGAAAATATCGATAGTGGGAACAGGTTATATGGGTCTTGCGACAGGAGTTGGTTTTGCGAGCAAGAAGAATCATGTAATATGCATGGATATTGATAAAAAAAGACTCGATAAGATAGAGGGTGGAAAATCTCCTGTCTATGAAACTGGTTTGCAGGATCTGCTTGAAAGGGTTGTTGAGAAGAAGAATCTGGAGGTTTCCAGTGACCTGGATTACGCTGTGAAGAATTCCGACGTTTCCTTCATATGCGTACCCACGCCATCAAAGAGGAACGGAAGCTCTGACCTGAAGTTCATAGACAAGGTTTCAAGGAATCTGGGTTCGTCCCTCGCCAAAAAGGATTCATACCATGTTGTTGTTGTAAAATCCACTGTCCCTCCCAGGACCACGGAGAAGTTGGTTATACCGAACCTGGAGGAGTTCTCAGGTAAAAAAGCAGGGGAGAATTTTGGTGTGTGCATGAACCCAGAGTTTCTCAGAGAGGGATCCGCTCTAGACGACTTCCTGAACCCTGACAGGATAGTAATAGGTGAACTTGACAAAAGATCAGGAGACGTCCTTGTAGAACTTTACGCGAACTTCAATGCCCCAATAATAAGAACGGGTCTTAAGGTCGCTGAGATGATAAAGTATGCATCAAACGCCTTCCTGGCCTCAAAGATATCCTTCGCAAACGAGATTGGAAACGTTTGCAAGAGCCTAGGAATTGATGTTTACGAAGTTATGATGGGTGTTGGTCTTGACCATAGGATATCACCACACTTCCTAAGGGCAGGTGTTGGTTTTGGTGGGTCATGCTTCTCAAAGGACCTCAAGGCGTTGGTGAACAAAAGCAAAACCATCGGATATGATCCCGTTTATCTGGAGGAAGCTCTGAATCTTAACGAAAGGCAACCTGTTAGGATTGTGAACCTCCTTAGAAAACGGGTGGGGACACTAAGGGGCAGGAACATATGCATCCTTGGTCTTGCCTTCAAGCCAAATACAGACGACGTGAGGGATGCGTCCTCTATAAGGGTTGTTAAAGAATTGCTCAAGTTCGGTGCAAAAATAAAGGCACATGATCCGAAGTCGATGGATAACTTCAAAGAGCTTTTCCCTGGTTTGCTTTACTGCAAAACAGCAAGGGAGGCGTTGAGGGATAGTGATGCGTGTCTTGTGTTGACAGAGTGGGAAGATTTTAAAAACCTGGAGGATAAGGATTTCAGTGTAATGAAAAACAGGATTATAATTGAGGGTCGCAAAGCATTGAACCCAAACAAGGTCAAGGATTTTGAGGGGGTTTGTTGGTGATTAGAATGAAGGTCAGAAAGGCTGTGATTCCGGCTGCTGGTTTGGGAACCAGATTTTTGCCCGCAACCAAGGCCCAGCCAAAGGAGATGCTGCCCATAATAGACAAACCAGTCATACAGTTTGTTGTTGAGGAGGCGATTGCATCTGGAATAGAGGATATACTGATAGTAACTGGTAGGGGTAAAAGAGCGATAGAGGACCACTTCGACAACTCCTTCGAGCTGGTCGAGTTTCTGAAGAAAAGAGGCAAACCTGATCTGGTTAAAAAGCTTGAGGGGATTTCGAAACTGGCTGACATCCATTTCATAAGACAGAAGAATCCCAAGGGTCTTGGAGACGCTATTTCATGTGCAAAGACTTTCGTAGGTAAAGAACCGTTTGCGGTTCTCCTGGGTGATGATATAATAAAATCCGACATTCCCTGCACAAAACAGTTAATTAACATCTATGAGAAACACAAATCGAGTGTTATAGCTGTTGAAAAGATATCTAAGGAGAAAATCCACACAAAGGGTATAATAAAAATAAAGGTGTCTGAAGGTGATGGTTTATATCTGCTTGAGGATTTGATCGAAAAGCCTCCGCTTCCCGAGGCTCCATCTGACCTAGGAATAGCTGGAAGATACGTTCTTACTTCTGAGGTATTTGACTGTTTGAAGAGGGTGAAGCCTGGTTTCGGCGGCGAAATTCAGCTCACGGATGCTATAAGAATGTTAAACTCAAGTCAGAAGGTCTATGGTTACGAATTCAAGGGAACAAGATACGATATCGGGAACCTGCTTGATTTTGTTAAAACTACCATAGATTTTGCACTTAAGAGAAAGGATCTTTCCAAAGAAGTTAAAAATTACATTAGGAATCTGAAGGTGTAGAACTTGCACAGATTTATTTTACAGTAAACAACAATATCTTATGCACAACAAGATTCTGAACAAATTGGAGAAGAGGCTTGAGATGAATTTCAGATTATTCATGAAGAATTTTTCCTACATGTTTGCCAACAACATTATTACCATAATCTTTGCCCTGGCCCTTTCCGTGATGCTTGCAAGGGTTCTTTCTCTTGAGGTTTTCGGTCAGTACAACTTCATTTTATCTATATTTGGTTTGATGGCTATACTGAGCCTCCCGGGTATGAATACATCTATAACAAGATCGTGTGCGAGGGGATTTGATGGTTCTTTCATTGAGGGAACGAAAATTAGAGTGAGGTGGGGATTGTTTGGTAGCTTTGTTCTTTTACTATTCGGGTTATACTATTACATTGGGGGTTCATTTTTACTGTCTTTCGGTTTTGTGTTGGCAGCCTTGTTCTTTATATCATACTACTCATTCCGTACATATCAGTTTTTCCTTTTGGGTAAAAAGCGCTTCAAAAGATATTCAGCATATTTAGCAAGTATTACTATCATAGCAAACCTAATAACAATGATTATTGCCTATTATTTCAGAAACCTGTTAATTATATTGTTTGTTCTTTTTGGACTTACATCCCTTATAAATTTTATTTTTCTTTTCAAAACCATCAAGGAAAGGAAGAATGACGAAATCGACAAGGATTTAATACCATACGGAAAACACCTTACAATTATAAATATGGTATCCATGATCAAATCCTATTTCGATAAAATAATAGTTGCTTTTTTCCTTGGTTTTGAATTTCTCGCTATCTATTCAGTTGCAATAATAATTCCTAGACAAGCAAAACCGTTGTGGACTATGATCTCAAACACAATATTCTCGGATCTTTCGAGAAAAAGTAAAAAGGAAGCCTATTCAGCTGTAAGGAGCAGGTTCAAGTACATACTTCTCCTCGAGGCTGCTATCATAATTATAGGGATAATCATATTGCCCCCAATAATCTCTTACTTTTATTCGAAAAAATACATTGAAGCGATATTCTATGCCCAGCTTCTGATGTTTTTAACATTATCTGGACCGGGACTTATACTATTTAGTCTTTCAGCAGCCCAGAAACAATTGAAAAAGGTTTACAAGATTTCAACGATCCCACCACTTATAGATATCTTTTTACTGGTTTTATTGACTCCCATTTATGGCTTACTTGGAGCTTGTATAGCAACTGTAATTGGTGGTGGCTTAGTGCCTCTTATCTTTTCTTGGTTTGTTGTCTTTGGTGGGTCCAAAAAGCAGAAGGTTTAGATTTCTAATGTTGTGTTTTCACCTATTATGAACCTATTTCCATGAGGAAGTTTATCATATGATTTTATGATTGAATGTCTTCCTATAAGACTTCCGACAATTTTTTTCTTACAGTTTATATTCGAATCACCCAATATAATGGAATCTTCGATCTCACTATTTCTTATTGTTGTGTTGTTTCCTATTGAGGTGTAAGGTCCTATGTACGTATTGGGTCCTATTTCACAGTTTTTTCCTATAGTAACAGGACCTTTTATTGTGCTTCCCTCTTTTATAACCGTTCCCTTGTCTATGAAAACCCTTCCATGCATGTTAACCTCTTCGTCGATTTTACCTTTATTAGTTGGTTTTATGTCATCCAGAACAAGCCTGTTTGCCTCGAGTATGTCCTCTGGTTTTCCTGTATCCTTCCACCAACCAGTAACTATACGATATTTTACGTTCTTTTTGGATTTAACTAAATTGTCTATAGCTTCGGTTATCTCAAGTTCTCCTCTACCAGAAGGCTTGAGAGTTTTTATCACTTTGAATATCGATGGCTTAAAAAGGTAAACACCTATCAATGCAAGGTCCGATTTCGGATGTTTTGGCTTTTCCACAAGTTTTCTAATCTTTCCACTTTCATCTAACTCCACTAATCCGAACATCTCTGGGTTTTTAACCTTACAAAGGTATATTGATGCATCAGGTTTTGTTTTCTCAAAATCTTCAACCAAATTCTTTACACCACGTTTAAGCATGTTGTCTCCCAAGTAAAGAAGGAAATCGTCTTCTCTTATGAAATCTTTTGCACAATAGACAGCGTGAGCAATGCCCTTTGGTTCTCCCTGAAATATGTAGGTCACTCTAATCCCAAATTTTGAACCATCTTCTACTGCTATTTTCACAGCTTCTGGGTCATTAGTCCCCAGTACTATGCCTATATCCTTTATTCCTGCATCTCTCAATGCTTCTATGCCGTAGAATAGTATTGGTTTGTTTGCTATCGGTATCAAATGTTTGTTAGCAGTATAAGTAAGTGGTCTCAACCTAGTTCCTGTCCCACCAGCTAGTATAAGGCCTTTCATAAATCCTATTTTTATGTAAAGCTTTAATACTTTAATCTTTTCATTTCATTTAAACCTTTTTCTATATTGAGAAATTTTATACCAATTTTTTTTGCTTTTTCTATATTTAATGAAGAATCTGTAGGTCTCTTTGCTATTTGTTTTAGTTTTTCACTTTTTATGGGTTCAATAAGATTTTCGTTTAAATTAAAAATCTTTGCTATTTTTTTGGCAAAATCAAATCTGTTTATTCGTTCACTTCCAGCCATATGAAACATGCCATGTTCTTTCTTATTTAAGATGTTTATCAATGAGTAAGCTAAATTATTAGCTAACGTTGGTGAATTCCATTGATTTGTAACAATTTTTATTTTTTCATTATTTTTTAGTTTTTCTATAGCCCAGGTGACAAAATTTAATCTCTTCTGTAAATTCCATCCATACAAAACACTTGTTCTGGTTATAATGAAATCAATTCTAGATTTTTGGATAAGTTTCTCTCCTTCTAATTTTGTTTTTCCATACCAGTTTATAGGATTCGGAGTGTCGGTTTCTTTATATTTCCCTTCTTTTTTACCATCAAAAACAAAATCTGTTGACATGTATATTAGTTTTGCACCAATTTTCTCACAAATCTTAACGATATTTTCTGTTCCTTTGACGTTGATATCCCAAGCAGTATGTTTTTTAGTCTCACATTGGTCTACATTAGTAAATGCAGCTGTATGTATCACAAAATTTGGATTCATTTTCCCAATTACATCAAAAACTTGATTTTTGTTTTTTATGTCTAGTTTTATCATTTTACAGTTCGATCTAACATAATTTTTATTATACGTGCCTATTGTTTCATATGATTTCGAACTGATTTCGGCCAATTTAGTGCCCAGCAATCCCGAAGCGCCCGTAATTAGGAGCCTTTTCATACGTTAATCTTTTAAAATCATGTTTTAAATTCTAAAGGGTACCATGATAGACGGTGTGGAAATTAAAAAATTAAAACCAATACATGATGAGAGGGGATGGCTGGTTGAAATTCTTAGATGTGATGATGATTTATTCAAAAATTTTGGACAGGTTTATTTATCAACTGCTTATCCAGGTGTTGTGAAGGCATGGCATCTTCATAAAAAACAAACCGATAACTTCACCTGCATAAGAGGTGTGATGAAAGTTGCTCTTTATGATGCAAGGGAAAAATCCCCAACGTTTAAAAAAATAGATGAATTTCTTGTGGATGAAAAAAATCCTATCTTAATCAGTGTACCGCCTGGGGTATATCATGGTTTTAAAGCGGTGGGAAGAAAGACTGCATATTTTATAAACGTTCCAAATCTTCCTTATAATTATAAAAAACCGGATGAGCACAGACTTCCACCTGATACAAAAAAAATCCCATATCGTTGGGTATTGGCTCCTGGGAAAAAGCATGGTTAAAATGGTATCTATTGATATTGGTTGTGGGAAGAGAAAGTATTCAAATTCTATTGGTTTGGATAAAATAAAAATTGGGGATGTCGATATTATATGCGATGTTGACAATTATGGTCTGCCTTTTAAAAAAAATACAATCGACTTTGTTTATACGCGACATTTTTTAGAACACGTTCAAAATTTCGAGTTCGTGGTTAAAGAGATACATAGAGTTGTAAAACCAGATGGAAAAATAGATGTTATAGTTCCTCATTTTTCAAACTCTTTGGCATATTCAGATTTTACACATAAGAGATATTTTGGATATTACACATTTGATTATTTCTCCCCCATGAATTATCAGGGGGGTAGAAAAGTTCCAGAATATTATACAGATTTTAAATTTAAGATTATTAGAAAAAAGTTAATGTTCACGCACTATCCTATTATCAAAAACGTTTTTAATAAAATATTTAATAGCAGTGAAATATTCTCAAAAATATATGAATCTTACTTAACTTTTATGTTCCCATGTTATGAAATAGAATATATTTTAAAACCAATTAAAAAATAGTGATATTATGAGATTATTGGTTACGGGTGGTTGTGGGTTCATAGGTAGTAATTTTATTAGATATATATTGAGAAAATATCCTGAATATAAAATTGTGAATCTAGACAAATTAACATATGCTGGAAATCTTAACAATTTAAAAGATGTTGAAAAAAATCCAAATTACTCTTTTGTTAAAGGAGATGTTTGCAATTCGAACACTGTTGAAAGAGTTATGAAGAATGTGGATTATGTTGTACATTTTGCTGCCGAAACCCATGTTGACAGATCTATCATAGATGCTGGCATTTTTGTTAAAACCGATGTTATAGGGACTTATGTTTTACTTGAAAAAGTAAAAAAACATAATATAAAAAAGTTTGTTTACATATCAACTGATGAGGTTTA
>CP070801.1:487963-490862 GCA_020343575.1 Candidatus Aenigmatarchaeota archaeon
GGGATGAAGGCATATACTTCAGTAGTTCAAACTACAATATCCTCACAAACATAACATTATCCTCAAATGGATATTACGGAATACGCCTTCGAGGCAACAATAATACCATTAAAGATTCTGTAATAGAAGGTAATCAAGATTATGGAATCCTTATGTTTGGTACTGTTACTGAACCGAATTACTTTTACAACAATATAATTAACAATACAAACAATGTTTACCTTTCTGGGACAATTTATGCCAACATGTGGAACACAACAGAGCAGTTAAAAACAAACATAATCGGGGGATCTTATTTCGGAGGGAACTTTTGGACAAACCCGAGCGGGACAGGTTTTTCAAACACATGCACAGATATTAACCCTAGTGCCGGGATCTGTGATGATGCCTATAATATAACCACGGATTCTGCCTGCACACCAGGTGTTAACTGCGGGATCAATACTGATTATCTGCCCCTGACAAAGGAAACCTGCCAGGCTGTAGGATATGTATGCTGCGATCCTGTCCCAGGATGCAAGGGAACAGGACACCCTTTTTATGATGATACATGTTCTGGTCAGATATGCTGTGAAATGTGTGAAACACCACTGCCAACTATCCATTTCAATGGGGTTATAGATAATGTGGTAATCTACAACAGGGCGCTTGGTTCAGGGGAGATAAGGAACCATTACCTGTTCACTGAGCAGACCATGTTCCATGTTATAGAAGTCGTGCTGAGTCTGGGTTATGTATATGATTAAGGTATCAATATAAATAAATACAAATAAAGGGTTTATCATGCCAGAGTTTCCAGGTCCTATTAGGGTCAGAATGCCAAAGGGCAATGAGGTTATAGGTCGCATAGAGGAGATACTCGGCGCAAGCAGGTTCAGGGTTAACTGCCTGGACGGGAAGACCAGGATATGCAGGATCCCTGGAAAGTTCAGGAAGAGGATAAACGTAAGGCCGGGTGACTGGCTGATAGTAAAGCCCTGGAGTATAGAACCTGAAAAAGGGGATGTTGTCTGGATCTACACAAGGACCCAGGCCAACTGGCTCAGAAGAAAGGGCTACCTAGAGAAAGAATCGCAGGGCTAAAGGTAGTTTGACTGGCGAAGCCAGTTTCCGTAACAGTTCACATGGCGTAGGTTAAGAGGGTCTTGCCTGCGGATGCAGGCTTCCGTCACCAATTGTATGGCGTAGGTTATGGTTATAAAAGAGATTGCAATCCCTGAAGAGAGGAAGGCTGTTCTTATAGGAAAGGACGGGGAAACAAAGGAAGAGATAGAATCCCTGACAAAGACAACTATAACGGTTTCTGATGGAATCATGATTAAGGGCGAGGTTGAGAATGCCCTGAAGGCCAAGAATATAGTTGAGGCTATTGGAAGGGGTTTCTCTCCTAAGCATGCCCTGAGGCTGATTGATGAGGACTGCCAGCTGGAGATTATCTCCCTGGAGGGTGAGACAGATAATACAAGGAAGCGCCTCTTTGGGAGGGTTATAGGAAGAAAGGGCGCTACAAGAAAGATAATAGAGCAGACCACTGGCTGTTTACTTTCTGTTTATGGCAAGACCGTTTCAATAATAGGAACAGCAAGGGAGATAGACCTTGCCAGGAGCGCAGTGGAGGATCTTCTGGAAGGCAGGCAGCACAGCTATGTATATGCAAGACTGAAGAGATAATTACAGCGATATGAAAAGTATACCCAGAAACACTATAATCGTTCCAGCCAACCTATGCCAATAGAATCTTTCTCTTAGAAATATAGAAGCTATTATGAACACAAAAACCGATTGTAACCCTGCAACAGGATATACCCTGGATGCAAACCCCAGAGACAGGGCATAAAAAAGAAAAAGCGTTCCCATGGAGCCAAAAATAGCAGAAACTGCGATTTTGGAGTTCCTTATATCAAAGGACCCCTTTTGCTTTCTCCTGAATATTAACATGTAACAGGCCAGGATTATTGTGGTTGAGAAATACACTGATATAGCCAGGTTTATAGGTTCTATATTGAACAATAAGGACTTAACCAGCAGCAAATAGGCTGCTGTTAAAACAACCAATAAAGAGATCAAAAGAATGGCCCTGTCCAACCTGGGTAACCCTAAACCCTTTTTTGCAAGCACGGCATATACCCCGATTAAAATTAACACAAGGCCTATGTAATTGAATGGATTAATAATCTCACTGAACAGGATTATCGAGCTGATGAAAACCAACAGAATCGTTGATGACTGTAAATAAGGTACAACTATCTCAATATCCTTTAATTTTAGTGAAGTGAAATACAATATACCTGAAATTGCAGAGATAAACCCCAGGAGCAGGGACCAAAGGAACAACTCAAAAGTGAAATTCAGACTGAAAAAGAGTAAGCCGATTATCAATAATATAACACAGTCAAAAAAATCCTTGAAGGTTTGGATACTTACCGGTTCATATCCCCTGTTCATAAAACGCTTGTCTATAGAGGTGGAGATAGCATAAGACAAATAAGCCAATACTCCCAACAGCAGCCAGGGCTCCATATTTACTGTATATTAGGGAATATTAATTAGGTTTCCCTCTTCTCAAAAATAGTGTACCCGCATCTTCCGCAGTACAGCCTTCCCTTGTGTTCAGCCAGCCATGTGCCGGGTCCACACCTGGGACATGACTTCTTGTTCCTTGTGAGCGTTTCCCCGCCTGGCTGATAAAACTTATAGACCTTGATATTCTCATGCTTTCTTCCTGTTCTGGCCTTTTTTTCCTTTTTCTCTACCTTTTTCTCCTTGGCTTTCTCTTTCTCTTCTTTATGCCTGTGAGCACCCTCTACCTCTATACCAGCCTCCGCTGCCTTTTCTTCTGCAGTTTTGGTTTTTGCCTCTTCCTTCTTCTCTTCAGCAGGTTTCTCTTCTTCTGCCATAA
>CP070801.1:490962-493489 GCA_020343575.1 Candidatus Aenigmatarchaeota archaeon
CTTAACATAACTGGGACTTATGCCCAGGCTCGTAGTAATATGTTCGTAGGGGACCAAATTACAGGAGTCTTTACAACAGGAAGTTACACTACTTTTAATCGTAATGCTGTAATAGGTTCCCTTTCTGTGGATATTTATAATTCTGGAGGAGCTTATGTTGCTGCAAATATGAACATAATTGGAGGCTCTCAATTTATTAATTGGAACCTGGCATATGACACTACTATGGCCGAGGTTGCAGTCTTGGGAGTTAGCGGTTCTAATATTACTACATCAGGAGGTGGCACCACAACTATGCTTCATTCAATGATAGCAGCTGGTCAGAATGTAAATATCACACTTGGAGCTGGAGCATCAATTAGAAGTTCTGCTATTATTGGCTCTTCTGACTTTACTAATCTTGTATTGGAGAATCCTGCTGGCTTTAACTACCATATGGTTGTCTTGGGTATTGACGGTAATGCAGGTACTTTCAATGTGTATGAGAATACTGTTCATATGCCTAAAGTCAGAATGGGACTAGGAACAAATGGTGCTCTTCCTGCAGATCAGTCACCCACTAGAGTACTTGGGTTTGATCCTACTACTGGAATAGTCTCCGATGAAGCGTTTCCTAGTGCTGAGTGGACAAGAGATGGAAGTGGTAACCTGGTTGAGAATAGCATAACAATTACAGGTGGCACCAATGCACTTAACAACGTAGTCATTGGCGGAAATTATTCTTACCTCGCTGAAACTCAGTACAACTTACAATGGGGTAGTAGCTACATATTCTCAGATACATCACAGGTTGCTTCAAGGATCCAGAAGAATATAATCCTATCCTGGGGATCTGATATTGCTGGTTCAGATGGTACCCGCGTACAGTATTGTGTACAGATTGGAGGACATGATAATGATATAGGGAATACCAGTACGGGAAATTACTATCTCTTTAATTCATTCTTATTGGGTGGTAATAACAATGCTATTAATCAGGTTGATGTCTACAATGCTGGTATTCTTGGAGGTCAGAACAATACTGTAAACGGTCACACAGATTCAGTTATTCTTGGTGGTAATGGCATTACTTCAACTCAGGCAACAACAGTCTTTATGCCAAAGCTTGTTATTGGCCGTGGAACAGGAGGTGCGTTAGCTACTACAGGTGCAACTCACAGTCTTGGTTATAACTCTACAACAGGTGAAGTCGTTAGGACTACATCCTCCTCAACCTTTTGGCAACCTACTACAGGGCTATCGTCCAGTTACAATGTGTTCATGGGACAGTCAGCACCTACGTTTTCTACAGGCTATGCCTTTTATAACTATGCTATATCTGCTAATGTCTTCCTGACTAACAACACCACAAACTTTGTAGGGGGCACTAGCGGACTCACTGCATTATACAACATATTCATGGGACGTAACCTTGATGTTAATCATCCTGGTGGCAGTCTCAGTAGAGGACTTGAGTATAATTTGTTCATGGGAGTAAGTAACAGCATTACGTTGGGATATACTGCAGACTTCATGCAGAATAATATCTGGAACATGAGCAATTCTGCTTGGGCTTTAGATGGGTATTCTTACATAAAAAATAACATAGCATCAGGGAGTGACATAGATGTTACAGGAACAAGAGCCAGTGGTGACTTTTTTGATAATGCTATTCTTGGCGTAACAAGTATAGACTTTACAATAGGGGCACTCTATGCTGGTCGTGATATTGTCAACTTTGGAGTTATTGGATCAAAGAACCTGAATATTACTAATGCAGCCTCTGTCAGCGGTGGAGCTGTTATTGGAGTTTCTTATGCATCTCCAACTGCCTTTCCAATAGTAAGCGATATGGTATGGCTACCTAAGCTAAAGATTGGCCGGGGAACTAACGGTGCTATCCCAACTACAGGAGCAACCCATTACCTGGGCATAGTTTCTGGAACAGGCGAAGTGGTACGTTCAGTGGCTGTAGCTTCTGACGAAAGACTTAAGCACATTACCGGAGAGTTAGATCTAGCTGAAGCTATGAATCTAATCCGGGGTATTAATCCTATTGCCTTTACCTGGGACCAGGATAAGTTTGAGGATGAAGACAAGGGAGAAGTCCTGGGCTTTAGCGCTCAGAATGTACAATCTGTAAGAAAAGAACTGGTGCATACTATCTTTGAGAAAGATGGTAATAAATACCTGGGTGTAAAAGAGAAGCAGCTCAATGCATTAATCATAGCTGCTCTTAAGAATGTAGATGATAGATTAACTAACTTGGAAAATAAATTAGACTCATGAAAGTAAAAGTAAAAGGCAAGGAAGTAACTGTTGGTAGGATAGCAGATCTTCCACAAGAAAAGATTATCAGAGTATTTGTACCTGGTGTACCAAAAATAGTCTTTAAAGGTAAGGAGTATGGTACAGGCATCCTGACCAAAACATCTGCCAAGTTTACAGCAGCTGTACAGAAGAAGATTGACGAACTAACTTAAACAATTATTCAATGGACAAACTACACTTAATTTCTGGATTACCACGCTCAGGCAGTACTTTACTC
>CP070801.1:493589-496880 GCA_020343575.1 Candidatus Aenigmatarchaeota archaeon
AGTGGTCAGGATCAATGCAGTCAAGATTGTGACTGCTACTTTTACAAGTGTGATTACGCCCAACAGACGTGTGTGAAGAGGGCAGGAACCCAGGCAGACCAGTGTTCTGTTTGGGAAGACTGTATACACAGTGTGTGCAATTACCAGACCCAAACATGTGACGTTGTGGATTCTCCTGGAACAGATGAGTGCTTATCATTCTTGGATGATTGCGAAACCCATGGTGTATGCATGGGATTCAAATGCGAACAGTTGCCTGGACCCGGGTTTGAGGAATGTTTTGATGACTTTGAATGTGAAGAACCAATGATATAAACCCCTTATTCTCCCTGGAACGCGTAGAATCTTCTTTTCCCGAATATATAACCAAGACTTACTCCTAGAATTATTGAGAAAACCACAAACGCTATCACATGCCAGTACGGTGTGTAAAGGGCCTGGGTTCCTATATCCGCAGCCGGGGCTCCTGGAGCCGCTACCATCTCTCCCCCCGACATTGTTCTAAAGGTTCCGTAAAAAGATCTCTGGGCAAAATCAAAAGTCGTGGCCAGTATTGCGATTGCTGATAATGTGAGTACAATCCATATCTTGGTTTCTCCTGGATTAAGAACATCCTTGCCCTTCCTTGTCAGTTCGTAATATTTCCACTTGTGGCCTTCATCCTTCTGAATCACAAGCTCTGCCCTGGAGAGGTTTTCCAAGTGTTCCTTTATGGTTGAGGGAGACATCCCGAACTCCTTTGAGAGTTCGGTAAGCATCTTCCTTCTCCTGGCAAGGCTTTTAAGAATCCCAACACGGGTATCAGAAGCAAGAGTCTTGAAGGTCTTCCTATCTAGTGTTATCTTATCTTCCATAAGGCCAATCCCCGATATTTAATTGTTCCTGTATGCTTTTATAAAAACTTCGGTTTTATGCGGTTTTTACCTAAACTTTATATCGTAACGGGAACTTTGCTACAGGATTTGTTATTTTTTGGCCTGTTTGACCAGATCCAATATCTCAACAAGCAGGTCATGGTGGCGTTGCTCCCTGTCAGCCAGCCTTCGAAAGAAGTCGTTCCCCCCTCCCCTCAGAAGATCTGCAAACTTCTCGTAGAACTTGGTGGCCTTATCTTCTGTTTTTATGGCCTTTGTTATTATATCAACGTCTCCAGCATCCATTCTCAGCTTTCCCATAAGCAACTCTGCTTTACGGGAAACCTCCTCTATATCAGCCTGGTCGTATTCCAGCTTTGTCCACTCATCGTTTTCTTCCAAGGATTTTTTCACTTTCTCAAGAATCTCCTTTTGCAGCTTCTTCTCCTCTGAGAGGAACCTGAAGAAGTGAATTAACTCATGGTTGTGTAGAACCTCTGTCATATGTGAGTAGAAGAGGGATTGTTTTTCTTCTACCCTTATACCCGCCTCTATCCCCTTCTTTATGTCTAAATCCTCAGCATCTAGGTCCAATTCGAATTCCTTCTCGATTTCTGTTTTTTCAGGCATGATTATACTTTGGAGTAGGCAAATTTATGCTTTAAGAACCTGTTTCCCAGCCTAAGGAAAGCGAAGGCTTACTTCATTCTTGCTCTTGCAATGTAAGCTTCGTAAATCGCATACAGCCAGATTATGATTGGTATGATGGCTATCCAAGCGCTGTAGTTCAGCGTTGCCCAGACAGTGATAAGATAAACCACTATCAGGCCGATAGCCTTTGCTGCCATTCTGTTGTATGCCTGTCCTAGACCAGGAAGTATTGCACTCAATACTCCAGCCACGTATTTCTGCATAGCTAATCACCTTGCATAATAAGTCGACGAAAGCTTTATAAAGTTATCGCTTATTGACGTTTAGGGTTTTTTCTTTTTCTCCTTTTCCCTCAGCTCTTTATAAACCCTGTAGACCAAGTTGTAGACCACGATGAGGAAAAAGAATAGGATAACGAGGCTCAGGATCCCGGCCCAGCCACCAAAAACCCATCCCCCGTAAAGGCCACCAAAAGCGATTCCTATGTGGAGGATGGCCTTTCCTATAAACACAGCGAGAAAGAATCTCTTTATATCATACCTGATCATACCCCCTATTATTCCCACAATATCATCAGGAAGGGGGGTTGCTGCAAACAGAACCAGGACAGAAAACATCCCATGATCTTCAGCCCATTTTTTAACCCTTTCAAGATCCTTGCTGTACTTTCTGTATTTTCTCTTTATTACATGCCTTCCTCCAAAGCCCAGGACATAACCCGTCAGCTCTCCAAGGGTCGCTCCCAGACCAGCGACAATACCCACAAGCCAGGGATTAAGAACAGAACCAACAGCGAAAACCACGAGAAAGCTCGGAATAGGAAAGATTATGCTTGCATTACCAAGCAAGCTCACAAGGAAAACTCCCAAGTAGCCCCAGGTTATCGCAAATCCCTGGGACCAGATTAGAAATTGCGCAACTAAATCATAGACCATATTTATTTTTTATATATTCCCTGCATTAATTATTAATATGGGCAAATACCTCAGCATTATCGGTCTCTTCGTGGTTGGTGTAATAATAGTTATCTTTGGTGTTTACTATCTCCTTACAAGCGCAGTGGAAAGCTTTGAGTACCAACTTGGAATCATTCTGATGCTGATTGGCTTGCTGGTAACAGGAGTGGGGGCAATAAGGGGAAAGAGGACAATGAGGAGTGTGGGTTACTTCGCCCAGTACCCTCCGGGAGCTCCTCCCCGACCTGTCCGGCCAGCAGCTGCTCAGGCGAGACCAGCTCCAGGAGCCCCGGTCCAGCCCCCTGCACCAAGACCAACACCTTCGGCTCCAGCAACCCAGCCCGCAAAGGCTTCGCCAGCAAAAGCAGCAGAGAAGGTGGTGAAGGTTCTTGTATGCCCCAAGTGCGGGTCAGAGAACCAAGTCACGGATATGTTTTGCTTCAGCTGCGGCAAGAAATTGAGGCCAAAAAGCGCAAAGAAGTAATTTTTCATTTTTATTCGCTCTCAAAGAAATAATAATTATGAAGTTATGGATTTCTATATTTTTGGTTCTACTTATCGTTATGGTCAGCGGCTGCAGTGAGCCGACCCATAAGGAACTGGTATCCTGCTCGACTGATGCTGATTGTGTATGCGGCATGATATTGGGGGGAGACCAATGTTACATGGGAAACAGGTTCTTTATAGAGCCGAGTGACATATGCTTCCGCACATGTTTCGCTGATGATACAAGAAAACCCATGTGTATTAGTGGGGAGTGTGAATGGGTTAAGGTTAAAAAAGGTCAGCCGGATTTTCCAGTCGCTGATATAATTTATGCGGAAATCCAG
>CP070801.1:496980-507214 GCA_020343575.1 Candidatus Aenigmatarchaeota archaeon
ACTTAAATGCGATTTCGAAGATACCCTGACGTGCGAATATGGTCAAACCCCTATCCAATCTTCTGGCCTGACTTTTGTGGACGGAAAGAACGGAAAGGGAGTTCTGATAGATGGGAATGACGCATTGAGCTATCCAATGCCTGATGGGTTAAAAAACAACTGGGGAATAGTTGATTTCTGGGTAAAGCTTAACGGAAACATAACTGCTCCAAACAGGGCATTTTTCAGTGTGAACGGCCAGGGAAGCTGGATGCAGCGAAAGGACACTTCCTATTCATCACTGGGCTCTTTTATCACCCCACACTCTTATTTTGGATTGGTTCTTGTGGATAAAAACTCAAACGCTCAATATGTATCGATAAACACATCGTTGCTGAATGATTCGAACCCCTTTGATGACGGTGAATGGCATCATGTCAGGAACGCATACAGAAAAGTAGGAAGCGAGTACAAGTTATGGATTTACATAGACGGAATTGAGGTAGGCAACTCCTCAGGAGACATAGAATTCGACATGGACAACCTTGACCTTTACATCGGAAGCAATGCTGATGGGACCCAGCAGTGTGACTGTGTAATAGACGGGCTTGAGGTCAGTTTTTTCCCGCACAAGATAAGCCCTGAAAATTCACCATATGGAATAGCCTCGTATTTGCAATATCACTTTAGGCTCGGAATTGAAAACCTTGTGAGGCTTGAAGCAGAGGCCGGGATAAAATGGGAGAGGGGTACAGGAATAAGATGGGATTTTGTCCAGCCCGACAGCAAAAGCCAATGGGAATGGGAATTATTCGATCAGATATTTCAGACCTTTAAAAATTACGGAATCGAACCAGTCCCAACTTTGTTTTGGACTCCTCGATGGGCCTCTTCCGCACCTCCTGGGCTGCCAGATAATGAAAGTAGAGCTTACCCACCAAATGATATAGAGGACTGGAAAGATTTTGTAAGGGAATGTGTGAGAAGGTATGGTTGTGGACCTGGCGGAAAGTGTTTAGTAAAACATTGGGAGATATGGAACGAGCCTGACCTGAGGAAATTCTTTGATTCAAATTCAGGCAATACAACAGCTGACTTCTTCCCCCTTTTGCAAACCGGATATGAGACAATAAAGGAAGTCGACCCGAATGCAAAGGTTTTGTTTCCTGGAGTGACGCACATGAACCTCGAGCCCGGGGGATGGACAGACCGACTTCTCGACCTGGGCGCCGGACAATATTGCGATATTTTCAATTTTCACACATACAAACCTGACAACGCCACAACATATGTTAGTCAGGCAAGGCAGCTCATGCAGAATCATGGTATAGAAAACAAACCAATTTGGGTAACTGAAACAAGCCATGAAAAAACCGTTGATGAACAAACCGGGAAAATGAGACTTCCGATCGTGTTCCTTCAGGTCATGGAAAACAACATAGTCAAGGTTTTCTGGTTCAATCTTAGAGATGGCTGCCCGTGGGCACCACCCGAACAGCAGGACGAAACAAGGGGTCTAATAACATGTGTTCGTGGCGAAGAACCACGAATAAAACCCTCCTATTATGCCTACCAGGACATGGCTTTGTGGTATAAGCCTCCCTCCAAAACAACACTGACAAATCCTGGCAACAACACAGAAACGTATGACAAAACACCAAACTTCGAATGGAACGCCGTGAACTACAACGGGAGCGAGGGCTTGGGTAATTACGTTATACAGATTAGCAATGAGAGTGACTTCTATTTCCCGTTTCTGACAAAAAATGTGAGTGGATTGAATTTCACCTCGCCTGATTTGTATTCGGGAATGGAAGGATCTCAGAGCAGAAAAGGAGGAATTAAGTATTACTGGAGGGTTAAGGCTGAGGACAAGAGAGGTAACTTTGGGAAATGGAGTGATACGTGGATTCTGGAAATAATAAAAAATCTAGCTGATTTCGATGGTGACGGTGATGTTGACATTCAAGACCTTACAGAGGTAACACTTCGTTTCGGCCTTACCTCTTCTGATCTTGGCTGGAATGGAACAATGGATGTTGTGGTCAATGGAGAGATTGACATATACGATCTAGTTTTTGTTGCGGGCAGATTCACATAAACCGCTATCAAGAGAGCCTAAAGCCTCGGGAGTGAGTGGGAATTCAATTCCTGTTTAGGGGGATTATGTATATTATAGGAAAGCGATAAATTTAAAGTATGAAAAAATTTTTTATTATTTTTTTGGCTTTCTTTCTCATACCCATATCCGTCTCAGCGGATACGGAATTGTTAAGATGTTATTTCGAGAACAGCGTTGTCTGTAGAGGCGAAGAGCCGGACCAAATATCAACTTTATCTGATTTGACTCTGGAGAGAGGTGAAATCGGAAACGGTGTGCTTATCAATGATTTCGATGTTTTGGCTTATCCTACTCTGGGCAATTTCAACAAGGATAACGGGACGATTGAGTTCTGGATGATACCGAAATGGAATGGTGATGATGGGAAGAATCACGTATTTTTTGATAATAGATTCAATTCAAGTTCTTATGGTTTTCAGGTGTACAAACACGGCAACACGAATAATTTACTTTTGATTGTACACACCCAGAATCCTGACGGCATTGACTACAAAATACAGTTACAGAAAGACGTTTCGGACTGGGTTGCAGGAGAGACTCATTTCATAAAGGCCACATTTGAGACCGATGGAAAGTTGAATTTCTATATTGATAGTGAAGATGTTGGAGAGAAGATATACAACCCCCCACCGTTCCTTAACGATAAGATTCTTTTAAGTAGCTTTGTTGATGAAAATGGTGACCCTTCTACATATGGAAGAACCGACAGTGTTATTGATGAACTTAGAATCCTGGATCACGTAGAGGATTTGAAACCCGATTACAGCCTCGAACTCGGGGTTTATAGTTTTTTCAATAAAAACAGGTTTAAATGGAAACTGCGACCAGAGCTTGCCGCCATGGAAGAACTGGGTTACGATTTCATAGATGCTGCAAGTTTCACTGTTACATGGAGAGATCTTCAACCAAGTGAATATATGTATAACTGGACTCTTATTGACAAGGTTATAAGCAAGGCAGCGTCTGAAGGGAAAAAGATAAACATTTGCCCGTTCACGAGCAGACTCTCTTATATTCCAGAATGGCTTCCACAAAAGAATGGTTTTCAGTTCTTTGAGACTGTAACGGTCAGCGGCAATGAAGATACAGTTGTCGCGATCCCCTGGAACAGTGTCTACAAATATCATCTCTATAATTTTATCGAAAAATTAGCAGAAAGATACAAAGAAAATGAAACGATTAACTACATCAACATAGCTGGTGGTGGAACGACTACTGGTTCAGAAACTACATATACGTTCCCTGTAACTAATCCGGATTTTTCAATAAAGTTTCAAGAATTCAAAAATTTAGGATATAGTGAAGATGTGGACAGGGTTGTCTGGAAGGATCTTATAGACAAATTCGCCAAGGAGTTCCCTAACAAATATCTTACGCTCAATGCACATTTCAGTTACCCAGACAATTCCACAAAATTCTCAGACTGGAACGCTGATTTAGCATTTGAACTGATGGATTACTCTGTTAAAAAATACGGTAACAAGGTGATTTTTATAAACACATTCGGAAATGCAAATCACTGGTGGGATAACATGACCGAAAGAATCCTTAACGATCAGATTAATACTGAATCGGAAAAACTTGTAAACAAGCAGAGGGAGTTGAGCGACAAAACAAATATTGCTCGACAGACCGCTCGTTATTCAGAGGCAGGTGATTATAGTGATACTGAATGGATATCTAAAGTAGGTGAGAAAATAGGATCCCTTGGAAAAGCAATACACAATGCATACAGGCTAAACATGACAATCGTGGAGATATATGTTCATGATATAATGACCCCTTGGGCACCTGGTGACACATCTACTGTGGGCAACTGTTTTGACGAGCTCTCGTGGGCACATAAATGCTTTAAGTATAAACAAATCGAGGCTTGTGACAAATTGGACGAATATGTACAGATAGTCTAAAGCGACACCATGAATGGATGTACCCAATGTATCCATGAGGAGGCCGATCTGAACTGTGACACAGACATAAACATCTTAGACCTGTCAATGGTCACATCAGAATTCGGCAAAACATCTGGTTTTGATCCAATATTAGACATGGACAAAAACGGAGAAATCGACATATACGATTTAGTTTTCGTAGCAGGCAGATTCACATAAACTGCTATCAAGAGAGCCTAAAGCCTCGGGAGGGAGTCGAACCCCCGACCTGCTGGTCTCATGTCGCTGATTGTTCACATTTCTTGATTCAAACGACCGTCTTTATGTCATAACCACGAGGGGCTCAAAAGACCAGCGAATACAAGCCAGCCGCTCTAAACCAACTGAGCTACCGAGGCTTAACCACTTTCGCTTTTTTTATTTTGTAGGTTGTGTTTATATTGTTTTTTCCATCACCTGATCTATTTTTGCATAAAGGTCTTCTTTGGTATTTTCATTTGTCACAGTGAACTTCGCGAGCTTCATCGTTTCAGGGATAATGTTCTCTGTAGGCAATTTCTCCTTATCAAGGAAATCCAGATAAGTCATGTTCCTGTCCTCTTTGGTTTTTTTCTTCTTGGCCCTTTCATATCTAATCCTTACATCACATTCGATCCCGATGAGTATGAAATCCTTCCCGAATTGTTTTTTAAGATAAATTACCTCTTCAGGAAACCTAATACCAGCGATTACATATTTCTCCTAACCTATCATTTCACAAAGTTTCCTCGCCAGATAATCTATACCATATTTTTCCCTGAGGGACATTGAAAGACCAATAAGATTCTCCCTTGTTATGGGTTTATACTGCTTTTTCAAAATGGGGGCCAAAATATCCCTTGTGAAATCCAGAACCGAGAAACTATACTTTTTTCGAATGTAATCCGCAAAAAGATTCTTCCCACAAAGTCTTTGCCCAACCAAACCGATAAGCTTCATATATATTACTGGACCCATTTAATTAAATATGGTCCTGGAATTCCTGACACAGATTTTCTCACAACTCCAGCAGGCAAACTCAATCCTACTTTTTATAGTCTTCTTTGTGTTCCTGATACTTGCCTACAAGCTTTTCCAGACCGTGATAAAGGCCCTTATAATAGGGGTGATAGCCGCTGCCTTCCCCTTCGTTGCGAACATGTTTGGTTTCAACATCCCCATCACACTGAGCAATGTTCTCTGGTTCGCGATATTCGGTGTTGTTCTCTACTTCGCGTATGCTTTCATCTCAGGGGGGGTCAAGATAATAAAGATAATATTCTCTCCTTTCAAGGTACTGTTCAGAAAAAAAGAAAAGAAAAAATAATAGATTATTCAGACGTTTCTGCTTACTCTTCGGAGAATCTATACCTGTCGCAGAATCTCTGATAATATCTCATCTCCTTTTCCCTTATTTCTTCGTCTACATGGAAGAGTAATCGTAACGCGTCACAATAATGTGCATATTCCCCTTTGTTTTTCGTATTGTCCGGACAAGTGTAGCATTTTATTTCTTTCATTTTACCATTTTCTATAATTTGGTTGGTGTTAAGAAATTTAAGATTTAAGCCACAACATCACTTCTAGCTATATTCTCTCCCCTTACCAGTTCTATAAGAGCGAAGAGATTGACTTTGTCCCTCTGCCAGGTAAAGCTTCTGGCTTCGTTCCCGAACTGAACTGACAAATCATAGCTGGAACCAACTGAGGAGAACGTTGTAGATTGGGAGTCCCCATCCTGGACAAAAACATTTCTCTGGTCCCCGTCAAGATCCAGGTTAACGTTCATATCGCTACCCATGTAGTTCCCCAGAGAAACCACCACGTTCCCGGTTAAAGGGTCTCCCTCCGCAAACACCCAGAAGGATGAGAAGTTAAGCAGGAAGTTCTGGGTCAATCCCCTGACCCATGAAGTGAAGTCTTCCATGGTTTGCCTGGGATTTTCATCCTCCAGACCCAGGTTAAGGGCATGAGGAAACTCCCTTTCCAGATTTTGCAATATATAATCCATGTCCTGAAGAGGGGATTGCACAAGGGGCTGCCCGGGCGGCAGTCCTATGAAAAACAGTGAACAAAGCAGTATTGCACCAAGGATGAAGAATTGCGCTTTCATAACCTCCACATGTACAGTTTAATCAAGTAAGGCTGGTACTGGTCTTCCCCAGCTATTATATAATAGTTGCCAATCCACACGTTCGCGGCATCTGGCATGCTTCCTGAACAATTCCCTGCCTGGTCACATATCTGCACGGAGTGGTTGTACTCGAAAAGCTTTATCTGGGAGCCCAGACCCGAATAGTTACCGTCTATGACATAACTCCTGAGAACCCCCTGCTGGTCAAGGTCATGCAGAATCTCATAACCCTTCAGGCTCACGTACTCTCCGGGAACCTTCCCATATCCCACTGCTAGGACAAGGAGAAAGCTTATCATTATAATCCCTGCAAGGATGGCCTCTATCATGTACCAAAAACCTCTCATTCGAATCCCTGTTTATTAATTTGTTTCTTCACCTAATAAAAAATATTAATCTACTTGAGAAATCATTCTTTCCTGAATATTCCCAGATGCTGACACGTTTCTAGGATAGCCCATGCGTAAACCACAGCCTCGAATGCGTTTATTAAATCTTTCTTCTCCATAAAATGCTTGCAGTCGCTTATGTATGCATTTATATTCTCAATCACAGAATCAATTTTTTCTTTTTCTACGTTCCCGACAATCTTTATGTTCTTTATTTCCTTCTCAATCTTTTCAAGCCATTTCTTGGTTTCCTCTTCCAGCTTGGTGTCAATATACTCGGGCATATTATATATACATATTAATAGGTTAAGAAGATGTGTTGCTGGCAAAGAATTAATAACTTTTATACCAATAACTTATCATGACCCAGACAGACCCTATTTATGTGATAAAGCTTGAGGATATCGATAATGATAGCCCCGATGTTGGCTCAAAAGCGTTATCACTAGCTGACCTTTTAAAGGCGAATTTCTCTGTTCCGCATGGTTTTGTGCTGACAAGACAGGCCTTTGAAAAATTCGCAAGGGCAAACAAGCTCGAGAGCAGGATTGCCAATCTTGTGAAGGATTTGAACCCGGACGATTTTGAATCCCTAAGGGGTGTTTCTGAAAAGATACAGACAATGATAACGAATTCCAACGTACCAGACTACCTTGAAAGGGACATGATGGATGCCTATGAGGAGCTCAGTGTAGGGAAGGAAGCGAAGGAACTTGGTGGCGCCGCCCTTGATCTCATAAAAGCAGGAAGAGGAGAGGCATGGCTGGCAGTAAGGACCTCACCCATAGGAGAATTCATGGAGCAGGGAAAATCCATCCTTAATGTGAGGGGACGGAAAAAGCTCTCAGACGCTGTAAAGAAGTGCTGGGCCTCCCTTTTCACAGCAAGGGCAATGTTCCACCGGAGAGATAGGAGAATAGAGGGATTTCCATCAATGGGAATCGTTATCCAGAAGATGGTTGATTCTGATAAATCCGGGACCATTTTCACATACCAGCCAGAGACCCAGGACAGGTCAAAGATTGTTGTTGAAGGCATACCGGGACTCGGAGAGGCCATGCTTGAGCTTGTCACGCCAGACGAATACATGCTTGACAAGGAAACAGGGAAGGTCTTGGAAAAGAAAATCCGCAGAAAGCTGTGGATGCTGAAGAGAGACGCCATGTCAGGAGAGACTGTAAGGGAATCTGTTTCAAGAAGGGATACAGAACTCGATGTGCTCAATGACAACGAACTGATAAAACTCTGGGAGCTTGCCCTCAAGGCTGAGAGGCATGGTGGTGCAAGGATGATTGAGTGGTGTATGGAGAGGGGTAGGATTTTCCTTCTGCAGTCCCAACCAATAAAGGAGCTCTCCGTTCCAATGGAGGAGCACACGTTTGATGGGAATCCCGTCACAGAGGGTGTTGGAATATACCCAGGCTTTGCAAAGGGAAACGCGAAGATAGTTCTTGGCCAGTCAGACCTGAGTAAAATAAATGATGGAGATATTCTGGTTACCATGATGACATCTGATCTGATGGTCCCTACCTTCAAGAAAATCTCAGGAATAATAACGGATTCTGGTGGGAGAACCTGCCATGCTGCAAGGCTTGCAAGGGAACTCGGGATCCCGTGCATAGTTGGAGCAGAAACAGTAACAGCGCTCCTTAAGGATGACCAGGTTATAGGGATCGATGGTATTAATGGCAGGATTTATTATAAGGAACCAGAACCCATTGGACCAGTAGAACCCCAAATACCGGTCATGCAGGAAACAGAAGCGTATGAAGAACCCCTAAGACCAGACCTTCATATGGGGAAACCGGGAGATGATTTCACAGCAACCCAAGTGAAGGTCAACCTCACCCTACCTGATATGGCAGAGAAAGCGAAGGAATCAGATGGTGTGGGGCTCCTTAGGGCGGAACACCTGCTTTCAGAATCCGGCAGGCATCCCATATACCTGGCAAAAAACAACCCGGATGAATTTTCACGGATTTTGTACGATTCCCTTGAAAGAATAGCAAGAACCCTCTACCCAAAACCAGTTTTCTACAGGAGCCTTGATGTAAGGACAGATGATTTCAGTGAACTTGAGGACAGTGAAGAAGATGAGGAAGAAGCGAAGGAAGCGAATCCCAGTCTAGGATGGCATGGAATAAGAAGGAGCCTTGATGAACCCGAGGTATTCAGAATGGAAATCGGGGTTCTGAGGAGACTACACCAGAACGGAATGAACAACCTGGTTCTATTCTTACCATTCATATCAAGTGTTGAAGAGCTCAGGAGGGCGAAGAGCTTCCTGGATTTCCCCATAAAGACAGGGATAATGATAGAGACCCCTGCCGCTGCCCTGAACATAGAGAATTTCTGCAGGGAGGATATAGATTTCGTCTCCATAGGGAGTGATGACCTGACACAACTGGTTCTGGGGATAGACAGGGACAATCCAAGTGTTTCCAAGCTTTACACATATCTGAATCCCGCAATGATAAACCTGATGAAACATGTTGTGAATGTCTGCAAGCAGCACAGGGTAAGGGTCTCTGTTTGTGGTGATGTTGGAAGTGACCCGAGACTGGTAGAAACTCTGGTAGAGCTAGGCATCGATTCCATAACATCAGACATAGATTCCCTAGAACAGATAAGGGAAACCGTTGCAATGACAGAAAGGAAACTGCTCCTGGACAATGTGAGGAAGAAGCAGGATATTTAATCTAGTGTAACTACTTAAGAGTGTAAAAAACCGAAAACTTTATAAATGTATACACTATAGAAAGATTATGGATTATAAAAACGGATTCGTACTTTCAGCAGTAGTTTTCGCATTCTTAGCTCTACTTATATCCACTCCTGCATTCGCATTTACATGCGGTGTTAATGTTTACGGACTGAATGTCGAGGGTGACAAGATAGTTGGTTATGTTCAGAACTCGGGAACCGGTCTTGAGCTGATAAGATATAGTTTTTACGTGAACGGTGAAGAAGTGAGGACAGGAAGCTTTGAGCTGAGAATGTCCCAGACAAGAAGGATTGAACACACGTACAGTTTTGGTCACGGTGAGTATACTATCGAGTTGTGGGCAGAAGCGGGGTGTAATGAGAACGACAGTGAAACAATAGTCCACAACATTCTTGAGCCCTACATGTGCCAGAACCCTTCCGGTTTTGAAGGACAAGACTACTGTGATTACACACATACCAGATACATGGTATGTGATGATGGACAGTGGGTCGTAGTTGATGTTAATGAAGGTGAATATTGCTACAACTGCAATGTATGTGGTGATGGTGTGTGCAACTGTGGAGAAACAGCAAGCACATGCTGGGCGGACTGCAGAAACATATGCAGCCCTGAATACCTGGACACCTACAGATGCAATGGTGACTGGAGGCAGAGGCTTTACAGGAACTCTGATTGTGAGTATGAATGGAAAGATTGGGAGCTTTGTGCAGACTGTGTTGATGGCTACTGTGTTGATGGATATGAATGTACACCAGGATGGAAATGTAGGGATTATTATCACAGGGCATACCAGAACTCTGACTGCACCTGGAGTTCTTCGACCTACTGCCAAGACGGGTGCAGTAATGGTTACTGCATCGGCGATGGATGTACACCGGGATGGAGATGTAAAGATTCTTATCACAAGGCATACCAGAACTCTGACTGCTCCTGGAGCTCTATAACCTATTGCTCCAACAGATGTGAGAATGG
>CP070801.1:507314-510135 GCA_020343575.1 Candidatus Aenigmatarchaeota archaeon
CATAGATTCTTCCATTTAAGGCATGGATAGAGGAGGAGGTGATATCAGTACTTCCTAGGATGTAGCCTGATCCCTCCGAAAACCTCATCCAGAGTTTATTGGTATCAGCATCAATGATATCTATGCCTGAGTCATGGGCAACAAGGAATGTGTGTTCCGGAAACTCTTGTTTTTCACCTCGATCATTAGATGTCTCAGGTTCTAAGTACCAGGAGTGGATTTTAAACTGGTCTCCTATGTGGTAGTCGGCATATTGGAAGGTAATATCTATGTCATTGGTTCCTGTTTCTAGGGTGTAGGCAGTATCTTTTCTAGCATAAGCTGATGTTCCTGAATGCCAGTTGTATGGATAGGTAACCCAGTCAAAGGTAACATGAGTGGGAGTATTATTCTTGATAGTGATTATTATAGATCCGTCTTCTTCTCCTGAGGCATATCTGCTAGAGGTGGTAATCAAAGAACCATTGTAGGTTGTTGAGAGTCTTGAGTGGGTAACTGCGGAGTCTGTAGCAGTTAGGGTAACACCATTGAACCAATTAGGATCAATACCAAGATCTACTAATGTAGCTGGAGTACTGTCTCTACCCGGATTACTGTTTTCCTGGTTTATCTGGCTTCTGTCATAGTAATAAACATCGTTGACTGTATTGGCTCCCAGAAGGTTGTTGCCCGATGAGTCGGTAACACTTGATGTTAAAGATTGTCCTCCCCAAAGCCCAGCTCTTTTCTTGCCATAGGAGGTAGCAATAGTACCAGATGATGAAGCTTTTTTACTATCTTGAAGGGTATCAAAGAATAATCCTAAGTCAACATTATTAGGATCATCTTGAGCCCAGGCTTCATACTTGGTAGCTTTCTCCCAGTAGTCATTGTGCATTCTATTCTTATCAGCAATGTATGTTCCTGAAATATCTGGTTGATGAACCATGTAGATGGTGACATAACCAGAACCAATGTTAGTGGTATCTGAGACTATACCCACTAGACCATCATGCATATTAGCATGAGTAACACCTTGGCCTGCTGTACCTGAGGTAAAGACATAGTCTCCTTTGGCAGCATCTGAATTAGTAACATTAACATCTACTTTACCTCCAAAGGCTACCTGACATGATTCATCAGCAGCACAGGTACTGTCTCCATCAGTAGGATCATCTCCTATGACTACTCCATAGACACCACTATGATAGGCGGTAGTAGTTGTAGTAAAAGAATTAACATTTGAAGAATCAATGATAACTAAAGACTTAGCAGCAATTGTTCCTCCTGATTTATTAGTCATCATAACAGCAGCAGCTCCTCCTGTGGTAATATTCCCAGCTACATAAAGATTCCCTGAAGCATCGATAGAAGCCAGCATGGTTCCCCCTGAGCTTTTCCATTCTGAGAGATTAGCAGTCTGGGCGCTATGAGCGTTAATTTTAAGGGGGACATCTGAGGCAATAAGGGCTGAGATAGTGGCAGCCCTTTGGACATCTAAGAGTCCAAAACCGTTAGCAACTGAACCATCACCAATAACAACGTTACCGACAACATCCAGTTTTGCAGAAGGAGCAGTGGTGCCGATGCCGACGTTGCCTTCATTGGTAACTGCCATCACTGCTCCTAATCCTGCGTCTCCACCAGCTGAAGTATTAAAAACCAAATCTGCTCCATTGAAAACATCTATTGTTGGACTACTAGACCGGAATACTAAAGAAGCAGATAAACTAGCATCTCCAGCTATATCCAACTTTGCTGTAGGTGCTGTTGTGTCTATCCCAATATTGCCATTATCATCGATTCTTAAGGCTTCATCTAGGGAGCCATCTTGCATGGTGTTGAAGCGAATAGAAGCATCTTCTGAATTATTGGTAGCATCTTCCCAAACAATGTCTATTCTGGCAGCTTGTTGAAGAGGGTTTGAGGCAGCATCTTCAAGATAAAAGTCGAGACCAATGCCAAGCCCAGCATCACCAGCACTATCAGAATCTCTTCTTTGAAATCGCATACTGTTTATAATATTGCTGCTTGCACCCTCTGTATTTATTTGGAAAATTTCAGAAGGGGCAGTTGTCCCTATCCCGACATAACCACCTTCAGTGATAGACATTTTTACATTGTCATAACTGGAGGTAAAAAACTGCAGATCTTTGACTGTTCCTAAAGAAACATTGCCGTTATTGAAACTGTTAACCGTGAAGCTTGGGACATTAGTTTCCCAACTATCATTGTAGATGGCAAGTGGAACCATGTTCTCATTGTCAGTGCGGAGACCAACAAGGTAGCTTCCAGAAAAGCCATTGTCTTTAACAGTTAATCTGTGAGTGGGGTTTGTGACACCTATTCCCACCCCACCGTTTCCCAGATTAAAGAAAGCATCCTCATTATTTAATCCTGGTAGTCTAACGAGAGCAGAAGAGGTAGCTATTGCACCTAGCAAAACATCATCTGTAGTATTGGTAGGCGAGAGAGCCTGAGAGTTTCTTTGCCAGTAACCTGAGAGACCAGAAGCAGGAGCATAGAGATTACCACCTACTTCTAAGATATCTTCTATATATAAATCATTGTCAGATAAAGCATAGGTAGCTGAACCACCATAATCTGAGATAGCATTATAATTTTGTAAAGCAATACCTCCAAAAGAAAAGACAGAAGTAGCATTACCAAGAATTGAATTAATATCAGAAACTGCTCCAGCATTAATATCTATCCCATTAATACTTCCGTCTGTAGCTACTGTTAACTGACCTGAAGGATTAATAGAGTAAGAGGTAGAATGGAAGTAGATGTCGCCCTTGGTTCCATCAGTGGTAGAGACTAAAGTTAGATCATCACCAGA
>CP070801.1:510235-514954 GCA_020343575.1 Candidatus Aenigmatarchaeota archaeon
AGCAGTCACCTTCCCGGTTGTCCGGTCAACAAGGAAACAATTTATTGGTGTTCCCGATTCTCTCCGGATTATCCAGGATGCCTGGTGGCTCTGGGTCCCAATGGACCACTCGTCAGAGCCGGTGTTATCCAGCCATCTCACAAAAGAATCATCCTCTGTGCCATAGGGCTTTAAACGATAAAGGGCATGACCTGAGCCGGATATTCCATAAGCCATAAAGATGGGAGTCTGAATTCCCCCGGATGTGTTCAAAACCTGAGTTGCCCCTGTCCAGTCAATGTGCTCATTCCCCACGAAACCAACAAGGCTGTCGTGATTGATTGTGTCACCCCCACCTGATTCGTGGCTTGGAGCATGGGCAGCAGCAACAGGGACAGCCCATGCCCCATCTGCCCTAAGAAAGTTTGAGGTCCCACCACCTAACTTTGGCAATACACCATGCCTCGAAGTCCTAGCATCCAGGTCTGTGTTGTCATCGGGAATCCCCCAATCATCCAGCTTGGTTGTGGTGGGGGCATAATAAGAGCCTTCCTGCCCATCGAGTTTGTCACTGTCTGGGACTTTATTATTAGCGATAAGGGAATCGAGATAATATGAGCCTATGGTGAGCTTTGGGGTGTCTAATTCAACTGAGGCTGTCACCTTTCCCGTTGTCCGGTCAACCACGACTAGATTTGCCGGGGTCCCGGATTCCCTTCTGATTATCCATGATGCCTGGTGGCTCTGAGTCCCAATGCTCCACTCGTCACCACCATCCTTGTCTAACCATCTCACGAATGAGTCATCATCAACCCCATAAGGCTTTAGCCGGTAAAGGGGACTTCCGGCAGCTGCTGTCCCGTATGCCATAAAAATTCTAGTCTGGACCCCACCGGAAGTGAGGAGTTGCTGGCTTGCATTAGTCCAATCAATATGCTCATTCCCTACAAAGCCCGTCAAATTATCATGGTTAATTAAATCTCCCCCACCAACCTCATGGCTTGATTTATGGGCAGAGGGGGGAAAGGTTGAGGGCTTATCAGGGATGTTGGCCCAAAAAGATTCAGCCCAGAAATTGGTTATATCAGACCTAGAGTGAGTATGACTTGAAGGGGGAAAGGTTGAGGGCTTACCTGTTAAGCTATTCCAACTGACCTTTCCCTTTCCAGCCGGGGTGTATCCTTCCCACATAGCATCAATTTCAACCTTTGAGTAGCCCCACCCCGGGACATATTCTTTGACATTTTTAAGGATATTATGAGCCAGTCTCCAATCTTCCCTTTTGTGGGCATCAAGCTCCGATTTTAAAGCAACTCTACTCACTGTGCCACCTCTGCCACGATTGAGGCCAAATTGGTGCTAGGGGATTTGTTAATGGACAGAATCCTGAGGGTCACATTGTCGGCAGCCCCTGAAAGGCTTGGAAACCTCTTTCTGTTGAATTTAGTCAAATTCCCGGCCAGATCACCAAAGAGAATGGCCGGGGCATCAAACTTTACTTTGTCCTTGTTGACCATTGCTAAAATATCATTTGCCAATGTCTGGGCATCTGAGGCTGAGTTGGAATAAATATAAATCGGAAGTATCCTTTTAATATTGAATTTCCACCAAATCTTGTTGTCTGTGGCCTCTTTGTAATCCCATTCATTGGTCTGTGGGTCCTCATTAAAATAAACCCTGACTTTCCAATAATAATCATCTGAAGACTCGACCCTGGAAAATTTGGATATATGGGCATTCTTTAAATATATGACATCCGATGGCACAACCGTCTGCCTGGGACTTATTCCTAACCTTCCCTGGCCATCTTGTTGGACAAAAGCCTTTGAAGAAGGCTCTAATATCCTTAGCACTTCCTCAAGGTCTCTCTCATCTCTTATTAAAGGGGCCAACTCCTGGGTGTTGGTGTATTTGGTTTCATAAATCCAGTCATGGTTAAGCTCTGCATTTGTGACATCAAAAAAATTATTCATCCAGTCCTTAAAAATCTCTGCCCCAACCTCAATCAACTCATTGGCAGAATTCACCCGGCCCCAAAAGGAAACCCTCATCAGATCATCTTTTTCCAGGTTGACTGAATAATCCAGGGTGATGATGCTCCTCTGATAATCCACATAAAAATCTGTGCCCTCGGTCAATACTGTTTCGTTTTTCTTGACTTCTGTGACACTCTTTGATCTGCCATCATTGAATTTAAACTTTTTCCTCGGGAAGTCTATGCAATCAGGTATTATTCCATATTGCTTTCCCCAGGCCCTTAGGATTGGCTTGCCCTCAAGCTCATCATCCATTTCTGGATAATCTGTTAAGTTATAATAATTCATGGTGAATTGTCTTTCCTGAAGCCCCCTGAGGTCCTTAAAATCAATCGTGAAGGTCAAGTCAAAACATTCCGCATTATCAATTAGCCCCGTTTGTATCGGCCTAAATTTTGAATAGGTGAAACCATCTCCCCCCATCCTGGCCACGATTTTCCGGCCTTCCCAAATATACCTGGCATAGAGCTTGTAAAAATAATGCTCCCCTTTAATTTTGGGATTCTTCAAGGTTATGGTCCCGGATGATATAGAATAGGTCCCCTTGAAGGTGGGCTTGATCTCATCACTCATATCAGGGATGTCTTCAGCAGAAAGGAAGGGCAAATATTTCTTGCCATTGTATATCTGATTTTTGACGTTGGAAAAATAGAGCCAGAAAGAAGTCAGGATGGTGAAATTTGAAGGGTTGGTCCCATCCGATGTGTGGACATATAGCTTTCTATTTGCATAATCGAAATAAAAGGATGAGGCATTGGCCTCAACATCATCTACGGATGTTTTCTTGGCATAAGGGTCCCCATCCTCTGTGACTCCCTCGATGTCTATGGCTCGATCTTCCAGGGTCTTTTCATAGGTGTATGTTTTGCCACTTGTCAACGTGAATCCTGATACTTCCATTTGGGGATTTATTTCTATCAAATAGATGGGCTTAAAAACCCTTCTTCTTATTAGCTTTTCAAAATCACTCCTGGAATAAGATGCCAGGGTGGTGTCATTGACTGTGGACGTATAAGATGAGTTGCCGGCTGCATTATAGGCCCTCCACTTAAACCAATATTGAGTGTTGGGGTCTAAATTGGTGACCAGGAAATCACTCAAGCCGGCCCCGATTTTAGCAATCTCATTGAAGTCAACCCCATTGGTTGATTTCTCGATTTTATAACCGGTCTCATTGGTTGTGGGAGTCCAGGTCAGCCTCATCCACTTGTCAGACTTTTCAGAGATAGCCGGGCTTGTGGGGGCTGCCGGCACTGACATTGCTGTCCCTGTGTCTATGTTTGAATAACCGGAATAATATGGCCCGGTTTGATATGCCCTGACTCTCCACTCATAAGGCTGCCCCGGGGTTAGTCCGGTGTCTTTGAAATATTCCATGTTCTTGGCCACAGTCCCCACCTCAGAAAATGAGCCACCACTTGGCTTCCTTTCGATTTTATAACCATCTTCTCCCTCTGCATTATCTTCCCAGATCAGCTCTGCCTCGGTGCCTGAAATAATTGTGACCACCAAGTTGGTTGGGTCTTCCAGGTCTTCAAAGGTTGTGACATTCGTTTCATTGGAATCATCTGACTCCTCGGGAGGCTCTATAATTTCCCCCACCAAATAATGTTTATAATTGGTGTTTTCATCTAAATTATGAAGCTCATGAAATTCCTCATTTCCATCAATCTCATATTTTGGACTGGCCCCATATCCCCCACCGGCCTTGTTTTCCCAGATTTGAATAATGTGATATTTGTCATCATTATCCCAAGACAGGTCAATCCTGTTTGGGCTCACAACCGTTGCCACAAGATTTTTGGGGGGATTCAAGGCCATCAGGGCACCTCAATATAAGGGCAATCCCATGACCAATTATCTGGGGAGTGATATTCAGGCTCGTTTTCTTCCTCAAGTTTAACTAGGATGGAATCACTGTTAGGGTTGTTATAATCAAAGACAATGATAAATGGCCAGTCTGTCCCACAGATTTCCAGCAGGGCCATGACCTCATTCCGGGAAGTGTCACTGAGATTCTTGAAGGATAAAAGTCCGGTCTCGGGCCTTGGCTTTTCATTGACATATTCATTTAAAGAATCAGAAAAAGCCTTTTCTGAAAAGGTCCTGAAACCCCGTCTATAAGGAATAACAAAACTCTCATTTGGCATAAAGTATTTGGCCACCCAAATTGGGCCTTCCTGAATATAGTCATCAGGATTATTTCCATTTGTGACTTGGGTCTTCACAAATTTCTTGGTCCTAGCAGTGGATAAAAAATCAAAAATATGGCCGGCATTCCAGTCCAAGGTATCTTCAACCACTCCGGTAGTGAAACTGGAGTCATCAGCCCCGATGATTTTCGTGGTAGCCCCACTGGGAATGTTGTGATTAAGGATGGCAGCAAAATTATACTGTTGAGCTGTGGCCCCAAGCTGATTTGCGATATATGCGGTTTCTGTGTCGGTCAGGCTTCTCCAAAAAAAGTCCCGGTCTTCCTGTTGTGTATCCTCAGCCGGAAATTGATGGTTTTGAGAAGACTTCCCAATGACAGTCCCTTTTCTCCATAGGTTTTTATAAATCATTATCACTTTTGTCATCTTATTAGCCCCTTGTCAAACATTTGGTTGGGATTTCGATATGTCCCCTTTTCCCGGCCTTATTCACAGATTTGCACACCTCACTGTAAAACTGATTCTGACCCACAATCACTGTGTTTTGAATG
>CP070801.1:515054-517683 GCA_020343575.1 Candidatus Aenigmatarchaeota archaeon
CCACCCTGATATCCAGCAGATTGCACACTGCAGTGGCCAGTGCTGATTTGAAAGATACAGCAATGATTCCTGGAATCTCTGCCATCTTCTGATCCACCATTTTTTCAATGCTTTCATGATCCTGTTTGAATTGGGCCAGCTTTCTGATTGTGTCACTGTGGCCCCTGCCCTGCAGGGACCAATCCTGCCTTTTGATATCATCCAGGATCTTCAGGGTTTCTGTGTCCACTTCAATTCTGGGCATATGTTTCACCTTCCATCATAAGGGAAGGTCCTTGGCTCAGATATGTTTTGTGCAATTATCATCCATAAGATGCTTATTGTCGATCGATCGATCCATTCAGGGCTGATAATGGGATTCCAGGGGGATCCGGCGCAGACGTCTTTTGGATGATAAGTGGATATCTGGATATCCAGGTTCAGTTTATGTTGAACATAATCTAACCCTGTTCGATCGATCGAATCTATATTAGTATATCTCAGGGGGATCCCCTGGGATATCTTCTTTCACAGGCCAGCAATGAATTACCAATTATTTTTGATGGGGACCTGGGAAAAGTGCTGGCCTAACCTGGGAAAACTTTTTCCCAGATCACACTTCCCAGGGCACATCTTTCTTCCTGGGCTGCTTTGGCAGCAGTATTTGGGCCAGCAGATCCACCAGGGACTTTGTGCCTTCCTGGACTTCCAGGTGAATCTTCAGATTATCAGCAAATTGACCCTGGACCAATTCCAGTTTATAGAGCCACCAGGGGGTGGTTTCTTCCACTTCCAGGGCATTGGGATGGCTGCCATCAGTGAATATTCGCAGCCCATGGCTTCTTTCAAAAGTTCTGATATCAAACCTGGGCATGATCCCCCCCACTTCAAAAACCCAGTGTCTTCTTTCTTCCTTCAGGGGCACATCCAGGAATTCATCCCACTTCTTAGGATCCAGGAAATGAAAGGCCCTGCAGAAAAGTTCTTTGGCCCGGGCCAGCAGCACAGGTCCCTGCAGATAAAGCATAACGGACCCCCTGGGATACCATTGCACACTGCCCCTTTCTTCATCCCGGAAGATCCACATTCCATTGCGATTCACCACTTCAGCCCATCCCTGCGGGACCTGATCCCGGACCGGGACCAAATCCCTGGGCACACATTCCCACCGGAAGGTTCGCATATGCAGCCTTTGCGGTTTTTGTCGTGGCCCCAATTTCAGGTAAGATCTGAATTCTGACAGCAGCTTATTCACATAATTGCCATGGGTCTTATAGGATAGATCTAACTTCCTGCAGACAGTCTTTGCAGTGTCCAGGGGATTATGAACCCAATAATCATAAACCTGGCCCTTCAGGGTTCCAGGTCTTACCTTCTTACTGTAAGAGCCAGGCAGCATGGCAGGATCATCCTTTGCTGTGGATTCATATCCCTTTCACTACAGAAACTTAGATAGATTGATCAGCGCAGTTTATTCTGAAGTGGATCCTTCCCCATACTTCTCAGAAACTGCTTTTTCAGGTCCTGCCAGATTTCATGCAGGTGCCCTGCTGCATCCCACAGGATCCCCTGACCTACCAGAAAGTTAAGATAAATTTCCCCCATCCTGTGATTCGTGCCTATGTTCAGCCTGATGCAAAGACCTGGATGAAAGACCACCAGGCCCACTTTTTCAATGTGCATAATCAGGGGGTGCATCTTCACCACAGTCTTTTCCAAAAGCCATTTCTGGGTGCTGATAATTCCATCCATCCCCCAGGGTTGCGTGTATCTGCCCACCAGGACAAAAGGCAGGCCATATTTAGATCTGAATTCATAGGCACAGGTCCTGCCATAACCATCTGGGATGGTTCTGATCCTGCTGCAGCCTTTATCCCTGGCCAGGCTCAGAGCTGCAGATTTCAGCACTTGCTTCCCTTTGGGGGGATTGTCACCACTGTTTAGATTAAACTTTCTTTGCATCTGAAGGCACCTGGAAAAGACATTCAATGCAGATCTTCCCGATCCTGGTGAAGGTCCCTTTGTTCTGCCACAGCATATATCCACCACAAACCGGGCAATATTCAAAGAAGTAATCCAGAAGCATCCACTTCAGTTCTGTTAAGACTTCCACAAGAAATGCAGGGGTGGGGGATTCCTTTATCATCTGGCAGGCACCCATTCATGCTTAAGCCATTCTTCATCTTCTGCAAATACCACCCTGCCCACCCAATCTTTCAGACAGGCTGCAGAGCATAAGGGACTTTCACCTGACTTCAGACTGACCACCACAAACTGGATCCTTTTGAATCTATGGCAGCAGGCACAAGATTCAATATGGCCCAGACTTGATCCCATAGTTTCATATTTGCCATACATGGCCATGGCAGCCACTTCATAGATCGATCGATACGAAATAATGCAGATAAGGGCCTTTGGCCATCAGGGTGATCCTGACCCCTTCATGTGTTATCGTCAGGTTCTGGCCCACCATTCTGAAGATCTTAAGGATGCTTTCACTGCCACGAACGTGGGCACTTTTCATGGGGGCATCCCCCTTCATCCTTAATTCCTTCATAGAGTAGCGGTCCCCCTGGGGAATATAGGGCTCTTTATGGGATCCTTCTCATTCTTCTTTTCTGAAGATAACAATATCATCCACTTCCATCCA
>CP070801.1:517783-525989 GCA_020343575.1 Candidatus Aenigmatarchaeota archaeon
GGTAAGAGCAACGTATACGTTGGGAGGTTCAATGACCGGTTTTATAAATGTCAATGAAACAGGTACAAGCAACTTCATTGCCGCGAATCATTCAGATGAAGACAGAGTAGGTATAGATCTTGCCAACACAACCATACAACCAAACGAATCAATAGTGGATGTGGCTGCGATTGTTTTTGGTGATACGATAAAGACACCCAATATCATAACCGATGTGAGAGACAGGTTGATGAATCCACTCAACATAACCGTTCATGCACCAGAGGGTTGGTGGATAGAGATTGAGCCGAAGATGTACAACATAAATGATGCTGATGTAACCATATTCAACAGGAATGAGTCATCATTGATAGAAGCAAACATAACCTACGACCCCTTCAACTTTACCACCAGTGTGAATGCAACTTTCAACAATGGGAAAGTTGGAACATCGGATGATATAACTATTATTTTATATGATGATGGTACCCATGGAGACCAGCAAGCAAACGATAGTGTTTACACCAACTACTTCAATTTCAGTAACGACTCAACTGTTGGTGAGTGGAACTTCACCGTGAGGATCTATGATGCTGAGGGATATTTCCTAAATGAAACAGCCTATGTTTTCAACATTACAGATATTTACAACCTCACCATAAAGATATGGGATATTACAGGTCTTCCAAGAACCACAAATGCGACTTTGAATCTCACCAATTACATAAAGGACATAATGATACCAGGTGCTAACATAACATGTTCTTACGATTCCACCTCAATTCCTGACCAGAACATAACAGACCTTGGTGATGGAACATACAACGTAACCTTTTACACAGGCGATACATATGGTCTCTACTACCTTAACTGTACAGCCACTAAGGATGGAAATATAGGGCAGGAAGCCGAAGAATTCACAGTCGAATCTCCCCAAACCGATGTTAGTATAATAAAACAACCAAGCGTTTACGAACTCTACAACATCACATACTTCAATAACGAAAGCTTCGATCTGAGGATAACCGTGAACAACACGGGAAACTCCTCTGCTTATGACACGAATATAACATTAAGCCTCCCACCAGAACTGGTATCCAACACAAGTTTTTATAACGTCGGAGATGTGTTGATCGAGACAGAAGAAATCAGAATTTTCAACGTAACAATACTGAACAACACACAGGCAGGAGAGTACATAATAAATATATCAGTCAACTGGACAAACCTTAACGCAAGCCTGGGATATAACGAGACCTTTGTTAATGTGACGATATACCAAAATCCAGATCTTAGGGTTCCAGAGGACTTAATAGTGGATATAATTGCACCTGGGAATTATAGCCTTATAGACAACTTTACTGTGATATCCTACGGTAATTACTATATTGACAACATAACATTCAATGTTACGAATCCAGACAATTTCACTATAGTTTTTGACCCAGAGAACATATCCAGCATGAACCCCGGAGAATCCCAGCAGGTTCAGATGAATGTTTCTGTACCATCCTATCAAAAAACCGGAATATATAACCTCACGGTTAATATAACATCCTCTAACAACGGCTACGATAACCTCACCCTCCAGATAATAGTTTCCGGAACGAACATGAGTCTTGTTGTCCAACCAGAATACTATATTTCCTACAATGTGACCACTTTCGAGAACGAAAACTTCACCCTTACTGTAAACACAACCAATACAGGAAACACAACCGCGTTCTATGCGTCCATAAATTTCAGCCTGCCTCAAAACTGGACTGTGACTAACGCATCGAAGTGGTGTGGAAACGTTAGCAAACAAGATTTCTGCTACGATGAGTTCAATGTAACCATAGCAAACCTGACCCCACCAGGAAACTACACTGTTAACGTACCAGTGAACTGGGAAGACATAGACATCGGCCTAAAGTCAAACATCACTACCATAGAAGTCGAAATTGTAGCCAACGTAACCCTTGAGGTTCCTGAAAAAAACATAACAGAGGACATTAAGCATGGAACCGAAGAGATGATGGGGATCTTCAACTTGAGATCTACTGGTAATGACATGGTTGAAAACGTCTCGTTCAATGTGACTGGTTTTGAGAACTTCACGGTTGTCTTCAACCAATCCTACCCCATGAATCTCAGTGCAGGTGAATTCAGGACAGTAACCATTAACGTATCAATACCATCAGGATACTCAAATGGGACGTATAATGCAACACTGAACATAACAACCAACAACACAGGTTTCAAGATTGTGAACTTGACAGTAACCGTACCCGTAGATGGAAACTGGACTATGAATACCACATTCTGTCAACATACCCAGACCCCTGCAGAGGGTGTCCTGTGTGACGTCTTGATGAACAATACAGGTAATATGCTGCTGAATTTCACCGTTACCCCTGCATCTGCGAACCGTACGAATGTAAGCAAAACCAGCTTCTCCATAACCGCCTACAACACAACCATTCTGACAGTCTACTACAATGTGAGTGACGTTCAAGGACAGCAGGACTGGGAGGCAAACTACACCGTAGATGCACTTCAATCATATGCAAACTTGAGCTACATGGTTTTGAGCGTTTTCCTGAGCAGGTTCATAAAGGCTGGTATAGACATAGAGGTAGTCCCGAATATGACAGAGCAACTGGGCAGTGTCGCTGTATGGGTTAATGTGACAAGTATTTCAGGAGCAACTATACCCTGGGTTGAATTAAATGTCACATCACCTGACGGAACGAATTACACAACGAACATGCAGCAACTCTACTGGTTTGGGTGTACGGGATCAGGAGCCGGTTCTGTAAGCTGCTGGTATGCAGCATACCCAAGTACATGGGGAAATACAACGCTGAGGGGAAACTACACAGTAAAAGCCTTTGTGAACGATTCCCTAAGTGTCAATTCAACCAATACCTCTCTTCTGAGGATATACGCAAAGTATCTTGTCAACATCACTATGAAACAAAACTACGTTCAGGGCGACTGGGCAAGGATAAAGTACAGAGCGTATGATATTGTTAATGATCCTTTGCCAGGAACCCCTGTAAACATATCGGTTCTTGATGCGAACGGTGATAGTCTATACATCATGACAGGAGAAGAGTACACAACGGATTCGAACGGAAAGATAACTCAAACTTCTTTTATTATACCCTCTGATGCCCCAACTGGAAACTACAGTGTTGTAACCAATGGAAGCTATCTTGATCAGGATGTGAATCTGTGGATCAACAATCAAACCAATTACACCTTTAGTGTAGGTGAAGAGGAGAGACTAACCGCAAAGGTTACTGTTCCTCAAACAGTTTACATAAACTACATGATGCCTGTTTCCTTAGTAATCATGGAGTACTACAACCAGCCAGTTGACCCAGACACCATAAACCTAACCCTATACAGGACAGAAGGATACACACTAGACCCCTGGAGGATCCTGAACATGAGTGACCTGAATAAAACGGGTGTGGGATTCTATAAATATTCAGAGGTTCTGAGTGACACTGTTTTAACGGGTTCATATCTGGCAGTTCTACAAGTAACAAAGGGAGACAAGGAAACCTTTGATATTTGGCCTTTCAGGATATCGAGAGGAGGACCCTATGACGTTATCATAACCAGCATTGATGCAGAGGTTCCGCAAGGAGGCGTTCTCAATTTTGAATTGTACATAGAGAACATGGGAGAGGTAGATCATGATGATGTCAATGTAACGTACTGGGTTTCTGATGGACAAACGTGGTATATGACCATGTTCCCAACGAACATCAAGGGTGGCGAGAACAAATCATTCCAGAGAACCGCTAACATATTCAGTAGTCAACCACCAGGGACCTATTTCCTGAACGTAATGGTAAAGTACGATCCGTTCATTGAGGCTGCATATGCAAATGCAACTTTCCTTGTTACCGGAGAAATCCCAACACCACCAGGTCCACCAGGTCCACCAGCCCCAACACCAGGTCCAGCCCCACCAGGAGCACCAGCAGCCATCAATATAACGGAGTATGAAGATGAGGTCGGGGTTGAGATAGGTGTTCAGAGACTGGTGAACGTTGTTGTGGAGAATGTAGGAGGCACAACTCTGGATAATGTTGAGCTTCTCATATCCGGACCTGCGTCAGACTGGATAACAGTTGAGCCGTCAGTTGTTGATTCCTTAAGTGTGGGGTCCCAGGCAGTTTTCACCCTTAAGATAGTAGTTCCAAGGGGTGAAGCATCAGGTCAGTATGACGTTAAAATAACAGCGCAGTCAGGCCAGGTAAGTGATGAAAAGACATTCAGACTCTTTGTTTTCACATCAAGGAAGGACCTGATAGAGTTCGAACTCGTTAGGCTCAAGGCAAAGCTGGAGGAACTCGAGAATGAAGCCGACAAGCTGGAGAGCCAGGGTTTAGATGTATCGAAAGCGAGAGAAAAGCTTGGAGAGGCGGAAAAGAAGATCGAAATGGCTGAAGAATATCTCAACAGAAACCTGTATGATGCATCCCTTGATGCTGTTTACACAGCATGGAAACTGTTAAAGGAGGCTGAAGACCTTCTTAAGGAAGCCGCGGTTGGTATAGCAATACCCTGGTGGGTAATAATTTTGATAGTATTCATAATCGTGGTAGTGATCCTAGTATTCCTAATAAGGAGGATGACTAAGAGCTTAAGGATGATACTTAGAGGAAGAATGTCAGAAGCAAGAATGGTTGCATCAACAGTAAAGGGAGCTGGTCTTGAGGTAGAGAGAATGAAGGATGAGAGGAATAAGACGCAGAGGATGCTTACTCTTCTCGAAACCCAGCACAAACAGGGTATAATCTCAAAGGCCGCATACGAGAGCCTGAAGAAGAGAAGCGAGGATAAGATAAAGGATTTGGATAAGAGGATAAGGAAAGCCCTGGTGAAATAAATCTACTTGGTTAGTGATTTTAATTTAAAATCCAGAAGTTCCCTTCTTGGTTTTTCTCTTCTGAAAAAAGAGGAGACCCTAGAGAAAAGTCCCTGGGGTTTGTATGTTTCTCCAGCAATGTGCGCAGCAAGCTTCATTATCTCCTTACTTGCCTTTGACCTTGGGTTGTAGTCAATAACAGGAAGCTTTGCAGCCAGACCCTTTACAACGATTTTATCCCTAGGTATCTGAGATATTACAGGCAACTCGACCAATTGCTCTATCTCATTCGGGAAGAGTTCATGCCTACCCTCACCAGTCATATTCAGAACGATTCCAAGGGGCTTTGCCCCAATCTCACTTGCAACGTTAAAGCATTTCATCGTATCTATTAGTGTGGGGATAAATGGCGTTGTTATGAAAAGAAGCTCATCACTCGCTTGTATGGTTGCCATTACCTCTCTCCCAAAACCCGGTGCCCCATCCAACAATATAATGTCTGCTGTTCCGAAAAGGGTCTTTATATGTTTTTTCAACTCTGCGACATCAACACCCTTCAAGTCATTCAAAGACAAAGAAGCAGGTATTATCCTCATACCAGGTATGCTGTAGTTATATATGGCCTTGTCAATCCTTACCTCACCTGACAAAACCTGATTCAGTGAAACAGGGTAGTAATACATCCCAAGATAAAGGCCTAGGTGAGAAGCCGTTACGTTGCAGTCTACTATGATAACATCCTTTTTGAACTTTGAGGCGAGTGCTGCTCCCAAATTGATGACTATAGTGGTTTTTCCAACACCACCTTTCCCAGATATCACCCCGATTATCCTGCTCAAAAAGAACACCCCAATATAATTAATTGGGTTAATAATTTAAAAGCTATTCTTTACCACTTGAACGGATACATGAACTTGTTGAGTTCGGCCTCGCTACGAATCAGTATCGGAATATCCTTACCTATCTGTAGACTTAGTTTTCGTATATAGTTTAGAAGATCCCTGTCCGAAAATATGGAAACGATAGTTGATATTATTCTGAGAACCACGTCTGCCCTGTATTTTCTGCAGAATAGGATAAGGTTGAAGAACAATAGGAACAGGAATATATCAGAGAATATGTAGGGTCCGTATTTACCAAGCAAATCCCTATCATTCTTGTAGAGGATCTTAAGATTCTCTTCATTGAAAATCTCCTTTGCATGATCCTTTACGAATTTCTGAACAATTGGCCATTTTACACTCAAAAGCGCTATGGGGAGCCACTGGTTTCCACTACCTTTCAAAATATACTGATCTTTAATGTATTCAGGAATCCACTCAAATTTTGGCTTCAGTTTCCTACCCTCTTTTTCTATGAATTTCTCTCTTATCATACGAATGTATAATGGTTTCTTTAACCCCATCTCGTTGTGGTAAAGATAATTCGTGTTTATACCCCACTTGTTCTGTATCTCGAAAACCGATATTCCTTTATCTGGATTTCCTGCACAATTTAACCATATCAACCAGAAATTTTTATACCCCCGAATGTCAGATTTCTTTTTCATATATTAAAAAATTGTATGAAAGTAATATAAAATTTTTGGAAAATTTAACAAAAAACGTGTTTTAGCCTAAAAACGAGCTGACAAGGTTTCTTAAAAACCTTGAAAAAATTCAAAAAAAATAGTATAAATATACTATTAAATATATATAAAAACTCATTTATATACCCCTTTTAATTATAAAATACGAAACTTGGGGATAGCATGCCGAAAAAACGTAAGGTTAGGAGAAGAAAACCTAGAAAAGAAAAAGTTCCACGTAAGGAAAAGATAATAAAAGAACTTGAAAAAGAAAAGATCAATTTAGAAGAAAAAAATAAAAATTTGTTGCAGATTATAGAAACTATTTCAAAATCTGAATCAGAACCAGAGTTTGAAGAAAAAGAAATCAAAACAAAAGATATTGAAGTAAAAGAATCTAAGGAAGGGAAACCACTTTCTGTTTTGAAAAAATTTGATGATAAAATAAAAAAAAGATTTGAAGAAAATAAAACAAAAGAAGGTTTAAAAAAAGATATTTCAAAAATGATAAAAGAAAGTGTAGATTCTAGATTATCAAAATTATCAGATGATCTTAAAAAGGTATCTGATCTTGAAAGTAAGATAAATAAACTTAAAGAAAAGACTACAACGCCAAAAGCTACATCACCCATACCAACACCAGCAATGGTAGCTCCGGAGGCTTATGAAGTAGGTAAGCCACCAACAGGGACAGTATCAAAAGGACTGGCAGCATTTGGAGAAGAAGTTGATTTACAGACTGAATTATCAGGAATAAAGAAATCAATAACTAACCTTAATAAAAATCTTGACAATCTGAAAAAGAAAACGGATTACAGTATAATGAACATAGAGGACAAGATAAAAATCCTGGAAAAGGTACCCACGCTGGAAGAGAAGTTTCAGACTATCAGCGAAAAGCTGGGTCCAGACAACGTTCAAAAATTAAGAAAGCTCATATTCTCTGCTGATGAACTTGTCGATGAGTTTATACCTAACCTTGTTAGCAAAAAAATGAGAGTTAAGATGGAACCCGCTGTGAATGAGATTAGGAACCTGAAACACAGAATTAATGGATTGAGAACAAACATGAACCAATTGAGGGTAGAGATACTTAATCTACAAAAAATGAAAGAGGAGATAAAAGCCCTGGAGATTGAAAGGGATAAGATTTACAAGGAGATAATAGGAAGAGACATGAAGTTTCATGAGGGTATAGACATACTGAAAGAAAATATAAAGAAAAAAATGGAAACTCTTTCAACAGAACTTTCTGAAAAAGTAAAGCAACATCAAATAAAGAGTCATGAAAAAATTGAGAAAGACGTGAATAAAATATTTTCTGATGTAATCCAACTCAAACTCTCAGAAATGGAAAAAAGTTATACAGAACTTAATGAGAAAATAAAAAAACTTGATACAGTTGATGAAAAATTAAATAAAAAAATTAATGAATTGAAAGCGCCAGATAAGGTTAAGAAATGGGTAGGAGACCAATTGAAGACTGTACATGTTCAGACAATTCCTGAAATAAGATCAATCAGAAAAGAGATTTTGAATTATCTGGAGCAGGTTAAATTACTGAAGGAAGAGATTAAGAATATTGATACATTTTCATTGGGTATTTCCAAAATCACCGAGGTTCAGAAGGAGAAGATAGAAAAGCTGGTTGCTGAGAAGAAAATCCTCGCAAAAACAATAGATGACCTGAAATCGGAGATCGAGGTATTAGACGAGAGACTTCTTATGGAAAAGGAAAGGATATCAGGTATTGAGGGTGATGTGAGGACAAGGGAAACAGAGTTTAGCAC